>NZ_JBIUBE010000002.1:358551-834984 GCF_044593395.1 Streptomyces sp. NPDC052301 | reverse complement strand
AAACGCCCGGTTACATTCCGAACCCGGAAGCTAAGCCTCACAGCGCCGATGGTACTGCAGGGGGGACCCTGTGGGAGAGTAGGACGCCGCCGAACTCCTTTTACAGCTCCGGCTCTCGGGCATACGCCCGAGAGCCGGAGCTTTTTTGCGTTGAGGTAGGGTCGGGGAGCATCGTTGGCTCGTTTCCCACAGGAGGCCCCCGGGTGGAGGTCCAGGAGACCCGTGTCCAGACGGACCGGGTCCTCACCATCCCCAACATCCTCAGCATGGCGCGGCTCGTCGGCGTACCGCTCTTCCTGTGGCTGATCCTCAGGCCGGAGTTCGGGGGCCCCAAGAGCGACGGCTGGGCCCTCCTGGTGTTGGCCTTCAGCGGGATCAGCGACTATCTCGACGGCAAGCTGGCCCGGCGCTGGAATCAGATCAGCAGCCTCGGCCGGCTTCTCGACCCCGCTGCCGACCGGCTCTATGTCCTTTCGACGCTGGTGGGTCTCACCTGGCGTGAGATCCTTCCGATCTGGCTGACCGCCCTCCTACTCGCCCGGGAGCTGATGCTGCTGGTGATGGTGGGCATCCTCCGCCGGCACGGCTATCCGCCGCCCCAGGTGAACTTCCTCGGGAAGGCGGCCACCTTCAACCTCATGTACGCCTTCCCGCTCCTGCTCCTCAGCGACGGCACGAGCTGGATCGCGTCACTCGCCGCTGTTTTCGGATGGGCGTTCGCCGGGTGGGGTACAACCCTCTATTGGTGGGCAGGAGTGCTTTACGTGGTGCAGGTCCGCCGTTTGGTGCGTGCGGACGCCACGGCCGACTGAGCTCGGCGATTGTCCCGACGTATCGCCTCGATGGCCCGCGGTGGAAAAGTGCGGGACAATCTGGACGGGTGAAGTCGGCTAGACCGTCGTCTCTTGGAGGAGGACGCTTCCGACATGAAGGCCGTCGTGATGGCCGGGGGCGAAGGCACTCGCCTGCGCCCCATGACCTCGAGCATGCCCAAGCCGCTCCTGCCCGTGGCGAACCGCCCGATCATGGAGCATGTGCTACGGCTGCTCAAAAGGCACGGGCTCACCGAGACCGTTGTCACGGTGCAGTTCCTGGCATCGCTCGTGAAGAACTACTTCGGTGACGGGGAAGAGCTCGGAATGGAGCTCACGTATGCCAATGAGGAGAAGCCACTCGGTACCGCCGGAAGCGTCAAGAACGCCGAAGAAGCGCTGAAGGACGATGCCTTCCTCGTCATCTCCGGTGACGCCCTGACCGACTTCGATCTCACGGATCTGATCAATTTCCACAAGGAGAAGGGCGCGCTGGTCACGGTCTGTCTGACCCGGGTGCCCAATCCGCTGGAGTTCGGCATCACGATCGTCGACGAGGAAGGCAAGGTCGAGCGCTTCCTGGAGAAGCCGACCTGGGGTCAGGTCTTCTCCGACACGGTCAACACGGGCATCTACGTCATGGAGCCCGAGGTCTTCAACTACGTCGAGCCCGATGTTCCGGTCGACTGGTCCGGCGACGTCTTCCCGCAGCTGATGAAGGAAGGCAAGCCGATCTACGGCTATGTCGCCGAGGGCTACTGGGAGGACGTCGGCACGCACGAGAGCTATGTGAAGGCCCAGGCGGACGTGCTCGAAGCCAAGGTCAACGTCGACATCGACGGCTTCGAGATCTCCCCGGGCGTGTGGGTGGCGGAAGGTGCCGAGGTGCATCCCGACGCCGTACTGCGTGGTCCGCTGTACATCGGCGACTACGCGAAGGTCGAGGCCGGCGCGGAGATCCGCGAGCACACGGTCGTCGGCTCGAACGTCGTCGTCAAGAGCGGGGCCTTCCTGCACAAGGCCGTCGTGCACGACAACGTGTACGTCGGGCAGCACAGCAATCTGCGCGGCTGTGTCGTCGGCAAGAACACGGACATCATGCGCGCCGCCCGGATCGAGGACGGGGCGGTCATCGGCGACGAGTGCCTGATCGGTGAAGAATCGATCGTGCAGGGCAACGTCCGCGTCTACCCGTTCAAGACCATCGAGGCCGGCGCCTTCGTCAACACGTCGGTCATCTGGGAGTCCCGGGGACAGGCGCATCTGTTCGGTGCGCGGGGCGTGACCGGCATCCTGAACGTGGAAATCACGCCTGAGCTGGCGGTGCGGCTCGCCGGTGCCTACGCGACGACCCTGAAGAAGGGTTCCACGGTCACCACGGCCCGCGACCACTCCCGAGGTGCCCGTGCACTCAAACGAGCGGTCATCTCCGCGCTCCAGGCCAGCGCCATCGACGTTCGCGACCTGGAGAACGTGCCCCTGCCCGTGGCACGGCAGCAGACCGCGCGCGGCAGTGCCGGCGGCATCATGATCCGTACCTCGCCCGGCGTGCCGGACTCGGTCGACATCATGTTCTTCGACGGTCAGGGAGCCGATCTCTCGCAGGGCAGCCAGCGGAAGCTGGACCGGGTGTTCGCGCGGCAGGAGTACCGGCGCGCGTTCCCGGGGGAGATCGGTGACCTGTACTTCCCGGCGAGCGTCTTCGACTCGTACACCGGTTCGCTGCTGCGGAACGTCGACACGACCGGGATCGCGGAATCCGGTCTCAAGGTCGTCGTGGACGCTTCCAACGGCAGCGCCGGTCTCGTCCTGCCCAGCCTGCTCGGCAAGCTCGGGGTGGACTCGCTGACCATCAATCCCGGTCTCGACGAGTCTCGGCCCACGGAGACCGCCGAGATGCGGCGCAAGGGGCTGGTGCGGCTCGGCGAGATAGTGGCGTCCTCGGGTGCCGCGTTCGGTGTCCGGTTCGACCCCGTCGGTGAGCGGCTCTCGCTCGTGGACGAGAAGGGCCGGATCATCGAGGACGACCGGGCGCTGCTGGTGATGCTGGACCTGGTGGCCGCGGAGCGGCGCAGCGGGCGGGTGGCGCTGCCGGTGACCACGACCCGGATCGCCGAGCAGGTGGCCGCCTACCACGGCACTCAGGTCGAGTGGACCACCACCTCGCCGGACGACCTGACGCGCGTGGGCCGGGAGGAGGGCACCATCTTCGGCGGTGACGGCAAGGGCGGCTTCATCGTCCCCGAGTTCAGCGGTGTCTACGACGGCACGGCGGCCTTCGTACGGCTGATCGGGCTGGTGGCGCGGACGCAGCTCACGCTGAGCCAGATCGACGCGCGGATCCCGCGGGCGCACGTGCTCAAGCGGGACCTGGCGACGCCGTGGGCGGTCAAGGGCCTGGTGATGCGGCGGGTCGTCGAGGCGGCCGGTGACCGCTCCGTCGACACGACCGACGGTGTGCGGGTCGTGGAGCCCGACGGGCGCTGGGTGATGGTGCTGCCCGACCCGGCCGAGGCGGTCACGCACCTGTGGGCCGAGGGCCCCGACGACGCGTCCGCGCAGGCCCTGCTGGACGAGTGGTCGGGCGTCGTGGACAGCGCCGGCAGGTGACACCGACACCACAGGACGGCAAAAGCCGCTGCACGCGTGCGTGCCGGACAAGTGTCCCCAAGGGGGCCTGTCCGGCACGCCGGTGGGGCCGTTCGGAGTAACGGCTCGCGACATGCGACGATGTGCGGCATGCCGCAGCAACCCCCCGTTCGGAGCAGCCCCCGGCGGCCGCAGCGTCCGGATGCCTCCATGTCGTTGATCACCAACGTCATGGACCACAGCCTCGACGACGGATACGCCGAGGCTGCCGCCCGCAGGAAGGCCCAGGGTGAGGGCGGTGGCCTGCCGAAGACCCTCCGGGCCAAGCTGGGTCTGGCGGCCGGTCTCGTCCTCGCCGCGCTGGTCGTGACGGTCGGCGCGGCACAGGCACGGGTGGCGGCGCCCGTGGTGGCCAAGGAGCGCCAGGAGCTCGTCGGCCGCATCGACAAGGAGACCGCCGACGCCGACAAACTGGAGAGCGCCGTCGATGAGCTGCGCGACGACGTCAGCGCGCGTCAGCGGGCGGCGCTGAGGTCGAGCGGTGGCAGCGCCGAGGCCGACCTGGTGGGCGTCCTGGCGGGCGCCACGGCGGTGCACGGGCCAGGCGTCAAGCTGATCGTGAACGACGCCAAGGCAGCCAGCACCGGCGGCGACGGTACGAACCCGCGGGAGACCTCGGGCTTCTCCGACACCGGCCGGGTGCGCGACCGTGACATGCAGCGCGTGGTCAACGGGCTGTGGGCGTCGGGGGCCGAGGCCGTCTCCGTCAATGGGCAGCGGTTGACCGCCCTGTCCGCGATCAGGGCCGCGGGGGACGCGATACTGGTCGACAACAGGCCGCTGGTGCCGCCGTACACGGTGCTGGCGGTGGGGGACGGGGAACGGTTGAGCACCAGGTTCCAGAACAGCGCCGACGGTCTGTACCTGCACGCCCTGGAGCAGAACTACGGTATCCGCGCCACCATCTCCACGGAGGGCGACGTCAGGCTGCCCGCCGCACCCAGTGTGATCGTACGCACAGCACAGCCGTCCGCACAGAAGACTGAGAAGGGCACATCGTGATCGCCGTACTGGGCCTCGTCGTAGGAGTCGTGGCCGGCCTGTTGGTCCGGCCCGAGGTTCCGGCGGTCGTCGAGCCTTACCTTCCGATCGCCGTCGTCGCGGCGCTGGACGCCGTCTTCGGCGGCGTGCGGGCCATGCTCGACGGCATCTTCGACGACAAGGTCTTCGTGGTGTCGTTCCTGTCGAACGTGGTCGTCGCCGCCCTGATCGTGTTCCTGGGCGACAAGTTGGGCGTGGGTGCGCAGCTCTCCACGGGTGTCGTGGTGGTCCTCGGGATCCGGATCTTCTCCAACGCCGCGGCGATCCGGCGGCACGTGTTCCGGGCGTGACACTCATGAGCGATCAGGAAGAGCGGCCGGAGAACAGGTTGCGCAAGGAACTGCCCGAAGAGGTCCCCGCCCCCGCCCCGCCGGCCGAGCAGGAGTCCGAGGAGCGGTCCGAGACACCGCTGACCGGTCGGCAGCGGCTGGTGAAGGGGCTGTGGCCGCCGCGTTTCACCCGAGCCCAACTCATCGTCGCCGTACTGTTGTTCGGCCTCGGTTTCGGGCTGGCCGTGCAGGTGGCGTCGAACAGCGACACCGACAGCGCGTTGCGCGGCGCACGTCAGGAAGATCTTGTTCGCATCCTCGATGAACTGGATTCGCGTACTCAGCGTCTTGAGGACGAGAAGCAGGGACTCGAAAAGCAGCGTCAGGAGCTGCAGAGCAGCTCCGACCAGGCCGCGGAGGCGCGCAAGCAGACTGCCGAGAAGGAGAAGCAACTCGGCATCCTGGCGGGCACCGTGGCGGCTCAGGGTCCCGGCATCACGATGACGATCGAGGACACGAAGGGGACGGTCCAGGCGGACATGCTGCTCGACGCGATCCAGGAGTTGCGCGCGGCCGGCGCGGAGGCGATCCAGGTCAACGGGGTGCGGGTGGTGGCGAACACCTACTTCACGGACTCCGGCAAGAGTGTGAGCGTCGACGGGAACAAGATCAACGCGCCCTATCGTTTCAAGGTCATCGGCAAGCCGCAGGACCTCGAGCCGGCGCTGAACATTCCCGGAGGCGTGGTGCAGACCCTGGAGAAGGAGCAGGCGACCGTGACCGTGGAGCGGTCGGACAAGATCGTCGTGGACGCCTTGCGACAGGCGAAGCGGCCTGACTACGCTCGGTCGTCCTCCCAGTGAACCGGTGGTGCATGGGGTACGTCCGGCAGGGGCATGAGGTTGCGGGGGGTCGGCGCACCGAAGGGGTGGTGCGTGGTGGAAACTGTCTGGTGATTACGGACGTTGTGAGAGTGTCCGGCTCGGCCGGTGTAGGCAATCAGGGTTCGTCCTGCCCCACGGGCGGGTCTGTTTCGGTCAAGGGGAATCGCCCGTGAAGTTGTTTGCGAAGTTGTTCGGCAAGAGCGCGCGAGAGGGCAGGGACAGCGACAACGCGACCGCCCGTCATCGCGCACAGCCTGACGCGGAGGGTCAGCGCCCGCTGTTCCGTGACCAGGTCGCTGGTCCGGGCGGTGACATTTCGGGCGGTCAGGGCGGGGCGTCGGTTGACCCTGCCCAGTCCGGCGGCATAGGTTTCGGGCAACCGTCAACCTCAGGTACGGGTGGAGGGTTTGCCTCCGGCCCGTACGCGTCCAATGCCCCGACGGGGCAGCCGCGGCAGGAGGATCCGTCCATGTCGGCCCTGGTGTGTACGAGGTGCGGTAACCGCAACGCGGAGAACGCCCGCTTCTGCTCCAACTGTGGCGCGCCGCTGCGCCCCGGAGTGGCGCCGGAGCGTGCCTCGGAGACGACGTCCACGATCTCGATCTCCGGCATCGAGGCCTACGACGCGGAGGTGACCGGCCAGACGGCGATGCCGGCGCTCTCTCCCGAGGCGCAGGCCGCGGTGGACGCGCTGCCGCTGGGCTCGGCGTTGCTGGTGGTGCGCCGGGGGCCGAACTCGGGCAGCCGCTTCCTCCTGGACAGCGACCTGACCACGGCCGGGCGCCACCCGCAGAGCGACATCTTCCTGGACGACGTCACGGTGTCGCGTCGGCACGTGGAGTTCCGCCGCTCCCCGGACGGCTCGTTCACCGTGGCCGACGTGGGCAGTCTGAACGGCACGTACGTCAACCGCGAGCGGATCGACCAGGTCGCTCTGTCGAACGGTGACGAGGTGCAGATCGGCAAGTACCGGCTGGTGTTCTACGCGAGCCGGCAGGGCATCTGACCCGGCCCCGGACCGATGTCCGGGGGGATCCCCAGGGAAGGTCCATGCTTCAAACACCGAGCGGCGGTGCCGGAAGCGGTACCGCCGCCAGGGACAGTGGGCTGATGAGCATCGGCACGGTGCTGAACGCGCTGCGTGACGAGTTCCCCGAAGTCACCATCTCCAAGATCCGCTTCCTGGAGTCGGAAGGGCTCATCGAGCCGCAGCGGACCCCTTCGGGCTACCGCAAGTTCAGCACCGACGATGTCGCGCGACTGGCGCATGTCCTGAGAATGCAGCGGGACCACTATCTGCCGCTCAAGGTGATCCGCGAGCAGCTGGACGCCATGGAGCGGGGCGAGACCGTCCAGCTGCCCCTCGTCGGGCGTCAGCGCACCGGGGACGACGGGCCGCAGGCTCCGCCGGGTCCCACGGTCGCCAGGGTCGGCAGGGCCGAACTGATGGCCGCCGCGGACATCGACGACGGCGAGCTGAAGGAGTGGGAGTCCTACGGGCTCATCGCTCCTTTGGAGGACGGTGCCTATGACGCCGAGGCCGTCACCGTGGTCGCGCTCGTCGCCGAGCTGGGCCGGTTCGGGATCGAGCCGCGCCACCTTCGGGTGATGAAGGCCGCCGCCGACCGGGAGGCGGGGCTGGTGGAGCAGGTGGTGGCCCCGCTCAAGCGGCACCGCAATCCGCAGACCAGGGCCCATGCCGAGGCCCGTACGAAGGAGCTGGCGGCGCTCACGGTCAAGCTGCACGCGGCCCTGGTGAAGACCGCTCTCGGGGTACGCCTGCCCTGAAACGGCCGGTGCCCTTGCGGCCGGATCGGGCACCTGTTCCCGGCCCGACTACCCAAACGTCCCGGGCACGGCCTAGGGTTGCTGTGTGAACGAGCTCGATGTCGTAGGTGTCCGGGTCGAAATGCCCTCCAACCAACCGATCGTGCTCCTGCGCGAAGTGGGGGGCGACCGTTACCTCCCCATCTGGATCGGGCCGGGGGAGGCGACGGCGATCGCCTTCGCCCAGCAGGGCATGGCCCCTGCGAGGCCGCTGACCCACGACCTGTTCAAGGACGTGCTGGAGGCCGTCGGCCAGGAGCTGACCGAAGTCCGCATCACCGACCTGCGGGAAGGCGTCTTCTACGCGGAGCTGGTCTTCGCCAGCGGCGTCGAGGTCAGTGCCCGTCCCTCCGATGCCATAGCGCTGGCCCTGCGCACCGGCACGCCGATCTACGGCAGTGACACGGTGCTGGACGACGCGGGCATCGCCATTCCGGACGAGCAGGAGGACGAGGTCGAGAAGTTCCGCGAGTTCCTCGACCAGATCTCGCCCGAGGACTTCGGCACCAGCAGCCAGTGAGCACCAGCAGCCGGTGAGCGCCGGCGCCCGGTGCAGCGGTGGCCGGCCCTCAGGGTCGGCTCAGGCTTCCGTACGGCGGCTTTCGCGCGGCCACCTTCGCGGCATGTGCCAGCGGCCAGTGAGGGCGTCCTCCAGCCCTCGCCGAGCGCATTCGGCTAGCCTTTCCCCGCGGTGGGACACGAGAAACCACTCCTAGGGTGATTATCACTCGGCGTGCCGAGTGTGGCGATCGTTGACGCACCCCTGGTGACTGCCTACCGTCGAGAAGGCAGGTCAAGGACGGAGGTCGGCGTGAGAACCAGCGGCGACGGTACGGCTGGGGGTGCTCCCGTGAGCGGTTTCGGGGAGAGCGGTCCGTACCAGGTTCACAGCAGCGCGGTCGATCACGCCCCGCAGCGGCCGACGGCGGTGCCGAACGGCGGAGGGGCGGCGTCCATGGTGTCCGAGGAGATCGGTTATCGCGGGCCCACGGCCTGCGCGGCAGCCGGCATCACCTACCGACAGCTCGACTACTGGGCCCGCACCGGCCTGGTCGAGCCCAGTGTGCGGCCCGCCTACGGGTCCGGCACACAGCGTCTGTACAGCTTCCGGGACGTCGTCGTCCTGAAGATCGTCAAGCGCTTCCTGGACACCGGTGTCTCGCTGCAGAACATCCGGACCGCGGTCCAGCACCTGAGGGAGCGCGGCTTTTGCGACCTGGAGCGCATGACCCTGATGAGCGACGGCGCCACCGTCTACGAGTGCACCTCGCCGGACGAGGTGCACGCCCTGCTCCAGGGTGGTCAGGGCATCTTCGGGATCGCCGTCGGCGTGGTGTGGCGGGACGTGGAGAACGCGCTCTCGCAGCTGCACGGCGAGCGCGTCGACACGGGCGAGACCCTCGTCGGCCACAACCCCGCGGACGAGCTGGCGCGGCGCCGCAACAAGGCGGTCTGACCGCCGTACTCCCGGGGTGCCCGCCGAGGCCACCGCATTGTCAGTGCCGTGGTGCAGCATCGGAGATGTGAGAAACGCGCCCACGATCCTGCATCTCGACATGGATGCCTTCTACGCCTCGGTGGAGCAGGCATCCAAGCCGAGCCTGCGTGGGAAGGCGGTCGTCGTGGGCGGGCTCGGGCCGCGCGGGGTGGTGGCCACCGCGTCGTACGAGGCACGGGTCTTCGGGGTGCACTCGGCGATGCCGATGGCACAGGCACGCCGGCTCGCGCCGAACGCCGCGTACCTCGTGCCGCGCTTCTCCCTGTACCGGTCGATCAGCGAGCAGGTGATGGCGTTGCTGCGGGAGCTGTCGCCGCTGGTGGAGCCGCTGAGCCTGGACGAGGCGTTCGTCGATCTGGAGGCCGGCGGAGCGGCCTGGGACGAGGAGTCGGCGCGGCTGACCGGCGTGAAGCTGCGCGCCGACATCCGACAGGTCACAGGGCTCACGGGGTCGGTGGGCCTCGCTGCCTCCAAGATGCTCGCGAAGATCGCCTCCGAGGAGGCAAAGCCGGACGGTCTGGTGCTCATCGAGCCGGGCACCGAGCGCGCCCTGCTGGCGCCGATGCCGGTGCGGACCCTGCCGGGGGTCGGACCGGCCACCGGCGACCATCTGCGCAGAGCCGGGATCACCACGGTCGAGGAGCTGGCCGAGGCGGGGCAGGACGAACTGGTCCGGCTGCTCGGCAAGGCGCACGGCCAGGCGCTGTACGCCATGGCGCTGGCCCGGGACGACCGGCCCGTGGTGGCCGAGCGCGAGGCGAAGTCGGTGTCGGTCGAGGACACCTACGACGTGGACATCCACGACAGGCTGCGGATCGGTCTGGAGGTGCAGCGGCTCGCCGACCGGTGCGTGGGGCGGCTGCGCGGGGCCGGGCTGTCCGGGCGGACCATCGTGCTGAAGGTAAGGCGGTACGACTTCTCGACGCTGACCCGCTCCGAGACGCTCAGAGGGCCCACGGACGACCCGGCGGTCGTCCGCGAGGCGGCGGCGCGGCTGCTGGACTCCGTGGACACCACGGGCGGGATACGGCTCCTCGGGGTGGGTGTCTCCGGGCTCGCCGACTACACGCAGGAGGACCTGTTCGCGCAGGCCGCGCAGGCCGAGCCGGTGCCTGCGGTGGAGGAGCCGGGGAAGGGCGCGGTCGCCGAGGCCGTGGCGGAGCAGCCGGAGCCCGTCGGACGGCACTGGCGTGCCGGGCAGGACGTGCGGCACGCCGAGCACGGGCCGGGGTGGGTGCAGGGAAGCGGGCTGGGGCGGGTCACCGTGCGGTTCGAGACGCCCCAGTCGTCTCCGGGGAGGGTGCGGACGTTCTCTGTCGAGGATCCCGCGCTGGAGCCGGCGGACCCGTTGCCGTTGGTGTCGCCCCGGACGCCGGAAGATGTCTGCGCTCAGGTCTCCTCCGACCCCGCCAGCTTGCCGAAGTCGTGGTCGGGGACCGACGGGGGTGCTGCCACGTCGAGGCCGTAGTGGTGGTAGAGCTGGAGTTCCTGCTCGGGGGAGAGGTGGCGGCCCACGCCGAAGTCGGGGGCGTCCTTGATGAGGGCGCGCTCGAAGGGGACCCGGAGGGCGCCGTCGATCAGCTCGCTCGGCTCCAGGGGGACGAAGGCGTCGCGGGAGAACAGGCCGGTGCGTATGGCGGCCCACTCGGGTACGCCGGTCGCGTCGTCCAGATACACCTCGTCGATGGTGCCGATCTTGGTGCCATTGCGGTCGAACGCCTTGCGGCCGATCAGGTTGCGCGGATCGATGTCGGTCTGCACGGTCCCTCTCCCTCCACGTGGTCGCAACTCATCCGTAAGCACTACAAAAGAGCACATTCAGGGAGGCGGCCACTCGAGGGCCCCGGCGTTGACCTCGCTGGTACGCTGACAGCGGCTGCTGACCCCGTGCGGGAGAGTCCTCCGACCACCTCGGAGGCGCCGAAGGAGCAAATCCTCCCCGGAATCTCTCAGGCTCACGTACCGCACGGACGAGGTCACTCTGGAAAGCAGGGCGGGTGTCGACGGCTTCCGCTCTCACCGACGGTGAAAGCCGGGGCATGCCCGGTGAAGCTCTCAGGTTGAGATGACAGAGGGGGAGGCCGTCGGGGTACCCGCGCCGTGGTGCCCCTCGAAGGTCGCGTCAGACCAGGAGGCCTCCGCAATGACCGCCCACCGCATGCCGCTCTCGGAGCTCGAAGCGGGCATTCCCTTCGAGCAGCGCCACATCGGGCCTGACCAGGAGGCGCGGGCCAAGATGCTCGCGCACGTCGGCTACGGCTCGCTCGACGAGCTGACCGCCGCCGCGGTCCCGGATGTGATCAAGAACGCCGACGCCCTCGACCTGCCGGGCGCCCGCACCGAGGCCGAGGTACTGGCCGAGCTGCGTTCGCTCGCCGACCGCAATCAGGTCCTCGGCTCCATGATCGGCCTCGGCTACTACGGCACGTTCACGCCGCCGGTCATCCTGCGCAACGTCATGGAGAACCCGGCCTGGTACACGGCCTACACGCCGTACCAGCCGGAGATCTCCCAGGGGCGGCTCGAGGCCCTGCTGAACTTCCAGACCATGGTCGCCGAGCTCACCGGCCTGCCCACCTCGGGAGCCTCCCTGCTCGACGAGGGCACGGCCGCGGCCGAGGCGATGGCGCTGTCCCGGCGCATGGGCAAGAACAAGAAGGGCCTGTTCCTGGTCGACGCGGACGCGCTGCCGCAGACCATCGCGGTCATCGAGACGCGGGCCGAGCCGACCGGTGTCGAGGTCGTCGTCGCCGACCTCGGCGAGGGCATCCCGGCCGAGGTCGCCGGGCGTGAGATCAACGGCGTGCTGATCCAGTACCCGGGCGCCTCCGGTGCCGTACGGGACATCAAGCCGGTCATCGACCAGGCGCACGAGCTGGGCGCCCTGGTCACCGTCGCCGCCGACCTGCTGGCGCTGACCCTGCTGACCTCGCCGGGCGAACTGGGCGCGGACATCGCCGTCGGCACCACCCAGCGCTTCGGCGTGCCGATGGGCTTCGGCGGTCCGCACGCCGGCTACATGGCCGTCCACGAGAAGTTCGCGCGCAGCCTGCCCGGCCGTCTCGTCGGCGTGTCCGTCGACGCCGACGGCAACAAGGCCTACCGGCTCGCCCTGCAGACCCGTGAGCAGCACATCCGCCGCGAGAAGGCCACGAGCAACATCTGCACCGCGCAGGTGCTGCTCGCGGTCATGGCCGGGATGTACGCGGTCTACCACGGCGCCGAGGGGCTGAAGACCATCGCCCGCCGCACCCACCGTTACGCGACGATCCTCGCCGAGGGCCTCAGGGCCGGCGGCGTCGAGATCGTCCACGGCGCCTTCTTCGACACCCTCACGGCGCGCGTGCCCGGCAAGGCCGCCGAGGTCGTCGCCGCCGCCCGGGACAACGGGGCCAACCTGCGGCTGGTCGACGCCGACCACGTCTCCCTCGCCTGCGACGAGACCACCAACCGCGCCCTGCTGGACGCCGTCTTCTCCGCCTTCGGCGTCACCGGCGACATCGAGGCGCTGGACGCGACCGCCGAGGACACCCTGCCCGAGGCGCTGCTGCGCACCGACTCCTACCTCACCCACCCGGTCTTCGAGCAGCACCGCTCCGAGACCGCGATGCTGCGCTACCTGCGCAAGCTGTCCGACCGCGACTACGCGCTCGACCGCGGCATGATCCCGCTGGGCTCCTGCACCATGAAGCTCAACGCGACCACCGAGATGGAGCCGGTCACCTGGCCCGAGTTCGGCCAGCTGCACCCCTTCGCCCCGGCCGAGCAGGCCGAGGGCTACCTCACGCTCATCCGTGAGCTGGAGGAACGTCTCGCCGAGGTCACCGGCTACGACAAGGTCTCCCTCCAGCCGAACGCCGGTTCCCAGGGCGAGCTGGCCGGTCTGCTCGCCGTACGCGGCTACCACCGCGCCAACGGTGACGAGCAGCGCACCGTCTGCCTGATCCCGTCCTCCGCGCACGGCACCAACGCCGCCAGCGCCGTGATGGCCGGCATGAAGGTCGTCGTCGTCAGGACCGCCGAGGACGGCGAGATCGACGTCGAGGACCTGCGGGCGAAGATCGAGCAGTACCGCGACGAGCTCGCCGTACTGATGATCACCTACCCCTCGACGCACGGCGTCTTCGAGGAGCACGTCGCCGACATCTGCGCCCGGGTGCACGAGGCCGGCGGCCAGGTGTACGTCGACGGCGCCAACCTCAACGCCCTGGTCGGCCTGGCCAAGCCCGGCCACTTCGGCGGTGACGTCTCGCACCTGAACCTGCACAAGACCTTCTGCATCCCGCACGGCGGCGGCGGCCCCGGCGTCGGCCCGGTCGCGGTGCGCTCGCACCTGGCGCCGTACCTGCCGAACCACCCGCTGCAGCCGGCCGCGGGCCCGGAGACGGGCGTCGGCCCGATCTCGGCGGCGCCGTGGGGATCCGCGGGCATCCTCCCCATCTCGTGGGCGTACGTCCGCCTGATGGGCGGCGAGGGCCTCAAGCGCGCCACGCAGGTCGCGGTGCTCTCCGCGAACTACATCGCCAAGCGCCTGGAGCCGCACTACCCGGTGCTCTACACCGGCCCCGGCAACCTGGTCGCGCACGAGTGCATCATCGACCTGCGTCCGCTGACCAAGTCGACCGGCGTGAGCGTGGACGACGTGGCCAAGCGGCTGATCGACTACGGCTTCCACGCGCCGACCATGTCCTTCCCGGTGGCCGGCACGCTGATGATCGAGCCGACCGAGTCGGAGGACCTCACCGAGCTGGACCGGTTCTGCGACGCGATGATCGCCATCCGCGCGGAGATCGAGAAGGTCGGCTCGGGCGAGTGGCCGGCGGAGGACAACCCGTTGGGCAACGCCCCGCACACCGCCGCCGCGCTCGGCGGTGAGTGGACGCACGCCTACAGCCGCGAGGAGGCCGTCTTCCCGGCCGGTGTCTCGGCCGCCGACAAGTACTGGCCGCCGGTCCGCCGCATCGACCAGGCGTTCGGCGACCGCAACCTGGTCTGCTCCTGCCCGCCGCTGGACGCCTACGAGGACTGAGCGAGCGAGTGGCGTCAAGGGCCCCGTCCGGTCTCCGGGCGGGGCCCCGCCGCGTCTTCAGTCCGTCGCCAGGGACACCTCGGTCGCCTTGATGAGGGCGATCACGTCGGAGCCCACGAAGAGGCCGAGCTCGGTGGCCGCGTCCTTGGTGATCGCCGCGGTCAGTTCGCCCCCGGGGACGGAGATCCTCACGGAGGCCATGGCGGCTCCGGTGGTGAGGCCGACGACCGCGCCGGGGAGCTGGTTGCGGATGGACAGACCCTCGACACGGCCGGTGGCGAGGGACACCTCGGTCGACTTCACCAGGGCGCGGACGGGGGAGCCGGGGGCGAGAGCGAGGTCCTCGGCGGACTCCTTGGTGATGGCTGCGGTGAGGTCCTGGCCGCCGTCCAGACGGACCTTGACGGTGGCCATGGCCTCGCCGGGATGGACCGCGGTGACGGTGCCGGGGAGCTGGTTGCGGATGCTCAGGGTCATGGCCCGACGGTAGTGCGGGGGAGCCGTCAGGCTGGGTATGCGTGGGTCTGCGTCGCTTTGACTGTCGCCCAGACCGATGCACCGGGATGCAGGTCGAGTTCGGCGGCGGCGACGGTGGTGAGGTCGGCGGCGAGCGGGAGTGCGCCGGTGAGGTCGGCGCGGATCTGGTCACCGTGGGTCTCCAGGCCCGCCACCTCGCAGCGCCACAGGTTCCGGGCGCTGGCGCCGCCGGGACGTTCCCGGAAGAGGGTGACGGCGGCCGGCGGGAACGCCACGAAGACCGGGCCGGCCAGCACTTCCGTGGTGGTGATCGAAGGGCCGGCGTCGATTCGTACCGTGTGCCCGTCCGCCTCTCCCCGGTAGAGGTTGAGGCCGACGAGCTGGGCGATGTAGTCGGTGCGCGGGTGCCGGGCGATGTCGGCGGGCGTGCCCTCCTGGACGACCTGGCCGTGCTCGACGACCACCAGCCGGTCCGCGAGCACCATCGCGTCCAACGGGTCGTGCGTGACGAGGACGGCGACCGCCTCGAACTCGGCCAGATGACGGCGGAGCTGGGACCTGACCTCCATCCGGGTGCGGGCGTCCAGGGCCGCCAGCGGCTCGTCCAGGAGCAGCAGCCGGGGCCGGATGGCCAGGGCGCGGGCGAGTGCCACCCGCTGGGCCTGGCCGCCGGAGAGGCGGCGGGGTTTGGCGCCCGCGTGGTCGGCGAGGCCCATCCGGTCCAGCCAGACGGCGGCCCGGGCGCGGGCCTCGGCCTTGGACGTGCCCCGGCAGCGCGGCCCGAAGGCCACGTTGTCCAGCGCGGTCAGGTGCGGGAAGAGCAGGTAGTCCTGGAAGACCACGCCGACCGGGCGGGACTCCGGGGGAGTGCGCTCCAGCGCGGTGCCGTCGAGCCGCAGGTGGCCGTCGGTGAGCGGGGCGAGACCGGCGAGGGCGCGCAGCGCGGTGGTCTTGCCGGCACCGTTGGGACCGAGGAGGGCGACGACGTCGCCGGGGGCCGCGGTCAACGTCACGTCCAGCCGGAAGGAGCCCCGGTCGACGACGAGATGGGCGTCCAGGCCCTGCTCGCCGGACACCTCGAGGCCGGCCCTGGGGGCATCGATGTCGGTCATGGGTCCGTCCGTCGGCACAGGCGCAGGGGTCTTTCCCCATCCTCCGGGCACGGTCACGCTCCTGTCAGCCAGCGGTCCCGCAGTCCGGCCAGGACCGCGATCGACACGGCGAGCAACACCAGGCTGAGGGCGATGGCGGCCTCCGGGTCGTTCTGCAGGGCGAGGTAGACCGCGAGGGGCATGGTCTGGGTACGTCCGGGGAAGTTGCCGGCGAACGTGATCGTGGCCCCGAACTCGCCGAGCGCGCGCGCCCAGGCGAGCACCGCGCCGGCCGCGATGCCGGGGGCGATGAGCGGGAGCGTGACCCGGCGGAATGCGGTGAACCGGGACGCGCCGAGCGTGGCCGCCGCCTCCTCGTAGCGCGGGTCGGCGGCGCGCAGGGTGCCCTCGACACTGATGACCAGGAACGGCATCGCGACGAACGCCTCCGCGACGACGACCCCGGTGGTGGTGAACGGCAGGGTGATCCCGAACCAGGCGTCGAGCGACTTGCCGATGATCCCGTTGCGGCCCAGGGCGAGCAGCAGCGCCACACCCCCGACCACCGGCGGGAGCACGAGGGGCAGGGTCACCAGGGCCCGGACGAGGCCCCGGCCGGGAAACTCGGTGCGGGCCAGCAGCCAGGCCAGCGGCACACCGAGGACCAGGCTCACGGCCGTCGCCGTGGTGGCGCTGACCAGGGACAGCTGGAGCGCCTGCCACACCTCGGTGCTGGTCAGCTGGTCGGGCAGACTGCGCCAGGGGGCACGCACCAGCAGCGCGAGAAGCGGCAGCAGCAGGAACGCGAGGGCCAGCACACCCGGCAGCAGCAGCGGCAACGGCACACCGCGCCGACCTCCCGCGCCGGCGCGGCGGCGCCGCGGCCGGCCCGTGCGGGGGCCGGCCGCGGCGCCGGGCTCGTCGAGCGGGGTCACGGCTTGAGGAAGCCGGCCCGGCTCAGCACCTTCTGGCCCTCGGCGGACTGCACGAGGGCGATGAACGCCTTGGCGGCCTCGGCGTTCGGCGCGTTCTTCAGCAGGACGATCGGGTAGTCGTTGATCGCCTGGGCGGACTCGGGGAACTCCACGCCCTCCACCTTGCCGCCCGCGGACTTCACGTCGGTCTTGTAGACGACCGCGGCGTCCGCCTCCTTCAGCTCCACCTTGTTCAGGGCGCTCTTGACGTCCTGTTCGTAGGAGGCCGGGGTGAGCTTGAGCTTGCCGGCGTCCAGGGCCTTCTGCGCGGCGGCGCCGCACGGCACGGTCCTGTCGCACAACACGACCTTCAGGCCGGACTTGGTCAGGTCCTTCAGGGAGGACACCTTGTCGGGGTTGCCCGGCAGGGTGGCGATCTCCAGCTGGTTGCGCACGAAGGTGGCCGGGGTGCCGACGGCGTCCTTCTTGTCCGTCACGATCGCCATGGTCTTGGGGCTGGCGGCGGCGAAGACGTCCGCCGGGGCTCCGCCGGTGATGCTCGCGGCGAGGGTGTCGCTGCCGCCGAAGTTGAACGTGACCTTCGTGCCCGGGTGCTGCTGCTCGAACTCCTTGCCCAAGGTCGTGAAGCTCTCCTTCAGGGAAGCGGCGGCGAACACGGTGACCGTGCCGGACAGCTTCGGGGAGGCGGAGGTGGACCTGTCGGACTTGGGCGACGAGTCGCCGTCGGAGGAGGAGCAGGCGCTGAGTGCCATCAGGGCTGCGGCTCCCGCACCGGCCAGCTGCAGCATCCGCCGGGTCCGGCGCACGGAACGGGTCATCACGGATCTACTCCTCGGGTTCTGTGTACCAACAGTCGCGCCCTGTCGCGGCCGGGGGACCGGCCGTGCGGCGATGATACTGCCGCATCTGCCAGGTGTAAGTCTCCTGTCGCATCGCATGAGCTGCGAACTTGTGACTTGTAGCTTGCATGTGCGTTTGCACGGGAGTCCCCGGCGGGTACGGTGCAGCGGGAGGTGGTCGACGGTGACACTCGCGGAAATCGTCCTGACCGGCGATCTGGTACGACCCGGCAGGCTGACGGTGCCCGATCTGCTCCGCTGGCCGCAGCACCGGGTGGACGCCAGCTTCGAGTGCGCGACCAGCGGCGTCCAGCACCACCGGTTCGCCGGCCCGCGTCTGTACGACGTCCTCGCCGACGCCGGTCCCGGCTTCGACCCGTCCCGGCGCAAGGACCGGCTGCGCTTCCTCATCGCGGTCACCGGCACCGACGGCCACCACACGCTGCTGTCCTGGGCCGAGATCGACCCGGACTTCGCCGACGCGCCCGTGCTGCTCGGCGTGAGCATCGACGGCACCCCGCTGGACACGGCGGGCCCTCAGCTGGTGCTCCCCCAGGACCGGTGCGGCGCCCGGCACATCAGCGGCATCAGCGCGATCCGGGTGGACGGGGAGTACCGCTTCGGTCCGGCCGACCGGCACCCGGACGGCACCCCGCGCGCCGCGGCGCCGGCCGCACCCCGTCGCGCGCCGGCGGCGGCTTCCTGAACCGCCGCGGCCGATCCGGTCAGACGCGGTCGATGTGCACGTTGGTGGACTTCACGCGCGCGGTGGCCTCCATGCCGACCTCCAGGCCCAGTTCCTCTACGGCTTCCCGGGTGAGCAGGGACACCAGCCGGTGCGGGCCCGCCTGGATCTCCACCTGCGCGGCGACGTCGCCGAGCTTGATCGCCGTGACGATGCCGGGGAAGGCGTTGCGGACGGAGGTGTAGGAGGAGGCGTCCTCCTCCGCGCCGCCGCCCTTGGCGAGTTCGACCGAGAACGCGGCGAGGGCGCGGCCGTCGATGAGCCGCCGCCCGGCCTCGTCGCGATGGGTGGCCACCCGGCCGGCGTCGGCCCAGCGCCGGGCGGTGTCCGGGCTCACGCCGAGCAGCCGCGCCGCCTGGCCGATCGTGTAGGACTGCATGCCGGTCACGATAGGGCCAGCAGGCGGTCACCGCGGACGCGGGGCCGGTCCGTGTCAGCCGGTGTGGACCTTCGGCCGGCGCCTGCGGTCCGGTTCCGCCTCGCGCAGGACCTCACGGGTGACCGGGGCGACCTCGCCCTGGCCGAAGAGGAAGAAGCGCAGGAAGTTGGCGAACGGGTTGCCCTCGGTCCACTCGAAGTAGATGTGCGGGGTGCAGCCGGTGGTGTCACGGACGTGCAGGAGGAGCGCGGCCAGGGCGTTCGGGATGGAGGCGGACTCCAGGGTGAGCACGCGGTAGCGGTTGTGCAGCACCTCGCCACGCACGGTCAGGCTCGCCTCGAACTCGGAGGGGTCGGTGACGGTGACCTCGACGAAGACGAAGTCCTCCTGCTCGGGCATCTCGTTGTCGGCGCGGATCTGCTCGATCTTGTCGCGGTACTCGGCCTTGTCACGGTGACCGGGCTCGTTGGCGATGATCCGCATCTTGCGGCTGGCCATGTCCCGGATGAACCGTTCCGCCATGGAGTCCAGCGTCACGCTGGTCACGCGCAGCTCGAAGGCACGGGCGAGGCGGGACAGCAGCGAGACCAGGATGATGCCCGCGATGAAGCAGGCGCCGATCTTCACGCCGTCGGGCCGTTCGATGACGTTGACGACGGTGGTGTAGAGGAACACCGCGGAGATCACGCCGAAGCCGATGGCCCACTTGCGCTGCCCGGCCTTGCGCGCGGCGATGGTCACCGCGATCGCCGCGGAACTGATGAGCACCAGCACACCGGTGGCGTAGGCGCCGCCCTGCTTGTCGACGTTGGCGTCGAAGATCCAGGTGACCAGGAAGGCGATGAGCGTGAAGACGATGACCATCGGGCGCACGGCGCGGGCCCAGTGCGGGGCCATGCCGTAGCGGGGCAGGTAGCGCGGCATCAGGTTCAGCAGGCCGGCCATGGCGGAGGCGCCGGCGAACCACAGGATGGCGATGGTCGAGATGTCGTAGATCGTGCCGAAGGCGCCGCCGAGGTACTCGTGGGCGAGGTAGGCGAGGGCGCGTCCGTTGGCCTGGCCGCCTGGCTTGAACTCGTTCTCCGGGATGAGCAGCGTGGTGATGAAGCTGGAGGTGATCAGGAAGGCGCTCATGATGAGGGCGGCCGTGGTGAGCAGCTTCTTGGTGTCCCGGATCCGGCCGGTCGGCTTCTCCTCGGTGTCACCGGGGTCGCCTTCGACGTGGGGCATGACGGCCACGCCGGTCTCGAAGCCGGACAGGCCGAGGGCGAGTTTGGGGAAGACCAGCAACGCCAGGCCGATCATGACGAAGACGTTCCCGTGCTGCGCGGTCAGCGCACTGGACCAGTCGGTGATCACATGTCCGGCGGTCATCACGTGATACAGGCCGACGACCACGACGACGACGTTCAGCGCGAGATAGATGCCGACCAGCGCGGTCGCGACACCGATCGCCTCCAGGAAGCCCTTGAGGAACACCGCGCCGAGCAGCGCCACCAGGAACAGCGTGATCACCATCTGGTGGCCGTGCAGGACGCTCGTCAGATGCGGGTTCTCCACCAGGTGGGTGGAGGCGTCGGCGGCGGAGAGGGTGATGGTGATCAGGAAGTCGGTGGCGGCGAAGCCGAGCAGGGTGAGCACGAACAGCTTGCCCTGCCAGAAGGACAGCAGCCGCTCCAGCATGGCGATGGATCCCTCGCCGTGCGGGCTCTCCTCGGCGACCCGGCGGTAGACCGGCAGGGCGCCGGCCAGGGTGACGATGACGAGGACGATGGTCGCGATCGGCCCCAGCAGCCCGGCCGCCAGCGCCGCGATGCCCGGCTGGTAGCCGAGGGTGGAGAAGTAGTCGACACCCGTCAGGCACATCACCCGCCACCAGCGCTGGCCCTTGTGTGCGGGCTCCGGCTGGGCGTGGGGGCCCGTGTGGCCACCGTGCTTGCCCATGTCGGACAGACCCTCCAGCATCCAGGCGCGCAGGCGGCCGGTACTGGGAGGGTGTTCGGTCGTGGCCATCGGCGTGCTCCTGATGTGGGGCTCAGCTCTTTCCGGCCATCACGCGGACGGCGGCACCAGCGTAAGCAGAGCGTGACGCTCGGGCCTACGGATCTGGGCTCGGGGGGCGTCAATCTTGCGTTAAGAATGACCCGCGGAGCGACGCGTCGCATCAAGAAGGGGAGGCAGGCGGGCGGTTGCGAGGAGCGGGGCGACCGGGCGGCCCGGTGAGCGGCGGCCCGAGGAGTCGGCCACCGAGCGTCATGTCCCACGGGGCCCCGGCGGAGCCGTGCGTGTGCCGGGGCGGGCCCGCTGCTGTCAGGAGTGTCTCGTCGGGGCGCTCGACCGGGCCGGCCTCAGTCCAGGCCGGACGCGCGGAACACCCCCAGTGCCGTCTCACGGCCGAGGCGGGCGGACAGGTCGTGCAGGGCCGTCGTGCCGCACCGAAGGGTGCCGGCCGTCTCGGCCGCCCGGGCGCCCTCGGCCAGCCGGTACCAGAGGCCGGGGTTGCGGGTCAGCACGGCGGGGTCGATCTCCACGCGGTCGCCCAGGGCGTCGCGCAGGACCAGGCGCTGCGCCACACCGGCCGGTGGGCCCACCGCGACCAGCAGATCGGTGCGGACCCGACGGGTGGCCCACAGGCGACGGGTGGCCGGCCAGCCCGTGCCCGCCGACACGCGGACCGGGAACAGCACGACGAACAGCAGCGCGGCCAGCAGGAGCCACAGGGCACCGCGCTCCGGAGAGAGGGAACCGGCCGCCCCGTCGATGAGCAGCAGCAGCCCGAGCAGCGCACCGGCGCAGCACACCGAGGTGCGGACGTCATGGGCCCAGGCGCGGTCGTGCACCACGGCTTCCGCGCCGGACGGGCGGGCGCCCCGCAGCCGGTGGTGTGTGTCGTCGCGGTACTCCATGCCTCAGACGGTGGGCAGCCACCGCCCCGGCGGACGCCGGACGGACGGGACCTTGACGGCGCCCTGACGGGTCGGGGGCCGTTCTTGACGCGAAGGCAGCGGTGGGCGGTGCCGGACGGCGGGACCGCTCACAGTCCGCGGGTGTCCATCCGCCGGTGCCAGGTGTTGCGCCGGTGGACGGTGAGCAACTCGGACTCCAGCGGGGACGGCGGAACCGCCAGGACCGGGCAGACGGCGTGGGCCAGGCAGTGCCGGGAGACCCGGCCGGAGAAGGCGCGCTGCAGGCCGCGCCGTCCCGCGCCCACGACCAGGACGTCGTCCTCCCGGTCCGCGGTCGCCACCAGTGCCGGACCGGGGGCGCCCCGGACGATCACCGGGTGCATCGGCACTCCGGGGCCCTCCGTGTCGAAGATCTCCTCCAGCACGGACGCCAGCCGCTGCCGGGCGAGCCGTTGCCACTCGTCGACCGGCAGACCGGCGGCGGGGGAGCGCCGCGCGGCGGGATCTCCGCCCGGTGGTTCCCAGGCCAGCACCGGCCACAGCTCGGCCCTCAGGTGCCGGGCCAGCGCGGTGGCCCGGCGCAGAGCCGTGACGCTGCCCAGGGAGCCGTTCACACCGACCACCACCCGGGCGGTCGCCGAGGCGTCGTAACCGGACATGGCGCCACCGTCCCTCACGGCTGCCCGCGGGCCATGCGCACGGCGGCCCGCTCACGGGGCTTGCTCTCCCATCCCACTCCCGCGCGGGAGATTCGACCAGCCGGCGGGCCTCGTTCTCAGGAAATCCGCGGTCGCGGGAGATGACGGCGAGGGTCCGGGACCTGCCGGGCCGAAGGCGGATGCCAATAAGATTCGCTACCTGGTCCGAAAGTTTCGGCGACCTTGTGGGGGCGGTCATGCGAAGGTACGACAACCCGGTCATCCCCGGCTTCCACCCCGACCCGAGCGTGTGCCGGGCGGGGGACGACTCCTACCTGGTGTGCGCCAGCTTCGAGTACTTCCCCGGCGTCCCGCTGTTCCACAGCCGCAGTTGACGCTGTCCGACGCCTTGCCGGGCCTCGGGCGGCATCTACGCGCCGACGATCCGCCGTCACGACGGCCTCTTCCGCGTCGTCACCTCCGGCGTCGGCGCCGGCGGCACCTTCCTCGTCACCGCCGAACGGCCCGAGGGCCCCTGGTCGGACCCGGTGTGGATCGACCTGCCGGGCATCGACCCCGACCTGGCCTGGGACGAGGACGGCTCCTGCTGGTGCACCATGGCCAAGGTCGGCGTCGCCCGGATCGACCCGCGCACCGGGGCGGTGCTGGAGGGCCCGCTGCCGCTGTGGTCCGGCACCGGTCTGAGGGGCCAGGAGGCCCCGCATCTGTACCGGATCGCCGACTGGTGGTACCTGCTGCTCGTCGAGGGCGGGACCGCGCTCGGCCACCGTGTGTCGGTCGCCCGTGCCCGCTCGCCGCGCGGCCCCCGGGTGCCGGCCCCCGGCAACCTGCTGCTGTCGCACCGCGGCACCGGATCACCGATCCGGTGCACCGGCCACGCCGATCTGGTCCAGGCGGCCGACGGCAGCTGGTGGATGGTGCTGCCCGGCACCCGCCGGCCGCTTCCCGGAGCTCCACGTCCTCGGCCGGGAGGCCTTCCTGGTCCCGGTCGACTGGGCCGACGGCTGGCCCCGAGCCGGACCGGTGCGCGAGCGCCACCCCGCGCCGAGTGTCTGGGCGCCCCTCGAACGGCCGCCGGTACGGGAGGACTTCACCGATCCGGTCCTCGCGCCGCACTGGATCTCCCCGCGCCGCAGGCCCGCGGGCTGCTGGTCCCTCGCGCAGCGGCCCGGACGGCTCACGTTGACCGCCGCCGGCGACAGCCCGGCCCGGCCCGGCCACGCCTTCGCCGGCCGCGGCCGGCAGCACCCCGACTGCCGGGCCGCCGCCCTGCTGGAGCCCGGGGCGGGCCGGGCCGGACTCTCCGTCCGCCTCGACGAGGAGCACCACTACGACCTGGAGGTGAGCGGCGGAACCGCGGCCGTGATCGCACGGATCGCCCCGCTGCGGCAGCGCCTCGCCGAACACCTCGTGCCCGAGGAGCCGTTGACCCTGGCCGTCGAGTTCCGCGCGATCCGGCACCCCCGTCCCGCGAGCGGGCCCGACACCGTCGCCTTCCCCCGTCGAAACTTCCGAGGGGTCCGTCCGGCCGGCCGAACTGGACGGCCGCCATCTCGCCACCCAGGTGGCCACCGGATTCACCGGCCGTGTCATCGGGATGTACGTCACCGAGGGCCGCGCGGCCATCGACTGGTTCGACTACACGCCCGCTACCTCCTGCACGACACCTTGACGCTCCCAACGCGCCTTTCTAGAGTCGCCGTTCGGAACGTTCGGGAATTTCTTCGAATGTTTCGGAACCCTCTCGCCGAAGCAAATCCGAAATCTTTCGAAGGAGCGCACGATGGGCGACCCTGCACTGTCCCGCCGCGGCTTCCTGGCGGCCTCGGTGGCCGCCGGGCTCGGGGTGACCGCACTCAGCGGCTGCGGCGGCGACTCGGACGGAGGGTCGTCCTCGGGGACGACCACGATCGAGTGGTGGAACATCTCGACCACGGAGCCGACCAAGACCGTGTGGGCGGCTCTCGCCAAGAAGTTCGAGGCGCAGAACCCCAAGGTCAAGCTGAAGATCGTCCAGTTGGAGAACGACGCCTACAAGTCGAAGATGACCGCGCTGACCGCCTCCGGGAAGCTGCCGGACATCTTCCACACCTGGGGCGGCGGCGTCCTGCGGCAACAGGTCGACGCCGGGCTGGTCGAGGACCTCACCGGCCGGACCGAGCCCTGGGCGGGCGGACTGCTGTCGGTGGCCAAGCAGCCGTACCTCCTCGACGACAAGCTGTACGGCATCCCGTTCGACATCGGCATGGTCGGCTTCTGGTACAACAAGGCGCTCTTCGAGAAGGCCGGGATCAGCGCGCCCCCGACCACCTGGAGCGGCTTCCTGGACGCCGTCGGGAAGCTCAAGTCGGCCGGGGTCACCCCGCTCGCCCTGGCCGGCAAGGAGAGCTGGACCGGCATGTACTACTGGGCGTACCTCGCCATGCGCACCGCCGGCGTCGACGCCCTGCGGAAGGCCGACGAGGAGAAGGACTTCACCGGCGCCGGCTTCGTCCAGGCAGGACAGCACCTCAAGGACCTGGTCGACCTGCGGCCCTTCCAGAAGGGTTTCCTCGGCGCCGCCTACTCCTCCCCGACCGGGCAGGCCGCGAGCGTCGGCAACGGCAAGGCGGCGATGGAACTGATGGGCCAGTGGGCGCCCGTCGTGGAGGCGGACGCGGGCAAGGGGCTCGGCGCGGACCTCGGCTTCTTCCCGTTCCCCGAGGTCGAGGGCGGAGCCGGCAAGCTCACCGAGGTGTTCGGTGGAGGCGGCGGACACGCCCTGCGCAGGGGTGCGCCGCAGGCGGCCGTCGACTTCCTGAAGTTCTTCGCCTCCGAGACCACCGACCGTGACCTGGTGAAGAAGACCGGCGTCCTGCCGGTCGTACCGGCCGCCGAGAGCGCCCTCGGCGACGCGAACACCAAGGCCGTCGAGGCCCAGTTGAAGGGGGCCACCGGCTTCCAGCTCTACCTCGACCAGGCCTACGCCCCCGCCCTCGGCCAGCAGGTCAACGACAGCGTGGCCGGACTGATCGCCGGCTCCAAGTCCCCGCAGGCGGTCACGGACGCGATCACCAAGACCGCGAAGGAAGAGCAGTAGGCCCGCGATGACCTCCACCTTCCTCCCGGACAAGCAGGGCGGACGGCGCAAGCGGAGCGGACCCGGCGCCGAGCTGCCGGCCCCGGTGGCCGGCGCGGGCCGGCAGCGCTCGCGCCGGCGCGCCCTGCACTGGCTCACCGCCGTAGGCTTCCAGCTGCCCGCCCTGGTCCTCTTCGGCGTGCTGGTCCTGCTGCCGATCCTTTTCGCGCTCTACGCGTCCTTCTTCCGCTGGGGCGGTTTCGGGATGCCGTCCGACTACACCGGCACCGACAACTTCAGCCGCCTCCTGCAGGATCCGGTGTTCCTCGGCGACCTGTGGCGCTGTCTGCTGCTGGTCGTGCTGTCGCTGGCGCTGCAGCTGCCGTTCGCGCTCGCCATGGCCGTGCTGCTCGACCAGAAGGTGCGGGGACGGGCGGTGTACCGGATGCTGTTCTTCGCGCCGTACGTGCTGTCGGAGGCCATCACCGGCGTGCTGTTCGGCATGGTCTTCGCCCCGGACGACGGCCTCGCCGACCACGTCCTCGGCGCCGTGGGTCTGGGCGGCCTCGGCGGCGAGTGGTTCTCCGGCACCTCCACCGTGATGGCCACGCTCTTCCTGGTCATGACATGGAAGTACTTCGGCTTCCACATGATGCTCTGTCTGGCCGGACTCCAGTCGATACCGGCCGAGTTGACCGAGGCCGCGATCGTCGACGGGGCGAACCCCTGGCAGCGGTTCCGGCACGTCACACTGCCGCTGCTCGCGCCCACCCTGCGCATCAGCGTCTTCCTCTCCGTCATCGGCTCGATCCAGCTGTTCGACCTGGTGTGGGTGGTCACCGCCGGCGGCCCCGACCACCACTCGGAGACGATGGCCGTGACCATGTTCCTGTACGGCTTCAAGCGCTACCAGGTGGGCTACGCCAGCGCGATCAGTGTGGTCATGTTCGCCATCAGCCTCGTCTTCGCCCTCGCCTACCAGCGGTTCGTCCTGCGCCGCGACCTCGAAGGGGCCACCACGACCATGAGGGGAGCCGGAGCATGAGTGTCCGCCGCGGGGGCCGTACGCTTCCCCTGCACGTCGTCCTGGTGGCGGTCGGCGCGGTGATGGCCGTACCGCTGCTGTACGCGCTGCTCTCCGGGTTCAAGTCCACGGACCAGCTCTCCCGCAACCCGGTCGGGCTGCCCCACCCCTGGGTGTTCTCCAACTACCGAGACATCCTGGCGTCGGGCTCCTTCTGGCGGCTGGTCGGCAACAGCACGCTGATCGCGGTCGGTACGACGGTGATCGTCGTCGCGGTCTCCGCGCTCGCCGCGTTCTCCTTCGCCCGGTTCGCCTTCCGGGGGCGTGAGGTGCTGTTCACGCTGTTCACGATGGGGTTGATGTTCCCCTTCGCGGTGGCGGCCCTGCCGCTGTTCCTGCTGCTGCGCTCGATGGGCCTGCTCGACAACCCGCTGGGGGTGATCCTGCCGCAGGCCGCGTTCGGACTGCCGATGACGATCATCGTCCTGCGCGGCTTCTTCCGGCAGATCCCCGGCGAGCTGGAGGAGGCGGCCACGCTCGACGGCTGCGGGCCGCTCGGCTTCTTCTGGCGGGTGCTGCTGCCGATGGCCCGGCCCGCGCTCGGCACGGTCTCCGTGCTCGCCGTCGTCACCAGCTGGAACAACTTCTTCCTGCCGCTGCTGGTCTTCACCGACTCCACCTGGTGGACGATCCCGATCGGCGTGCAGCAGTTCCAGGGCCAGTACTCCTCCGACACCGCACGCGTCTTCGCCTACCTCGTCCTCGCCATGGTCCCCGCCCTGGCCTTCTACGCGGTCGCCGAGCGCCAGCTCGTCGGCGGCCTCACCGCCGGCGCCACCAAGGGCTGAGAGCCCGGTGCCCAGGGCCGGTGAGGCGCTGCGCCGCCGGCCGGCTACCGGGCGTGATACCCCCTGGACATGCGTCAGGGCCGGTGCACACCGGGTGGGTGTGGCCGGCCCCTTCGTCCGGTCCTGCTCCGCTCAGGCGGCCGTCATCACACGCTCCGCACCGAGCGGGCGGTGCGGAGCGATGATGCGCCCGTCGGGCAGCAGCTCACCGGTGTCCTCGAAGAGCAGGACGCCGTTGCACAGCAGACTCCATCCCTGTTCCGGGTGGTGCGCCACGAGTCGGGCGGACTCCCGGTCGGCGGACTCGGCTGGCGGGCACGGTGGCTGGTGCTGGCACATGGGCGGGATCTCTCGCTCGGTCGTGATCATGTCCGTCCCCCGTGATGATGAGTCGGTCGGAACCCAGTGTTGCCCTCCGGGCGTCATTCCGCAGGGATTTCGCGGCACCGCTTCTCACAGGTTCATGACGCGTCACCCGCGCGGACGGTTCAGTCCAACTGCACTGTCCCTTTGGATGGTTTGCCCTGGCCGGATGGGACTAGTCCATGCAGGCGCAGGCCCCTCCGCACGGTCGTACCCCGCTTCCCTTCCGGGGAGCGGGGTACGCGTGTGCCGTCAGGCGGGTGAGCCGAGCACCGGCGGGCCGAGCAGCGGAAGGGGAGTCGCCCGATGAGTCAGCACCGGAAGCAACTCGGCGACCCGGAAGGGACGGTGCGCCGGTATGCCGGGCGGGGCCGGAGCCAGCGGGACGAGCAGATCGGTGGCGGCCGGATGCCCCTCGGCGCCGTCGGCGGTGTACTCCCCGTGCAGCCACAGGGTGAGCATGTACAGGCCGGGCACGGACAGCAGGCGCGCCTGGTAGGGCTGTTGCAGCGCCTCGGCCTGCTGCAGGGCGCGCTCGGTGGAGGGGACGTACGGGCCCTCGAAGAAGTGCGAGAAGGCCCAGCCGTCGGGGGTGAGCATGGTCTCGGCCGCGGCCACCGCCCGGTCGCCGCAGCGGATGAGGAAACGCCAGCCGGCCAGCCGGGTCGCGGACAGGCCCTGCGCGGTGATCCGGTCCAACACGTGGACGGGAAGCGGGAGTTCGGGTGTCGTCGGGCCCTGCGCGGCACGCAGGGAGGGAGTGCGCGCCTCTCGGAGCGCGGTGGGCGAACCGAGGGCGGTGAGGACGGAGCGCAGGGCGGGCGCGGGGGCAGGGGGCACGTGCAGCGGCATGTGGGTCGCCTCTCGTTCGACAGGCGCGGCGGCGCGAGAAGGGGTGGGGCGGACGACGCTGTCAGCTCAGGGAAGGCCAAAGAGGTGGGGCCCGGGTATGCGAACGCCGGATGGGCCCGGACTGCCGTCCGTCACCGTAACGGCACGAACACGGCGGGAACCAGGGACCGGGGGCGCCAACCTTCTGCCTTGTGGACGAAGTTTATACGACCCGTGTTCGGTAGGAGTTTCATCTATTGGATGCCGGTAAGTCGCGCAAGGGCCTATTAAGCCGCCGATTTGCGGGGCTCATCCCGATTCCCGGACCACTCCTCGCCGCTGACCTCGCCATACGCGCCGGTAACGGTCGGCCGAATGTCGTCGGCGTTTTTCACGAGACGTACGGGGCACTCGAAGATGCACGCTGCGGCATGCCCCGTGAATGTGCCGCGGGGAACATTCCGACAGAGTAGCGGGCGCCGGGTCCGCGCGGGACGTTATCGATCGCTTCGGCTGGGCATCATCCCACCTGACCCGGGAGAGCCCGGCGGCCGGATCGTCGGCCCGCCCGTCCGAGGAGGGACACTTCGATGGGGGAGAAGGTCGTGGCAGGGCAGTTCGACCTGTCCGATCGCCAGCGCTACCGCGAAAAGCTCCAGAAGTGCCTGACGGGACTGGAGCGGTTGCTGGTCGAGAAGCGATTCGATCGGCCCAAGAACCTCATGGGCGTGGAGATCGAATTGAATCTCGCCGGCTCCGACGGCATGCCGAAAATGTTGAACGGGCAGGTGCTGGAGCGGATCGCGAGCCGCGATTTCCAAACAGAGCTCGCCATGTTCAACCTCGAGGTCAACATCGCCCCCCACCGATTGGGTGGCAGGGTCTTCGACCGGCTCGCCGAGGAACTGCGCACCTCGCTGGCGTACGCCGACCGGAAGGCCGGTGAGGTGGACGCGGGCATCGTCATGATCGGCATCCTGCCCACCCTCGACCGGGACGACCTGGTCTCCTCCAACCTCTCCGAGGTGGACCGCTACACCCTGCTCAACGACCAGATCGTGGCCGCGCGCGGGGAGGACTTCCGGCTGGACATCGACGGCGTGGAGCACCTGGTCTGTACGTCGAAGTCGATCGTCCCCGAGGCCGCGTGCACCTCGGTGCAGCTGCACCTCCAGGTCACCCCGGCCCGGTTCGCCGACGTGTGGAACGCGGCCCAGGTGGCCACCGCGGCGCAGATCGCCGTCGGCGCCAACTCACCGTTCCTCTTCGGTCACGAGCTGTGGCGCGAGTCCAGGCCGCCGCTGTTCCTGCAGTCGACCGACACCCGCCCGCCCGAACTCCAGGCGCAGGGGGTACGGCCGCGCACCTGGTTCGGCGAGCGGTGGATCTCCTCCGCCCAGGAGCTCTTCGAGGAGAACCTGCGGTACTTCCCGGCCCTGCTGCCGATCTGCGACGACGAGGACCCGCTCGAGGTCGTCGAGGCCGGCGGCACACCCAAGCTCGCCGAGCTGGTCCTGCACAACGGCACGATCTACCGGTGGAACCGGCCGGTGTACGGCGTTGCGGACGGCGTCCCGCACCTGAGGGTGGAGAACCGGGTGCTGCCGGCCGGCCCGACCATCACCGACGTGATCGCCAACGCGGCCTTCTACTACGGCGTCGTGCGGGCCCTCGCCGAGGACTCCCGGCCGGTGTGGACCCGGCTGCCCTTCGCCGCGGCCGAGGCCAACTTCGACGCGGCCTGCCGGTACGGCATCGACGCCCGCTTCGTCTGGCCGCGCCGGGGACGCTACGGCGGCACCGGCGAGGTGGACGCGGTGACCCTGATCCGCGACGAACTGCTCCCGCTGGCCTCCGCCGGGCTGGACGCGTGGGGCGTCGAGGCCGCCGACCGGGACCTCTACCTGGGCGTCATCGAGGAACGCTGCCGGCGCCGGGTCAACGGGGCGTCGTGGCAGGCGGCGACCTTCCACCGGGCGCTGGAGCAGGGGCTGAGCCGCGACGCCGCCCTGGCAGCGACGACCAGGCGCTATGCCGAGTTGATGCACGTCGGGGAGCCGGTGCACACCTGGCCGGTGGGACTGCCGGAGCCTGTGCCTCTGGGGTGAGGGGGAGGGTGCGCGGGCTGAGCGTCGTGGAGGTCGTCGGCCCGCGCCGCGGCGGCCGAGCAGCGTCACGGCGCTGGACGAGCCGCTCGGTGTGGCCCGGTGCCCGCCTGCTCGCCGTCCGCTCGGTGTCCTCCTCGGTGACGTGCGGCGTGCCGGTGTGCCGGTCGCCGCCCTGTGCGCCGCCCTCTTCGGCCCTTCTGCGATCCTTGCGAGGCAGAGGTGGGCCGTCGGCCCGAAAGCCGGCTGGAGGAAGGGGTGCAGGTGGAGGACTCGGTGGCCGAACCGTCCGCGCGGGCACGGGATCCTCGGCGGATGCTGCGGGACGAGACGTTGCTCGTCCTCGCGCTCTCGCTCGGGGCGAGCGGAGTCTCCGCGCTGATCAGCTTCATCGGCTCGGTGACCAAACCGGGTGGCCTCAAGGACCAGGCAGCCACCCTCAACGCCTCCGCCGCCCCCGGCCGCCCCTGGCTCGACCTGGCCTGGCAGCTCTTCGACATCGCCTCCGCCCTGGTCCCCGTCGCCCTCGTCGCCCACCTGCTGCTGCGCGAGGGATCGAGCCTGCGCGCCCTCGGCTTCGACCGCACCCGCCGCCGGTCCGACCTCGGCAGGGGGGCCGGTGTCGCGGCGGTGATCGGCAGCACCGGCATCGCCTTCTACCTGGCCGCCCGCGGCCTCGGCTTCAACCTCACGGTGGTGCCCGAGGCGCTGCCCGACGTGTGGTGGAAGTTCCCGGTGCTCATCCTCAGCGCGGTGCAGAACGCGGTCCTCGAAGAGGTCATCGTCGTCGGATACCTGCTGCGCAGGCTCGGCCAACTGGGCTGGACCCCGGGGACCGCGCTGGTGGCCAGCGCGGTCCTGCGGGGGTCGTACCACCTCTACCAGGGCATCGGCGGCTTCATCGGCAACATGGTCATGGGCGTGGTCTTCGTCTGGCTGTACCGCCGCTGGGGCCGGGTCGGTCCTCTGGTCGTCGCCCACTCCCTGCTCGACATCGGCGCGTTCGTCGGTTACGCCCTGCTCGCCGGCAAGGTCGGCTGGCTGCCGACGGCCTGAGGGGCGGCGGTCCGCTCAGGCCAGCAGTTCGCCCTCGACGACCGTGACCGCGCGGCCGGTGAGCAGCGTGCGCTCGCCGCGCAGTGAGGTGCGGACGAGACCGGTGCGGCGGGAGGCCTGCAGTCCGGTGAGGTCGTCGCGGCCGAGGCGGGCGGACCAGTGCGGGGCGAGGGCGGTGTGGGCGCTGCCGGTGACCGGGTCCTCGTCGATGCCGACGTTGGGGAAGAAGCAGCGGGAGACGAAGTCGTAGCCCTGGGACGGATCCTCGGCCCGGGCGGTGGCGATGACGCCCCGCGAGGAATAGGCGCCGAGGGCCCTGTGGTCGGGGGAGAGACCGAGCACGGTCTTCTCGTCGGCCAGTTCCACCAGCAGGTCGCCGACGTTCGGCCCGGTGTCGAAGGCGGCGGCCGGTACGGCGCCCAGAGCCTCGGCGACGCCCGCCGGGACCTCCACCGGGGTCAGCGGGGCGGTGGGGAAGTCCAGGGTGATCGAGCCGTCCGCGGCGGGCGTGGCGACGAGCACGCCGCTGCGGGACGCGAACCGCACCGGACCGCTGTGGGCGCCGGTGGTGTGCAGGACGTGGGCGGTGGCGAGCGTGGCGTGCCCGCACATCGCGACCTCGGTGACGGGCGTGAACCAGCGCAGCGCCCAGTCCGCCCCGCCGCCCTCGGGCAGCCGGTGGGCGAACGCCGTCTCGGCATGGTTGACCTCCATGGCGACGTTCTGCAGCCAGTCGTCGTCCGGGAAGACGTCGTCGAGCAGCAGGACTCCGGCCGGGTTGCCGGCGAACGGACGGTCGGTGAAGGCGTCCACGATTCGAATGCGCATGACACCGACGCTAAGGGCACCGCCGGCCCGCCGGCCAAGGCCAATTCACGAGGCCTGGCACCTTTCCGGGGCACGTCACGTGCCGACCGCCGCGCGTGCCCGCAGCCACGGGGCGAGCTGGGTGACGCAGAAGGCCGCCTCCACCACGAGGAAGGGCCACAGCACCCCCGGCCCCCCGTGCGCCAGGGCGTAGGCCTGCCACAGCGAGAAGAGCAGGCGCGCGGTGCCGTCGAGGAGCCCGTGCAGGGGCAGCGGTCGTACGATCCGCAACACCGACCAGACCACCACGACCGAGCCCATGAGGTTGGCGTAGAGGGTCTGCATGGCGGTGAGCGCGGGCATCGTGCCGAGGCCGGCCGCGGCACCGACCGCCGACAGGACGTGATGCACCAGGGCGTACGTCCAGGGCGTCGCGAAGCCGGCGGTGACGATCAGGTCGTACCAGCCGCTCGCACGGACGAGACGCAGGTAGGGCGGGGCCGACGGGTTCATGGACGCTCCTCGGGAGGGCTCGTTCGGGGCGCGGCCCACGCTAGAGGGCGGAGTACGCTCCAAGGTCAAGTCGAGCGACCGGCGGGGGAGCCATGCGCATCGGAGAACTGGCCGCGCGGACCGGGATGTCCAAGGACACGCTGCGCTTCTACGAGAAGATCGGCCTGATCGAGGGCGAGCGCCTGGCCAACGGCTACCGCGACTTCCCGCCGGAGACGGAGATCTGGCTGCAGTACGTCCGCACCGCGCGGACGCTCGGTTTCACGCTCGCGGAGATCGCCCGGCATGGTGAGCGGCTGCGGGGGGTTCCGGACAGCGCCGCGGCCCTGTCCGCGCTGTTCGAGGAGAAGATCCAGGTCGTCGACGCGCGCATGGCCGAACTGACGGCGCTCCGCGCGGACCTCGCGTCCCGCGTGGGTACGGGCTGCCCATTGCGTGCGGCGCACCGGCCCGAGTAGCGGACCCCGGCGCCCCCGGCCGGAAAGGGCATTGGCATGCGAACAGTTCCGATATATCGTTGAGCCATCGCGAACGATACGCGATGCGTACGTGACAGATCATCGATGGAATGGAGTGAGCGCGATGCGTACCCACGGATTCGAGCGTGGACATCGGCACGAGGGCCCCGGCCGGCGGGGCACGGGCGGCTTCGAGGGACGGCGGGCCGCCTTCGGGCCCTTCGGCCCGGGTGGTTCCGGCTTCGGCCCCGGCGGCCCGGGATTCGGACCGGGCCCCTGGGGGCCGCGAGGAAGGGGTGGTCCGCGAGGGCGGGCGCGGCGCGGTGACGTGCGCGCCTCGATCCTGGCCCTGCTCAAGGACCGGCCCATGCACGGCTACGAGATGATCCAGGAGATCGCCGAACGCAGCGGCGGCGCGTGGAAGCCGAGCCCCGGCTCGGTCTACCCCACGCTCCAGCTGCTGGAGGACGAGGGTCTGATCGCCAGTGAGAGCGAGGGCGGCAAGAAGTTGTTCTCCCTCACCGGGAGCGGCCGTGCCGCCGCGGAGGAGGGGCCGGAAGCGCCCTGGGAGGAGGCCACGCGCGGGGTCGACTGGGAGGCCCTGCACGAGATCCGCCAGGCCGGCTTCGGTCTGATGGAGGCCTTCGGTCAGGTGTGGAAGACCGGCAGCAAGGAACAGCGCGAGAAGGCGCTGGCCGTCATCAACGACGCCCGCAAGAAGCTGTACCTGATCCTCGCCGACGAGCACTGAGCCCCGTACGGCGGCCCCGGCGCCCCGCGGAACACCTCCGCGGGGCGCTTCCCCTGTCCGTGCTCAGGCGACGAGACCGGCCAGTTTGCGCAGCGACTCGTTCAGGGCGGCCGTCGCCGAGTCCTTGAGCTTGCCCGCCATCAGCGACACCGCGGCGCCGGTGAACTCGCCGTCGATGCGGACGGTGGTGGCGTTCCCGTCGGGGGTGAGCGTGTAGCGGGTGGCGACGGTCACCGCCATCGGGCCCTTGCCCCGGATGCCGAACACCCGGGCCGGCTCCAGCTCCTCGATGGTCCACTCGACCTCCGCCGGGAAGCCCATCAGCTTCATGTTCTCCTGGAAGGTCCCGCCCACCGCCAGGGTCTGCGGGCCGCCCTTCGGGAAGCTGGTGTGGGTGGCGTTCCACTCCGCGTGCGACGGCCAGTCGGTGAGTTGCGCCCACACCTTCTCGGCCGGTGCCTGGATGCGTGCCTCCGCGCTGACTTCGGCCATGCGACCACCCCTTCGGTTCGGCCGTACCGGGCTACGGTGTCGCGGAACGTAGCCGCAGGGGCGTGAACATTCAATACTGATGAACCGTCAGGAATGCGGGGCGGTCGACGCCGAACTCGGGCTCTCCGGCCGGATCTCCTCCGTGAGGATGAGATCCCGGTGGGCGATGTCCACTCTGTGTGGGACGCGAGAATGGTTCCCCTCGTGGATGACTCGGCCGGGTGTGGCTGATGGGGTGGTGGATGTGCACCCCCGTACAGCCCGCCGGACCCCTCCTGACGAGACGGCCGCGCACACGGACGACGATGCCGCGCTCGGCGCCGAGCTGGCGGCGGTGGTCGCCGGTGCCCGGCGCAGGGCCGTCCGGGACGGGGACCGGCAGATCGACACCGCCCACCTGCTGCACTCCCTCCTGGAGCACGACCCCGAGGTCCGTGCCGCCGTGGGCGGGCCGCCGCAGCTCGCCCGGCTGTTCGGCTACCTCGTGCAGCGCAGCATCGGCTACGGACTGCGCTGGCAGGCCGGCGTGGAGGACTCCGGCGTGATCGGCGTCGTACCCGGACCGGCCGGTGCCGAGGCCGTCCGCCCCGCCGACCGCGACGGCGAGGCCGGGCGCGCCGGCTGCTGGTCGCCCACGGCCGCCGCCGCGATGGCGGACGCCCGCGGCCGGGCCCGGCGCCGTGGCGTGACCCGCGTCGGCGGCACCGACCTGCTCGCCGCCCTCGTGGCCGACCCGGGCTCCCGGGCCGTCGAGGTCCTCGAACGGGCGGGCATCCGCACCCGCGACCTGCACACGCGGATCGACTCGGGGATGTCCATCTCCTGAGACAGGTGTCATCGAGGGTGACGCTCCTGTCGTCGCCTGTCATCATGTGCCGGTGCATACGTCTGAGAGCAGTCAGGGCAGCCGTGGCAGGGGGGTCGGGCTCGGTCTCGCGCTCGCCTCGGCACTGGCCTTCGGTGGGTCAGGGGTCGCCGCGAAGCCGTTGATCGAGGCGGGACTCGACCCGCTGCACGTGGTGTGGTTGCGGGTGACCGGCGCCGCCCTGGTCATGCTCCCGCTCGCCGTACGGCACCGCGCCCTGCTGCGCCGCCGCCCCGCGCTGCTCGCCGGGTTCGGGCTGCTCGCCGTCGCCGGTGTCCAGGCCTGCTACTTCGCCGCGCTCTCCCGGATCCCGGTGGGCGTGGCACTGCTCATCGAGTACCTGGCTCCCGCCCTGGTGCTGGGCTGGGTGCGGTTCGTGCAACGGCGGCCGGTGACGCGCGCCGCCGCGCTAGGCGTGGTCCTCGCCGCCGGCGGCCTGGCCTGCGTCGTGGAGGTGTGGTCGGGGCTGAGCTTCGACGCCCTGGGCCTGCTGTGCGCGCTCGGCGCCGCCTGCTGCCAGGTCGGCTACTTCGTCCTGTCCGACCAGGGCAGCGACGCGGGCGACGCGGCCCCCGATCCGCTCGGTGTCATCGCCTACGGGCTGCTCTTCGGCTCCGCCGTGCTGACGCTCGTCGCCCGCCCCTGGAGCATGCACTGGTCGGTGCTGGCCGGCTCCGCGGACATGAACGGCACCGCCGTGCCGGCCGTCGCCCTGCTGGCCTGGATCGTGCTGATCGCCACGGTCGTCGCGTACATCACCGGCGTGCTCTCCGTACGGCGGCTTTCCCCGCAGGTCGCCGGGGTCGTCGCCTGCCTGGAGGCGGTGATAGCCACCGTGCTGGCCTGGGTGCTGCTCGGCGAGCACCTGTCGGCGCCGCAGGTGGCCGGTGGCGCGGTGGTGCTCGTCGGTGCGTTCATCGCCCAGTCCTCGACCCCCGCCAAGGGATCCGCCGAGCCGGTCGCCGGCGGTGGCGCGGAGAGGGAGTTGTCGGCCCGGGGCACGACTGCCTAAGGTGTCGATCATGCCGTCGAACGCACTCGTCCTTCCGCCTCCGGCCGCCTGAGGCGGGCCTCCGGGAGACGTGCCGGGCGCGATCGCGCCGGGCTGGACGGTGCTGCCCGCAGACGAAGTCCGCGCGCCCCGCAGCAGCGGGATCGCCCTCGAACTTCCGCACCCTCGGGTGCGCCTCTGCGGAGAAAATCCCTTGTCGAACGCTGCTACTGGCCTGCCCGTCGGGCGTGGCCTGCTCTACCTGATCGTCACCGGTGCCGCCTGGGGCACCGCGGGCGCCGCCGCATCCCTGGTCTACCGGACCAGTGACATGGGCGCCTTCGGCCTCTCCTTCTGGCGCTGCGCGCTGGGGCTCGTGCTGCTGCTGGCGGGCCGCGGTCTGCGCCCGGGCGTCCGGCCGGCCGCCGCCGTACCGCTGCGCCGCCGGACCGGCCGGGCCGTGGCCACCGGACTCGGCCTCGCCGTGTTCCAGACCGCCTACTTCGCGGCCGTGCAGTCCACCGGGCTCGCCGTCGCCACCGTCGTCACCCTCGGCGCGGGCCCCGTGCTCATCGCGCTCGGCGCCCGGCTGCTGCTCGGGGAGCGGCTCGGTGCCGGTGGGATCCTCGCCGTCGCCGGAGCGGTCACCGGTCTGGTGGTCCTCACCCTCGGGGGCTCGGCCGCGACGGTCCGTCCGGCGGGCGTGCTCCAAGCCCTGCTGTCGGCGGCGGGCTACGGTGCCATGACCCTGCTCACCCGCCGGTGGGGCCGGGACGGCGGAGCCGACGCCTCCGACACCACGGTGTGGTCCTTCACCGTCACCGCGCTGTGCCTGCTGCCGCCGGCGGTGTACGAGGGCCTGCTCCCGCACACCGAGCACCCGGCCCGGCTGCTGTGGCTCCTGCTGTACATCGCCGCCGTGCCCACGGCCCTCGCGTACGCCCTGTACTTCGCGGGAGCGGCCGTCGTACGCTCCGCCACCGTCTCCGTGATCATGCTGCTGGAGCCGGTGACGGCGGCCGTGCTCGCCGTCGCCCTGCTCGGGGAGCGGCTCACGGCGGCCACCGCCGCGGGCACCCTGCTCCTGCTCGGCGCGGTGGCGGGCCTGGCGGTGAGCGAGGCCCGCGGGTCCGGCCGCCGGGCACCGGCTCCCGTGTGACGGCCCGGTCCTACAGCGCCGCCAGGTAGTCCGGCAGCTGGATGCCGGGCGTCAGCTCGGCATCGGCGACGGGCGCCTCGTAGCCCGTGCGGAGCGGGACGACCCCGGCCCAGTGGGGGAGGGCCAGGTCCTCGGGTTCGTCGTTCACGCCACCGGCGCGGACCTTGGCCGAGACCTCCTCCAGGTCCAGCCGGATCACCGCGGTGGCGGCCAGCTCCTTCTTGTTCGCGGGCCGGGAGTCGGCGGCGCGCCCCGGTACGACGTGGTCCACCAGTGCGTCCAGGGCCAGCCGCCGCTCCTCGGGGTCGGTGACCTCGTGCGCGACCCCGTGCACCACGACCGAGCGGTAGTTGATCGAGTGATGGAAGGCGGACCGGGCCAGCACCAGCCCGTCGACGTGCGTCACCGTCAGGCACACCGGCAGCCCCGGGTCCGCCTGGCCGGTCATCCGCAGCGGGCGGGAACCGGTGGACCCGTGGACGTAGAGCCGCTCGCCGACCCGGCCGTACAGCGTCGGCAGCACCACCGGGGCGCCGTCGCGGACGAAGCCGAGGTGGCAGACGTATCCCTCGTCCAATATCGCGTGCACCAGTTCCCGGTCGTACGACGCCCGGTCCGCGGAGCGGGTGGGTGTGGTGCGGTCGGTGGGGGCGTAGGCGGCGGACTGCGGCTGTTCCTCGGTCGTCACCTGCATGACGGGTCCTTCCCTGACGAGCTGCGAGCTGTGGTGCGTTTTCTATTGCACTAGTGCATAATGTTCTTTGTGCTAGGAGAGTATCGGATCGAAGGGCGTGGCGCAGCCGAGATCGCGGCCGACGTCGAGCGCGCAGTCGGGGCCGGAGAGCTGTCGCCGGGCCAACTCCTGCCGCCCATGCGCGAGTTGGCGGCCCAGTTGGGGGTGAACCCGAACACGGTCGCCGCGGCCTATCGCACCCTGCGCGAGCGTGGGGTGATCGAGACCGCCGGCCGGCGGGGGAGCCGGATCCGGCCCAGGCCGGCCACCACCGGCCGTGAGGAGCTCCGCGTGGAGGTCCCCGCCGGCGGCCGTGACCTGTCCACCGGCAACCCCGACCCGGAGCTGCTGCCCCGCCTCGCCCCGGCCCTGGCCGCCGCGGCGGAGGAGGGGGACCGCCGTCCCGTCCTGTACGGCGACGACCCCCTGGACGCCGATCTCGTCCGCATCGCCCGTGCCGAGCTGGCCGCGGACGGAGTCCCGGCCGCTCCGCTGACCGTCACGTCCGGCTCCCTCGACGCCGTCGAGCGCATTCTCCTGGCGCACCTCAAGCCGGGCGACGCGGTCGCCGTGGAGGATCCCGGCTGGGGCAGCCTCCTCGACCTGATCCCCGCTCTCGGGCTGCGCACGGTCCCGGTCGGCCTGGACGACGACGGTCCCCGCCCCGACGACCTGCGCCGAGCCCTGGAGTCCGGGGCCCGCGCCCTGATCGTCACCGACCGCGCCCAGAACCCGACCGGCGCCTCGGTCACCGCCACGCGCGCGCGTGCCCTGCGTGCGCTGCTGCGGGACCACCCGCGGACCCTGCTCGTGGAGGACGACCACGGGCACGGCATCGTCGACCTCCCGCTGCACGCCCTCGCGGGCGTCACCCGGCACTGGGCCCTCGTCCGCTCCGTCGCCAAGGCCTACGGCCCCGACCTGCGTCTGGCCGTCCTCGCCGGCGACACGGTCACCGTGGACCGGGTGCGGGGGCGTCAGCGTCTGGGCCCCGGCTGGGTGAGCCTGCTGCTGCAGCGGGCCGTGGTCGAGCTGTGGACGCAGGGGGCGGTGGACCGGGAGAGGGTGGCGAAGGCGTACGGAGGCCGGAGGGACGCGCTGGTCGACGCGCTGGCGGAGCGCGGGGTCGCGGCGCACGGCCGCAGCGGGATGAACGTGTGGGTGCCGGTGCCCGACGAGACCGGCGCGGTGGCCCGTCTCGTGCAGTCGGGCTGGGCGGTCGCCCCGGGTGCCCGGTTCCGTCTCGCGTCCCCGCCGGGCATCCGCCTCACGGTGTCGACGCTCACCCAGCGGGACATCGCCCCGCTGGCGGACGCGGTGGCGGCGGCGGTACGTCCGTCCCCGGCGCGGGCGTACGGCTAGGGAGCTTCGTCCGGATCAGTCCGGGTTCGCCCTGATCCGGACGAAACCCCCTGGCCCGCCTGCTGCGGTCGCGGGGCGGACGCCGTCCGGCGGGAGCGGGACCGGTGCTCGACCGCTCGAGTCGCGAGCGGCGAACCCGGCCCCGACGATGGAGAAGAATGACCATCGACCCCAGGGACGGCACCATGGCCGTGAGACGACTCAGCGGCTCCGGAAGGGCTCGGCGCCGGATCGCCGTGGGCGGTGCCCTCGGCACCCTCCTCCTCACCGGCACCCTCGCCGCCTGCGGCAACGGAAACGGTCAGCACTCCGGTCCGTCACCCCGGGCCAGCGCCTCGAGTACGCCGAACGCCTCGTCGTTCTCCGGAACACCGCCGTCGGCCATGGCGTCCTCGGCCTCCGCGGCGATCAGCTCGGCGCGCGCCTCCGCATCCGCGGCGGCGTCGTCCGCCTCGGCCCGCGCCTCCGAGTTCGAGGCATCGGTGGACGCCGAGACCCAGCGCAGGAGTACGACGGCGCAACAGGCCCTGAAGGACGTCAAGGGGCAGGGCAACGCCCTCTCCGAAGTCTCGATGACGGGCATGCCGAGAGCGCAGACCGGCGGAGTGCTCGCCGTGCTGGTCACCGTCACCAACCGGACCCACAGCAAAGCCTCCTATGCCGTGCAGGTGGACTTCAAGAGCGCCGACGGCAAGGTGGTCGAGACCCGGTACGTCGGCGCGGAGCACCTCGAACCCGGGAAGAAGGAGCAGACCATCACCTTCAGCCACCAGCCACCGGAGCCGAAGCTGACGCCCGTTCTCGCCAAGGCGCAGCGCTACTGAGGCCGGGCCCCGCGGCGGGCTCCGACCGCTACGCGTCCTTCCCCGGCCGCAACTGGGTGAGAGCGGCCCCCGCCAGCACCACCACGGCACCCGCCGGTGTGCTCCAGCGCAGCGACTCCCCGAGAATCGCCACCCCCGCGGCCGTGGCGATGACCGGGATGAAGTACGTGACCATCTGCGCCGTGGTGGGCCCGACCTCGGCCACCAGGCCGTACTGGATCAGCACCGCGAGCCCCGTGCCGAACGCGCCCAGCGCGGCGATCGCCAGCAGCGGAACGAGCGAGAAGTGCGCGGGGAAAGAGGTGAACAGCGGCGTCACCACGGCCAGCTGCACCGTCGCCAGCAGCAGTTGCGCGCCCGTCATCGACAGGTGCGAGTTGCCGGTCCCGGCCAGCGTCCGCCGGACGTAGATCCATCCCACCGGATAGCTCAGCGAGGCGAGCAGGGCCATCGCCGTACCCGTGGCATCCAGACCGTGGAAGCCCTGCCACGCGCCCAGCACCGTCAGCACCCCGAGGAAGCCGAGACCGAGCCCGGCCACGCGGACCCGGGTCGGCCGGTCCTCGGAGAGGGCGACCAGCGACAGCGCCATCCCCCAGAGAGGAGATGTGGCGTTGCAGATGCCCGCCAGCGTCGACGGGATCGTCAGCTCCGAGTAGGCGAACAGCGAGAACGGCAGGGCGTTCAGGAAGAACGCGGAGACCGCCATGTGGCCCCACAGCCGGGCCCCGCGCGGCAGCCGCTCCCGCTTGACGGCCATCGCCGCTCCCAGCACGGCGGTACCGAACACCAGCCGCCCGAGTGTGACCTGGAAGGGGGCGTAGCCGTCCGTGCCCACCTTGATCAGCAGGAAGCTGAAGCCCCAGATCAGGGACAGCGCGCCGAAGCGGAGCCGCCAGTCGAGGCGGAGCCGCGGCCGGGCGGGGGCGGGGGACTCGGCGGAACGGCTGCGGGGTGTGGTGACTGCGCTCATGACGTACACGATGCTAAACGACAACCTCGTAGCACAATCGAGATTTCTCACCCGGTACCTCTTAGAATCACTTACATGTTGAACCTCGAGCGCCTGCGCACTCTCGACGCCCTCGCCCGGCACGGCTCGGTCAGCGCGGCGGCCGACGCCCTGCACGTCACCACGTCCGCGGTCTCCCAACAACTGGGCAAGCTGGAGCGGGAGGTCGGCCAGCGGCTCCTCGCCAAGAACGGCCGGGGCGTGCGGCTCACGGACGCCGGCCGGCTGCTGTCGGAGCACGCGGCGCGCATCCTGTCCCAGGTCGAGCTGGCCGAGTCCGACCTGGAGGCGCAGCGCGGGCAGGTCGTCGGAGAACTGAGGCTCTCGGCGTTCCCGACCGCCGCCCGGGGACTCTTCCCCGCGGCGCTCGGCGCCCTGCGGGCCGCACACCCCGGGCTGCGGGTGCGCTCCAGCGAACTGGAGCCGGAACAGGGCATCGCCGCGGTCGTGCGCGGCGACCTGGATCTCGCCGTGGTCCTGGACTGGTACAACAAGCCGATGCCCGTGCCCGACGGCCTGGTCAAGGCTCCCCTGCTGGACGACCCGGCCGATGTCGCCCTGCCCGTCGGGCACCGGCTCGCCGACCGGGACGAGGTGGACCTCACCGAGTTCGCCGAGGACGAGTGGATCACCTGGGGCGAGGGCGAGTTCTGCCACGAGTGGCTGATGTTCACGCTGCGGTCCAAGGGTGTGGAGCCGATCGTGGGGCACCGCGCGGGCGAGACCCACACCCAGCTCGGCCTCGTCGCCTCCGGGCTGGGGGTGTGCATCGCCCCGCTGCTGGGCCGCCATCCGGTGCCCGACGGCGTGGTCATGATCCCGCTCAGTCAGCGGGTGCGCCGCCATGTCTACGTCGTCTGGCGGGCCGACGCCGACCGCCGCCCCTCGATCCGCGCGGCGGTGGAGGCCCTGCGCACGGCGGCGCAGCAGCTCGGCTGAGCCCTACATCCCGCCCAGTTTCCGGAAGTCCCAGGAGACGATCTTCTCCGGAGTCAGCCGCGCCCAGGCGTGCCGGCCGTCGTGCGGCATCTCGTCCAGGCCGAAGTTCTTGCGCGCGAACAGCGTCTCCGCCGTGTCCAGTTCCGCGCACAGCTCCCCGGTGCGCGGCGCCTCGCCCACGAACTCGACCCGGCCGGACAGCTCGACCCCGCGCAGCTGGTCGTACTCCTCGCCCGAGTCGACCACGACCGCGACCCGCGGGTCGCGGCGCAACTGGGCCCAGCGCCGGCTGCGCACCACCGAGTACAGCCACAGCGAGCTGCCGTCCCAGGCGAACCACAGCGCGCTCACGTGCGGTGTGCCGTCCGCCGAGACGGTGGCCACCCGGCAGGTGCGCTGGGTGGTGAGGAACTCGTCCAGCTCCCCGGGCGTCATCATGATCTTCCGGCCCCGGCGCTGCTGAGTGACGGTCATGCGGCCCCCTCTTCTCCCACGTCGTGCAAGAGAACTATCGTGTCCAGATGATCCTCTGACAACACGTCAGAAAAGAGAACGGGTCATTTCCGAACGGTTCACTTCCGAACGGTTCGTGTTCGAACGGTCGTCTTCGAAGGGGCGCGCCATGCCGTCGTACGCACAGCTCAGCGAACTCCTCGACCCCGCCGGCACCGTCCTGCTCACCGTGGAGTGCCAGCAGGGGGTCGTCGGCCCGGACAGCGCCCTGCCCGAGCTCGCCCGTGTGGCCCGCTCGTCCGGCGTCCTGGCCAACATCGCCCGGCTGGTGGCCGCCGCCCACGAGGCCGGTGTCCAGGTCGTCCACGCGGTCGCCGAGCGCCGCCCGGACGGCCGGGGCGCCAGCCGCAACGCCCGCCTGTTCCGCGCCGCCGAACGGCTCCCCGTGCAGCAGCTCACCGGCAGCACCGCCGTCCGGGTGGCGCCCCCGATCGAGGTCGCGGCGGAGGACCTCGTCGTACGACGGCTGCACGGCCTGTCCCCGCTGCACGGCACCGACGCGGACGCCCTGCTGCGCAACCTCGGCTGCCGCACGCTGGTCGTCACCGGGGTCTCCGCCAACGTGGCGATACCCAACGCGGTGTTCGACGCCGTCAACCTCGGCTACACGGCCGTGGTCCCGGCCGACGCCATCGCGGGGGTGCCGGCCGACTACACCCCCGCGATGATCCGCAACACCCTCGCGCTGGTCGCCACGGTGACGTCCACCGACGAGGTGCTCGGCTGCCTGAAAGGGCCGGGCAGGCGCACCTGAGGCGGCTCAGGCCAGCTTGATCTCGTCGCCGGAGACGCTGATCTTCTCCTCGGCCAGCGGCTGGGTCGCCGGCCCCTGCTTCACGCTGCCGTCCGCCGCGGAGAAGTGGCTGTTGTGGCACGGGCAGACGATCACGCCGTTCGCCACACTGCCCACCGCGCATCCCTGGTGGGTGCACTTGGCCGAGAAGGCCTTGAACTGGCCCGCGGTCGGCTGGGTGACGACCACGCCCTGGTCCTTGAAGATCTTGCCGCCGCCCTCCGGGATGTCGGAGGTCTTGGCGAGCGCGGCGCCGCCGGCGGCGCCGCCGCTGGAGCCGGTGCTCCCCGTCGTCCCGGTGGAGCCGGAGGAACCGTCCCCGGCCCCGGCATTGACCGTGTCGGACGACTTGTCGCCCGAACCGCAGGCGGTCAGCGCGGCGGCGAGCCCGGCCGCTCCGGCTGCCGCCACGACCGTACGGCGGGCCGGTCCCGCGAGTGGCTGGGGCGTTGCGCTGCTCATGTGGGGTTCCCTTCCGCGAAGCTTCTCGTGATCCGTCCAGGGGTACGGTCCTGGCGCACCACCTGTTCAGACGGGCACTCAGATCTTCGCCGCTCGGGGGTGTGACAGCCGTGAGCCACGCCTGTGGGCAACCTGTCGTCCGAGCATCGGTGCCCCAGTAACCTGGGGCGATGCTCAAGGAAGTCACCGCGACCCGCTACATCACGCCCCTGCGTGAGGGGGGCTCGCTGCCGGGGCTCGTCGAGGCCGACGACTTCGGGACCTACGTCATGAAGTTCACCGGCGCCGGACAGGGCCGCAAGACCCTGGTCGCCGAGGTGGTGTGCGGTGAACTCGCCCGCCGCCTCGGCTTCCGGATGCCCCGGCTGGTCACCGTCCGGCTGGATCCCGTCCTCGGGCTGGGCGAGCCCGAGCAGCAGGTGCAGGACCTGCTCAGGTCCAGCGGCGGCACCAACCTCGGCATGGACTTCCTCTCCGGCGCCCTCGGCTTCGACCCGCTCGCCTTCCCGGCGGACCCCGAGGAGGCCGGGCGGATCGTCTGGTTCGACGCCCTGATCAACAACGTGGACCGGTCCTGGCGCAACCCCAACCTGCTCGTGCACCGCGACGAGCTGTGGCTCATCGACCACGGCGCGACGATGATCTGGCACCACAACTGGCCCTCCGCCGAATCCTCCGCGGCCCGCCCCTACGACGCCTCCGACCACGCCCTGGCCCGTTTCGCCCCGGACGTCACCGCCGCCGCGGCCGAGCTGGCACCCCGGGTCACCGCGGACCTCCTCGCCGAGGTCACCGCCGAGATCCCCGACGCCTGGCTCACCGACGAGCCCGGCTTCGAGAGCCCGGACGATCTGCGCCGGGCCTACGCGGGGCCGCTGCTCGCGCGGGCGCGAGTCGTCCACGAACGCATCACCGGCATCGAGGGGACCAAGTGAGCGAGACCCACATCCACATGGCCGGCCATGTCACCGAGCGGCACATCACCCGGGCGGGCCAGGGCGGCGACCGGGACGTGTTCGAGTACGCGCTGCTGCGGGTCGTACCACGGGTGGAGCGCGGCGAGTGCGTCAACGCGGGCGTGGTCGTCTACTGCCGCGCGCGAGGCTACGTCGGCGCCCGCACCCATCTGGACGAGACCCGGCTGCTCGCCCTCGACCCGCGGGCCGACGTGGCCGGGGTCCGGGCCGCGCTCGGCGCGATCGAGCGGCACTGCGCGGGCGGCGAGGAGGCCGGACAGGCGGCCGGGGACGACGCCGGGCGCCGGTTCCGCTGGCTGATCGCGCCCCGCTCCACCGTCGTGCAGCCCGGTCCCGTGCACACCGGCCTCACCGCCGACCCGGCCGCCGAGACGGAGCGCCTGCTGGACCTCCTGGTGAGGTAATGGATCACACCGGCCCGGTGTGCCGTTGACACCGGGTGCCAGGGCTTCTAGCGTCACGTGTGCTGAAGGTACTAAGCGGTCGCTCACCGCACCGGGGCCCACTTTCGAGGGCCCCCACAGGTTCTCTCAAGGGCGAGGAGAAGCAGCAATGTCCACCACTGAACAGCGGGTCGCGCTAGTCACCGGCGCGGCGCGCGGCATCGGCGCCGCCACCGCCGTACGACTGGCCGCCGAGGGTCGCGCGGTCGCCGTGATCGACCTCGACGAGGCCGCCTGCAAGGACACCGTCGAGAAGATCACCGCCGCCGGCGGCAAGGCCGTCGCGGTCGGCGCCGACGTCTCCGACGAGGCGCAGGTCGAGGCCGCGATCGCCCGGATCGTCGAGGAGCTGGGCGCCCCGACGATCCTGGTCAACAACGCGGGCGTGCTGCGCGACAACCTGCTGTTCAAGATGAGCGTCTCCGACTGGGACACCGTCATGAACGTGCACCTGCGCGGCTCCTTCCTGATGACCAAGGCCGTCCAGAAGCACATGGTCGACGCGGGCTTCGGCCGGGTCGTCAACCTCTCCTCCTCGTCGGCGCTCGGCAACCGCGGCCAGGTCAACTACTCCGCCGCCAAGGCCGGCCTGCAGGGCTTCACCAAGACCCTCGCCATCGAGCTGGGCAAGTTCGGCATCACCGCCAACGCCGTCGCCCCCGGCTTCATCGCCACCGAGATGACCAAGGCGACCGCCGACCGCGTCGGCATGGGCTTCGACGACTTCAAGAAGGCCGCCGCCACCCAGATCCCGGTGCAGCGCGTCGGCGAGCCCGAGGACATCGCCAACGCCATCGCCTTCTTCACCGGCGAGGCGGCCGGCTTCGTCTCCGGCCAGGTGCTGTACGTCGCCGGCGGACCGCTCAACTAAGGGAACGGGTACATGACTTCCGCTGAACTCCCCGAGCTGTCGGGCAAGGTCGCCCTCGTCACGGGCGCCAGCCGCGGCATCGGCTACGGCGTCGCCGAGGCGCTGGTCGCCCGCGGCGACCGGGTGTGCATCACCGGCCGCAACGAGGACGCCCTGAAGGAGGCCGTCGAGAAGCTCGGCTCGGACCGGGTCATCGGCGTCGCCGGCAAGGCGCACGACCTCGACCACCAGACCGAGGTCGTCGAGCGCACCATGGAGGCATTCGGCCGCCTCGACTTCCTGATCAACAACGCGGGCACCAACCCGGTGTTCGGCCCGATCGCGGACCTCGACCTGAACGTCGCCCGCAAGGTGTTCGAGACGAACGTCATCTCCGCGCTCGGCTTCGCCCAGAAGTCCTGGCACGCCTGGCAGAAGGACAACGGCGGCGCGATCGTCAACATCGCCTCGATCGCGGGCCTCGCGCCCTCGCCTTTCATCGGCGCCTACGGCGTCAGCAAGGCCGCGATGATCAACCTGACCCAGCAGCTCGCGCACGAGTTCGCCCCGAAGGTGCGGGTCAACGCCATCGCCCCGGCCGTGGTCAAGACCAAGTTCGCGCAGGCCCTGTACGAGGGCCGGGAGGAGGAGGCGGCCGCCTCCTACCCGCTCGCCCGGCTCGGCGTGCCTGCCGACATCGGCGGTGCCGCCGCGTTCCTCACCTCCGAGCAGTCCGACTGGGTCACCGGTCAGACGCTGGTCGTGGACGGCGGACTGTTCCTCAACGCCGGAGTGTGAGCTCAAGTTCCGGGCGCCGATTTTCGGACACAACGGCGCCCGGAACGCCCGCTGGTATCCGCACAGCGGACTGACAACGTCGTCATCGCGAAGTCGATCAAGAAGTCCTCTTTCAGAGGAGGTTCAGGAGACCGAACGCTGCGATAAGGTCTGCCGACCCTTGGTACGGCAGATCGAGGAGCGTGCGCGTGTTCAACCGGAACCGATTCCTGCGGAGAGTCGCGGCGATCGCGTCCATATCCCTGGTTGCGGGTTGCAGTCTGCTGTCCGACGGCGATCCCGACAGCAAGGGGCCGATCGTCGTGGGGACCACCAGCGCCCCGAGCACGCTGGACCCTGCCGGGGCCTGGGACGGTTCCTGGGAGCTGTTCCGCAACATCTACCAGACGCTCGTCGCCTATCCGAACGGCGCCACCACCCCGCAGCCCGACGCCGCCGAGAGCTGCTCGTTCACCGACGCAGGCAGCCGTACCTACCGCTGCACGCTGCGCGCGGACATGAAGTTCGCCGACGGTGACCCGCTGAACGCCAAGGCCGTCAAGCACTCCATCGACCGCATCCGCACCATCAACGCCCCCGGTGGTCCCGCGGGGCTGCTCGGCAGCCTGGACCGGGTGGAGGCCGTCGGTGACCGCGGGGTCGTCTTCCACCTCAACAAGTCCGACGCCACCTTCCCCTTCGTGCTGGCCACGCCCGCCATGTCGATCGTCGACCCGGACGAGTACCCGGCCGGCTCGCTGCGCAAGGACGACCAGGTCTTCGGCTCCGGGCCGTACAAGCTGCAGTCCTACGAGGACGACAAGCAGGCCGTCCTGGTCAGCAACGGCAACTACAAGGGCTTCGCCAAGCGCCAGAACGACGCGGTGACCATCCGCTACTTCCAGGACTCCGCGGGCATGGTCAAGGCGCTGCGCGACAAGCAGATCGACGTCACCTACCGCGGTCTCGCCGCCGACGACATCGTCGCGCTGCAGCAGCACGCCGACACCACCCTGCAGCTGGTCGACGGCGCGGGCACCGACATCAGCTACCTGGTGTTCAACCCCAAGGACCCCTGGGCGAAGCAGCCCGCCGTGCGCAAGGCCGTGGCCCAGGTCGTGGACCGGGGCGCGATCGCGCACAAGGTCTACAAGGACACCGTCGACCCGCTGTACTCGATGGTCCCGAAGGGTCTCACCGGCCACACCACCGGCTTCTTCGACGAGTACGGCGACCCGAGCGTGCCCAAGGCCCGCAAGATCCTCTCGGACGCGGGGATCACCCAGCGCGTCCCGCTCACCTTCTGGTACACCACCGACCGCTACGGCTCCGAGACCGCGCTGATGTTCCAGGAGCTGAAGCGGCAGCTGGACGACTCGGGGCTGTTCACCGTCACCCTCAAGAGCCGCCCCTGGAAGACCTATGTGGTCGGCTACCAGAAGGGCGAGTACCCGGTGTTCGGGCGCGGCTGGTTCCCGGACTTCCCGGACGCGGACAACTTCATCGCCCCGTTCGTCGGTGAGCACAACGCACTCGGCACGCCCTATCCGGCCAAGGAGATCACCGACCGGCTGCTGCCGCACTCGCGCGCGGAGAGCGACCGCGCCGAGACGGTCAAGGACATGGAGCAGGCCCAGCAGGTCATCGTGAACGACTCCCGGCTGATCCCGCTGTGGCAGGGGCGGCAGTTCGTGGCGGCCAGCGAGGACATCTCCGGTGGCGAGCAGGCCCTCGACCCGTCGACGATCATGATGATGTGGGCGCTGCACCGCAAGACCAGCTGGTGATTGCGGTCGAAGGCCCTCGTAGCACCGGTTGTCAGTGGTCGCCTGTAGGTTCTGAGACCTGGAAGTGACCGCACGCCGTAGTTGCTAGACATCGTGAGGACGTTGACGTGACCGACATCGCCATGCTGCCCGAGTCCTGGCGCGGGGTTCTGGGTGACGAGCTGCAGCAGCCCTACTTCAAGGAGCTGACCGAGTTCGTCGAGGACGAGCGGGCGAAGGGTCCCGTCTACCCGCCGCGCGAGGAGGTCTTCGCCGCGCTGGACGCGACGCCGTACGACAAGGTCAAGGTGCTGGTCCTGGGTCAGGACCCGTACCACGGCGAGGGCCAGGGGCACGGCCTGTGCTTCTCGGTCCGTCCCGGTGTGAAGACCCCGCCGTCCCTGCGCAACATCTACAAGGAGATGCAGGAGGAGCTGGGGCTGCCGGTCCCGGACAACGGCTATCTGATGCCGTGGGCCGAGCAGGGGGTCCTGCTGCTGAACGCGGTGCTGACGGTCCGGGCGGGCGAGGCGAACTCGCACAAGGGCAAGGGCTGGGAGAAGTTCACCGACGCGGTGATCCGCGCGGTGGCCTCCCGGCCGGACCCGGCGGTCTTCGTCCTCTGGGGCAACTACGCGCAGAAGAAGCTCCCGCTGATCGACGAGACGCGGCACGTGGTGGTGAAGGGCGCGCACCCCTCCCCGCTGTCCGCGAAGAAGTTCTTCGGTTCCCGCCCCTTCACCCAGATCAACGAGGCGATCGCCGCCCAGGGCCACACCCCGATCGACTGGCGCGTCCCGAACTTGTCCGAACGGGTCTGAGCCGGGTGAGCCGAGCCGGGACGGGGCTGTGGTGGGCGGGCGCGCCCGGCCGGGCCGTATGTCCGGCGAGGCGGCGCGGCGGCGCTGCGCCAGGCCCCTCGTCTTCCGCCGGGCCGCGTCGCCTCGGCCAGGTGCCTTGCCCGCCGCCGGGGCCGCCACCCTCCGGGCAGTGCTCCGGTCGGGGCCGACTGCGCCGGCCGCCACCCTCCGCCGGGCCTCGCTTCCAGCAGGGGTGTGCCCGCGTCACGGGCGGTGCTGCTGGGACCCGTCGGTTCCGCCAGGAGCCGTATCCCGGCGAGCCGTGACCCCCGGTCGGTCCATGGCCCTGCCTGCCGGGCTCTGCTGCCGGGGGTGGCTGACCGGGAATCGGTGCTCGGGCGGCTAGCGTCGGGGCAGGTCGGGTGACGGCGGTCGGAGGGTGTGGTGGTGGAGCGACAGGGCCAGGCGGTGCCGGACGCCGTGCTGACGCGGATCGGGCAGGTGGTGATGCTGCACCACGGTGGTGACCGTGAGGAGGCCCGCAGCCGCTTCCTGGACCTGTGGGCCGAGATCGGTGAGGACGGTGACCCGCTGCACCGTTGCACCCTCGCCCACTACCTCGCCGACACCCAGGACGATCCGGCGGACGAACTCGCCTGGGACCTCAGGGCGTTGTCCGCGGCGGAGGAACTGGCCGAGGCCCACGCGGGGGGCGACCCGCTCAGCGTGCGCGGGTTCTTCCCTTCCCTGCACCTCAACCTGGCCGCCGACTACGTCAAGCTCGGCCGCGCCGAGGCCGCCCGCAGCCATCTGCGCCGCGCCCGCAGCGCCGCGGGAGCCCTGTCGGACGACGGTTACGGCGACGGCGTCCGGGCCGCGATCAGCCGACTGGAGCTGCGGCTGGAAGAGGGCCGGCCCCCGGGCGACGGCCGGTCCTGGGGGCCGCCACGCCAGCGGCCCAGCTGAACGGCTCGGTGCCGCTCAGTGTCCGTACGTCTGCTCGCAGATCACCGACTCCGGACTGTCCCCGCGCCAGCCGCCGTACGTCCTGCCGAGGGCGCACACGTCCGGGGGCGTGGCGACCGGCCGGGAGAGGTCCGGGACCTGCGTGTGCGATCGCCGGGGGTGGTCGGGGTGTGGCCGGGGGCGCGGGGGAGCGGGTGGGGCCGCGGGCCGGTGCCGACGGGGGACCGGGGGTGCCGCTGCGGCCGGGTGCACGGCCGTCGGCGTCGGATGCCCCGGACGCCGGGACGGTCCGACCATCTCCAGTGCCTCCCGGGCCGGTGCCTGCACCACCCGGGGCTCCGCGCTGCCGTCCGGCCGGGGCACCGACGGCTGCGCGGGCGCCGCGTCCGGTGGGGGACCGGGGCTTGCCGGACCGTGTACGGTCGTGCAGCCGGAGAGGGCCGAGACGGCCACGGTGATCAGAAGCGCTGCGGTGGTCGTCGTTCGATGCACCCGCCCAACTCTGCTGGTTCCGCCTCCGGTTGGCACCAGGGAGCCGAGGCCGATGCCCCCGCACGGGTGATCTCGTGCCCCGTGCGGGTGGCTTCGCCGCGCCGGAGCTGACGTTCGGTCACCGGTGGAACCGTCGATCCGCTCACGGATCGGATCGGCGTGGCCGTGGTGCCGGGCGTGCTCCGTCATGTGCGGACCAGACCCATCAGGGACAGCTCGGAGGGCGGCGCACCGCGGCGGTGCGCAGTTGTTCCTCGGTCAGGCGCTCGCACTTGTGAGCCGGCGTCCGGCGGCGGTCGTCCAACCAGCCCTCCGGCATGTCGCGTTCACCGGCGTTCGGGGCGCTCACGGCGTTCGCTCGTCATGTCCGTATCGTCGCCCGCCGCCGCCGTCCTCCCCAGCGGTTTCACCGGCCCAGCATGCCCGCCAGCAGCTCTCGCAGGCCCGTGCGGATCTCCTCCAGCTCCGGCACCTCGGAGCTGAAGGACCCGGCGGCGCAGGAGAACATCAGCCCGTCCGCCCAGGCGACCAGTGACAGCACGTGGCGGTCCGGGTCCGGTGAGCCCACGGCCGTGAGCATCGCGGCCAGCTGTTCCTTGAAGACGGCGCCCGTCCGGTCGTAGAAGGCCCGCAGCTCGGGGCGGCGCGTGGCTTCCAGGGCCAGTTCGTAGCGGGCGATCAGCAGTTCGCGGCCCCGGGTCAGGGAACGGTGGACCGCGAGGGCGAGCGCGGTGGTCAGCGCGTCGACTCCGCCGGGCGGATCCGGCATCTCCGCCGGCGCCAGCACCCGGGCCTCCCGTTCCGCGTGCCGGCGCACCGCCAGCTCCAGCAGCGCCTGCCGGGTGCGCGCCACGTTCGACGTGGAGCCGAGCGGCAGTCCGGCCGCCTCGTCCACCGCCCGGTGGGTCAGCCCGCGCATCCCCCGGCCACAGCGGCCGGGTCGCCCTCCTCGGCGACGCGGCCCACGCCATGCCGCCGACCCTCGGCCAGGGCGGCAACCAGGCGATCGAGGACGCCGTCGTGCTCGCCCACCACGCGGACGACCTGCCCGCCTACACCGCCGCCCGCCTCCCGCGCACCACCGCCGTCGCCCGCCGGGCCGTCCGGGTGGCCCGCCTCGACATGGTGGGCAACCCCGCCGCCGTCGCCGTACGCGACACGTTGATCGCCGCCCTGTCGAAGGCCGGACCGGCGCTGTTCCTGCGTGGCTTCGACGGCATCGCCGACTGGCGGCCCCCGTATGCTTCCGGGGAGGCACACGCAGGCAAGCGGGAGAGGGAGCGCACGTGAAGGTCGGCTGCATCGGGCTCGGGGACATCGCGCAGAAGGCATATCTGCCGGTGCTGGGTATGCAGCCCGGGATCGACCTGCACCTGCAGACCCGGACGCCCGCGACCCTCGACCGGGTCGCCGACACCTTGCGCCTGCCGGCGGACCGGCGGCACACCACGCTCGACTCCCTGCTCGACGCCGGCCTGGACGCGGCCTTCGTGCACGCGCCCACCGCCGTCCACCCCGAGATCGTCACCCGGCTGCTGGAGGCGGGCGTCCCCACCTACGTGGACAAGCCGCTCGCCTACGAACTCGCCGACTCCGAGCGGCTGGTGGCACTCGCAGAGCAGCGGGACGTCTCCCTGGCCGTCGGCTTCAACCGCAGGTACGCACCCGGGTACACGCAGTGCCTGGACCACCCGCGCGAGCTGATCCTCATGCGGAAGAACCGCATCGGGCTGCCCGAGGAACCGCGCTCGATGATCCTGGACGACTTCATCCATGTCGTCGACACCCTGCGCTTCCTGGTGCCGGGCCCGGTCGACGACGTGACGGTGCATGCCCGCGTGGCGGAAGGGCTCGTGCACCACGTCGTCCTCCAGCTCGGTGGGGACGGCTTCACCGCGCTCGGCGTGATGAACCGGCTCAGCGGCTCCACCGAGGAGATCCTGGAGGTCTCCGGCCAGGACACCAAGCGCGAGGTGCTCAACCTCGCCGAGGTCGTCGACCACAAGGGACAGCCGACCGTGCGCCGGCGCGGCGACTGGGTGCCGGTGGCCCGGCAGCGCGGCATCGAGCAGGCGGTGCTGGCCTTCCTCGACGCCGTCCGCGCGGGCAAGCTGCTCAGCGCGAGTGACGCGCTGGCGACTCATGAGCTGTGCGAGCGCGTGGTACGAGCGGTGCAGGACCGCTGCGGCGCAGCCTGACCGCCCGCGCCCCCTCCGTCACACACAGCGCGGCCAGCACCAACAGCGCTGCGTGCACCGGCCAGTCGCCGTAGCGGACGTACGGGGTGACGCCGTGCGCGAGCGGTACGTCGTACACATGGGCGGTGCTCGCCTCGGTGCCCAGCCACGGGCCGAGGCGCTGCCCGCTCGGGCCGTACACCGCGGAGACGCCCGTCAGGGTCGCGTGAACCATCGGGCGCCCGGTCTCGGCGGCCCGCAGGGCGGCCAGTGAGGCGTGCTGCTCCGGCGCCCAGCTGCTCTGGAACGACGAGGTGGAGGACTGGCCGAGGAGGAGGTCCGCACCGTCGTCGGCGAGGTGCCGGCTCATGTCCGGGAACGCCGTCTCGAAGCAGACCAGCGGGCCGATCCGCAGCCCGTGGCCGGCGTCCATCACGACCTGCTCGCCACCCCGCCTGCGGTCCTCGCCGGCCGCCTTGCCGACCGAGGTGGCCCAGCCGAGGAGCGAGCGCGCGGGTATGTACTCGCCGAAGGGGACGAGCCGCATCTTGTCGTACCGGTCGCCGGTGAAGCCGTTCGGGCCGATCAGCACCGAACTCTTGTAGATGCCGGGCCGGTCGGAGCGGCGGGCGTCCACGTTCACCAGCACGTCGGCGCCGGTCTCGCGGGACAGCACGGCGATCCGGCGGGCCAGGTCGGGTCGGTCACTCAGGTCGAAGCCGACACTGGACTCTCCCCATACGACCAGGTCGACGCCCTGTCCGGCGAGCCGCCGGGTCTGCTGTTCCTCGCGTTCGAAGCGCTTCTCACCGCTGTCCCGACCGTCCACGACCCCCGGCTGGACGACCGCGACGCGGGCCTGTCCGTCGACCTGCGGGCCGGGCGCCCACGCCCACGCGGCCGAGGTCGCCGCGGCCGTGGCGACCAGCGAGGCCACGGCCGGTACGCGTGCCTCGCGCACGGACAGCAGAACGGCCGCCGCCACATTGACCGCCACCACCAGGAAACTGAGCAGCCACACCCCGCCGACCGAGGCGAGCCGCAGCGCCGGGCCGACCTGCCACTGACTGGCGCCCAGCATGCCCCACGGGCCGCCGAGCCCCTGCCAGGACCGGACCAGCTCCACCATCAGCCAGGCGGACGGCAGCACCAGCAGCGCGGCGGCGCACCGGCCCGGCGACGGCACCCCGCCGAGGAACCGGCGCACCAGCCAGCCCCAGGGCGCCCACAGCACCCCCAGCAGCAGGGCTATCAGGAAGATGAACACGTGCAGGCTCGGCAGCAGCCAGTGGTGCACGGCCACCAGGAAGCCGAAGCCGCCGCACCAGCCGTCGTACGCCGCCCGCCGCCCGGTGGGCGCCGCGCGGGCCAGCAGGATCCAGGGGACCAGGGCGACGTACGCGAACCACCACAGCGACGGCGCCGGGAACGCGAGCACGGGCAGGGCACCCGCGACGGCGGCGGCGACGGAGCGCCGCCAGGGGGAGGTCAGCCACTGGTCGATCGTCCTCATATGGACCCTCCCTACCCAGCCATGGCTTCAGTGTGCGCGCCGGAAGGGATCTTTGTCAGGGGGAGTTCCCCGCTCCTTCTACGGGGCGGCGGTCTCCTCGGCCGGCAGCCGGCGCCACTTCTCCTCGACGACCACCTCGCGCAGCCGCCAGCCCTCGGCTGTGCGTAGCAGCGCGAAGGCGTACCGGCCCCCGCACACCAGGTCGGGCGCGCCGGAACCGCCGTCGGCCGCGAACCGCATCGGATTGAAGTAGTCGGCGCGCACCTGCGCGGTGTCGCCGGCGTCGTGCTCCAGCAGACCGAACCGCACCTGGCGGTTGACGATCAGATGCTGCCGCATGGCGAACAGGGCCAGGCTCTCGGCCAGCCATCCGGCGACCCGCTCCGCATCGCCCTCGATGCCGCCCGCCGAACGGTAGTCGGCCCGGCCGTCCCGGGTGAACAGCTTCCGGTAGGCCCCCCAGTCGCCGTCGTCCACAGCCATCGCGTACGAGGTGATCATCTCGTCCACGGCCAGCCGGTCGATCACGGTCGCGAGCTCCGCGCGCTGTGTCATCGGCACAGTGTTGGGCATGCGCGGCGAGGTTCCAAGAGGGCGTGCGGGGATATTCGGTCGTGCACCACCCGGTGGACACCGGAACCTGTCCTGGTGAACGAGCAGCAGTCGAAGTCGACGAACAAGCGGTCGACCTGAACGAACAGCAGGTCGAACCCGAACCGAAGTTCCGCATCCGGGCCCGGTGCACGGACACCACGGTCACCGGCCACCAGCCCCAGGAGGCGCTCGCTCGAGGGCCGCACCGGTCAGTCGTGAACATCGCCGCGGAAGATCCGGTCCACGTGGTGGTGCAGGACTTCGGCGGCCGCCTCGGGGCTGCGCTGCCCGACGAGGACGCTGGTGCCGAGTCCCGCCGACATGGCGAGCAGGCCGACCGCCTCGAACCGCGGGTCCACGCCGGGGTTCAGGAGACCCGCGTCTCCGGCCTGCTCGAGGAGCCCGGTCAGCGCCTCCTCGGCGGCGTCAGGATCTTTGACGAAGGGCTGGGCGGCCAGCGCCTGGTCGGTCACGGCGAGAACCGCGTACGAGGTGTACAGCAGGTGGAAGGTGCGGCTTTCTTCGTCGGTCGGCAACGCCGCCATCAGTAGCGCCTCCACCGTTGCCCGCGGGCCCGGGCCGCCTTCGGCCGCCGCGAGCCGGGCGGCGACGCGCTCCCCGAATCTCTCCGTGAGCCGCTGAAGGCCGAAGAGGAGCAGCTTCTCCTTGGTCTCGAAGTAGTACTGGACCAGCCGCAGTGACACGTCGGCCTCGGCCGCCACGTCGCGCATCCCCACGGCATGCAGCCCGCGTCGCCCGGCGACGCGGATGAGGGCCCCGGCGATCTCATTACGTCGCTGTGCGTGGTCCACACGCTTCGGCATTTCCCTGCCTCCGCCCTCGGTCTCCGCTGAGCAGCCCTCCCGTGGGACCCAGCCCTTTCATGGTACCGCCGTATCAAATTGATGGTACGGTCGTACCACGAACAAGGTGATCGCGCAGGAGGTGGCCATCCGTGCCTGGGACCAGGACCCGTGACAACGTCAGGCCCGATGTGGGGCGGTACGTCAACGACCATCTGCGCGACCGCTACTTCGCCGCCTGCGACGCCCTGTACGCCCTGGGGGCACGGGCTGTCGCGGAGACCGATGTGGAGACCAGCTTCGGGACGACACACGTCTACCGGTACGGCCCGACCGACTCGGCCGACGAGCCCCGGATCCCCGTCGTCCTGCTGCACGGCGCCGGCAGCTGCTCCGCGATGTGGTACCCGAACACCCCCGCGCTGAGCCTCGAACGGACCGTGTACGCGATCGACACCCCCGGTGACCCGGGCCGCAGCGTGCAGCGTGAGGCCATCCACCAGCCCGAACGTGCCGCGCTGTGGCTCGACGAGACACTCGGCGAACTCGGGCTCGACCGCGTTCACCTCGTCGGTTCCTCGTACGGCGGATGGCTCGCCCTGAATCAGGCGCACCACAGGCCCGGCCGTCTCGCTTCGGTCACCCTGCTCGACCCCGGCGGCCTGGAGAAGGTCGGACTGCGCTTCTTCGTCTGGATCTTCATCAGCCTGTTCGCGACCTTCGCCCCCAAGGCTCTGCGCCCACGACTGGCGCGCTGGCTCGAGCAGCCGGTCCTGATCGTGCCGGAACTGCGCACGATGATCAGGGCGGGCGTCCGGGCCTATCGCATACGACGCCCGGCGCCGCTTCCCCTCACGGAGGAGGAGCTGTCCACCGTGCGCACCCCGCTCTATCTGGTGCTCGGCAAGCGCAGCCTTCTGGTGCACCCCCGGCGGCAGGTGGAGCGCGTTCCGCGACTCGTGCCCGGCGCCAAGGCCGAGATCGTCTCGGACACCGGCCACGGACCGCAGATCGACCACGCCGACGAGGTCAACCGTCGCATCCTCGACTTCATGGACTCCGTCGGCTGACACCGGTGAAGGGTGCGGTGAGACCCGGATGCGGGCTCCGGCCGGGCACGGTCCTGCGCGTGCCGGGATGAGGACCGGGTCCTCTTCCCCGGCCACCCCGCCACGGACGTGCGGGAGGAAGCCGAACGCGCGGCAGCCGAGATCACCGCATCCACCAGACGCTGAGGGCCCTATGCTCACGAGGCAGTTGGTGCCAACAGTCCATTCGGGGGGGCGCGGAGCCGCATGGCCGACGAGATCAAGTACGAGTACAAGACCGTGCGGGCAGTTCGCGGCACCGACGGCCTGATCATCTCGAAGATGCGGAAGGACGGCTGGGAGCTCGTAGAACAGGTCCAGGGCACGCTTCGTTCCACCCTCACCTTCCGCCGGCCGAAGAAACCGCAGCCGTGGCTCCTGATCGGCGCGGCAGTCGCCGTCCTCGTGGTCCTGGCCATCGTCATCGGCGCTGCCTCCGCACTCAGCGGTGGAGGCGAGACGCAGGAGGGGGCGGGCAAGTCGGCGGCCACTGTGAGCGAGAAGCCTTCCGCCACGCCGACTCCGACCGCAGCCGACTCGGCCGCCACCGAGGTGATCACGCCTCAGAACAACCCGGATTTCGGGAAGCTGCTGAAGGCGGACTCGTGCGACGACGCGAACCTGAACTTCGCGACCAGACACAAGGGCGAGACGGTCGCGTTCAACGGCTCGATCGTGAACATGGCGCACCACGGTGACTACCGCACCCGCTACGACTTCCTCCTGGGCCCAGGTGACAAGGGACCGAACACGGCGGCCGGCCCCGCCTTCAAGTACGAAGACGTCGACATCCTCGACCTGAATCTGACCGGCAGGAAGATCCCCGCCACCGTCGGCGAAGGCGACAAGTTCCGTTTCGTCGCCGAGGTGGGCGAGTTCAACGCGGACCAGTGCGTCTTCTTCCTCGACCCGGTCTCGACGGAAGTCCGGTAGTCATGAGCCTGTGAGTCCGGCGGCCCGCCCTGGTCGGGGATGCAGCCGCCCGGTGCTCGGAGCTGTGTCGGGTGAACCCGCTGAAGTATGGATCATGGTTGCGTGACGAAGTGGACGAAGAAGGAACCGCCGGTCGAGCGGCCCGGCCCTGAGCCGGAACTTTCCACGTACCAGCAGGCGATGCGGCAAAGGCTCCTCGCGGCTCCGGTGGTACCGGCGCCCGAGCCCTGGCAGCGCACTGCCTACGCCCCGGTGGGCGGGCTTCTCGGGATCGGCTTCGCCTCGCACCCGGGCACCGGCCGCGACTTGGTGATGGTCGTCTCGCACGACGGGCACGGTCTCTTCGACGCCGTCACCGGGGAGAGGATCGCGCGGGACCGTGATCCTGACCCCGAGGACGACGGCCGCGACGTGGATCCCGCTCTGTGGTGTCGGGGGTTGGGACCGGTCGCCGGAAGCAGGGTGCGCGTCGCCGGACTCTTCGGAGGAGGCCTTCACACCACCAGCGGAGACGGTTGGAAGCTGGAGGTCGTCACCCCGACCTGGCCGAACGAACGCGTCCTGCTCTCCCGCGACGGTGGATTGCCGCACTCCGGTCCGTACGGGGAGGGCTGGTGGCACATCTTCCACTCCCACTACTCCGAGCTCCGTGCCGCTGGATTCTCGCCCTCCGGGCAGACCCTTGCCGTGGCGACGAGCAGCGATCTGTCCCTGTGGAGTCGCGGAACCGTGGACGGGGGAAGCGGCGCGTAGAACGTGGGGCGGCGGTCCCGGAAGGCGTCCGTCATCCAGCGCGTGGGACGAGTCGAGCCGTCAAGCGGTGAAATCAGAAATTCCCGGACTGCGATTTCCGCCGCGGGCTTCCGGGGGAAAGAGCGCACAGTTTCATGCGTCCTGCGAGAGCGTCAGAAGATAGTGATCCGACAGGGTGCCGGCAACATTCGGCACCGTGTGCGCGCCTTCCGTGTCCGGCCGGTCTTCGCTCCTGTGTCCCCTCGTGGAAACGGGTTCCTTCGGTGGCTTGCGTACGGTTCGCCGGATTCACGGGCGGGACCGACCCGTTGAGTCCGGCGTCGTCCAGATGCTTTTCGGTCCGCTTGTGACGGTGTCCTTGCGCAGGAGTGAGGCCGAAGCCAGGCGGTCCGCGGAAGCGCGTGGCTTGGCGCCGCCGCGATCGGGCACCCGAAGAGCTTTCGCCGACCGGTGCGGCCTAGTCCCCGGCGCGCTCCTCCGAGGCGGCGTCCGAGTCCGAGGCGTCGGCCCGCCGTGACGGCGTCCGCGGCATTCCACGCAGCAGCGGGAGGCACCCCAGAAGCAGCAGACCCGCCGTGGCCCAGGGGAGGGCCGGGCCGACGTGTCCGGCCAGGACACCTCCCAGCGCGGCGCCCACGGGCATGGTCCCCCAGGCGGCGAGGCGGTATCCACTGGTGACGCGGCCCAGCATGTCCGGTGGGGCGAGCCGTTGCCGCAGCGAGACCGTGCAGACGTTCCACAGCACCACGGCGGCGCTGTTCACCGCCAGCATCAGTGCCACCAGCGGCCACCAGGGCAGCACCGCGACGACCAGATAGGTGAGCGCGGACACCGCCACCGACACCACCAGACTTCGGGCGGTGCCCAGCCGTTGTGCCGTCCGGGCGGCCGCTCTGGCACCGGCCAGACTGCCGAGGGCCGCCGCCACCAGCATCAGGCCGTAACCCCAGGCAGGCAGGCCCAGTTCTGCCTCCACATAGACGACGAGCACCGCGTAGACCGCCTGCTGGCCCACGCCGAGCACCGCGACCACCACCATCAGCCGGCGCAGGATCCGGTGCCCGCTGAGCAGCCGCAGCCCGGCCCAGGTGTCGCGCACCAGGCCCGCGACGCCACGCTCCGTCCGGTCGGCGCCGTCGGTCCGCCGGTACGGAGCGAGTGGGGGCAGCCTCCTGAGCAGGAGCGCCGATCCGAGGAACGTCACCGCGTCCGCCGCGAACGGCCACGGCTGTCCCACCGCCCACAGCACCGCCCCGAGCGGAGGGCCGATGAAGCCGGTCCCGGTGATCTGCGCCGCGATGATCCGGGCGTTCATCCGCTCCAGCTGCCGGTCCGCGGCCAGCCGTGGTACGACCGCCTGGGCCGCGCTGTCGAAGAACACCTCGGCGATGCCGCAGAAGAAGGCCAGCAGCGCCAGCGACGGGACAGGCACCCACCCGGTGACGGCGCTCGCGGTCAGCACGGTCAGCAGCACGCAGCGTGCGAGGTCCGCACCCACCATCGACCGACGCGCCGGCATGCGATCGACGACGGCGCCGATGAAGGGTGCCAGCAGCCAGGCCGCCCGGCCGGCGGCGGCGACCACGGAGACCCAGAACACGTCGCGCGTGGCGGCGGCCGCCAGCAGGGGCAGCGCCGCGAAACGCGCGCCGTCCCCGACCGAACTGAGCGCGTTGGCGACGGCCAACCGGCCCAGGGGCCCGGTGCGAAGAGGAGCCGGACGGGAGTCGGTTCGCGAGCCGAAATTCATGCAGCCGGTGTTTTCCTTGTCGACGCGGCAGGGTGACGCGACGGCCGTCTTCTTGCTTCACGGCATACCGCACCACACCTCGGTACCCGCAGCCGACCCAACTGCACTTCACGGAGCCCGACTTTAAGGACTCTTTCCCGGCACTGCGATGCGTGGTCCGCGAAGGCCCGCAGAGCGGTTGACACGCGTTTGCGGACCATGGCACGTTCGATTCCACGCAAGTGACGCCCGAAGGCGCCCGATCGCCTATTCGTCACATCGATCCCGCGCGATTCGGCCGACCCGCAGGACCGGAATAACGGTCTGCAAGGTCTGCATCCGAGCAGGGGCACACGTATGCGAGAACCCAGAATTGTGACGCCGGGCGTCCAGCCTCCTCGACAAGGTCGGCCGGCCGGCGCACCTGTGTCTCGGGCCGGCCGGCATCGACTTCCTGAACTGGTTGACGCACGTCAACCGGCGGAGAACGGCCCCGCAAGCGGCCGCCGGCGCACCGGTGCCTTCGCCTCCCGCAGCTGCCCCTGGGAGTGCGCCTTCTGCTCCATCCCCTTCGCCGGCAACTCCTTCCGGCAACGCCCCCCGGCCGCGGTGGTGGACGAGATCCACCGTCTGCGGGCGGAGGTCGGGTCCCCGTACTTCATGTTCGTCGACGGGATCATGAGCCTGCGGACCCTGCGCGGTGTCGCCGAGGAGCTCGTACGGACGTCGGCCGGCGTCCACTGGTACGGCGCGCCGGGCCCGAACTCCTCCCGGTGGTGCGCCTGCTGCTCTCCACGGGCACCGAGCCCCGTTCCGCTCCATGGCCATCCTGATGTACGCGGTGCTCTCCGAGCCGGTGACCCTGGAGACGGTCCGCGCCGACGAGGCCATGGCCTGCGCCGTGATACAGGAGTGCTGGCGGTGGGAGTGCCCGCTGACCTGGGTGCTGCGCCGGTGCACCGCCGACACGGAACTGTGCGGAGCGCGGATGCGCGAGGGCGACCTGGTCTGCGCCAACCTGGCGTCCGCCAACCGGGACGAGAACCGGTGGGCCGACGCGGACCGCTTCGGCATCCACCGGAAGCCGTTGCCGCACCTGGCCATGGGGACGGGCCCGCACATCTGCCTCGGCCGGCACCTGGCCGCCCTGGAGGCCCGTGAGATCCTCGCCGGTCTGCTCCAGGCGACGGCACCGGTGGGACCGCCGCGTCCCGCCCTGGACACCGACGGCATCGGCGGCCGCGGCTTCCGGTCTCCGCGACGGCTTGCCCTGCGGTGGTGACCCGTTCGTCCCGGCTGAGTGCTCCTGGCCGCGACACGGGTGGACCACCGCAGGCGGCAACGGGTCGGGACACCCCGAGGGGTGGGCCGGGGAGGCGGATCGCGACGGCCCGGGCCTCCGGGGCCGCTCAGGCGGCCTCGATGACCTCCCCGCGGATCGCCTCGGCCCACTCGACCACCAACAGCTCGTACTCCGCGCGCTCCTGGGCCGACAGGGTGCCGCCCGCGCGCAGCCACAGCGCCCGGATCTGCTCGTTGAGCGCGGCAGCAGAGCGCACGGAACCACAAGGCAGGGAATCGGGGGACATGCGGACAGCCTAGGGGCAAGCACTGACACTGCGCTACCGCTCGGCTACGCAGAACGTATGGGGTTGGTCACCGCCGTCCGCCGCCGCGTTCGCCGTCGGTCCAGTCCACACGGCATATGCCTCGCCGGTGCGGCGAGCGGGGGCCGGCGCGGGTGGTGGCCCACGGGCCAGGCCGGGTGCGGTGCCCCGACCCGTTCACAGCTTCGAATGCGCAGGCCACGACGGACGCACGGGAGGCTGTGGGCGGGCAGCGGCGGCGCTCGCCCGGGTCACACTCGCCCGGGGCACGGGAGATGGCCGAAACGGCGCTGGCGAGGCGCGCGACACGAGGGGCCGTTCAGCTCGCCCACTCCGCCGCGTGCGGGCTCAGCACCCCCGCCGAGACCGGCGGGAGCAGGGGCGGCTCGGAATGTGCGGGCGGCTCGATGCGTACCCGTGCCCCTACGGGGGCGGGGAACCGCGCGACCCGCCACGACGCCGACGCACCCGATCGACGGCCGTGGCGGGGAACCGCGCGACCCGCCACGACGCCGACGCACCCGATCGACGGCCGGCAGCGGCCGTCCCGGCGGAGCGCTACGCCGCCGTCGGACCGGTGAGCGTCCAGCCCGGAGCCTGCGGGTGGGCCGTGAGGTCGCCGTGGTGCACCGCGTCGCCGCAGGCCCGGCAGGTGACGACCGGGACCAGTTCGTTGCCGCAGCGGTGCTCGACGACCATGGGGAGATCGACGCCGTCGCGGAGATGGCGGTCGCCCCACTCCTTGAGCGTCCACAGGACCGGCTCCAGGTCCAGTCCCGCCTGCGTGGCCCGGTACTCGAACCGCTGCGGGCGCTCGCTGTAGACACGCTTGGTGAGGATCCCGGCGTCCACGAGCCGGCGCAGCCGGCTGGAGAGGACGTCGCGCGGGGCCCCGATGTTGCGCACGAGCTGGTCGAAGCGGCCGTTGCCCAGGCACACCTCGCGCAGCACGAGCAGGGAGTACTTCTCGCCGACCAGGGCGAGGGCGTCGGCGATGGAACAGGGGCGCGGGTCTTTCGTGGCGGCCATGAGGTGCAGTGTAGGCGAGGGTTTGATTTTCCAACTTACCGAGTTATGGTGAGTTCGGATTTCCTACTCACCGGTAGCCGCGCTGCCGGATCCCGCTGGAGGCCGCACCATGCGCGACGCAGTCATCGTCGAAGCCGTACGCACTCCCATCGGCAAGGGCAAGCCGAACGGAACCCTCGCCCACGTGCACCCCGTACAGCTCCTCGCCCACACCCTGCGCACCCTCGTCGAGCGCTCCGGCGTCGACCCGGCGCTGATCGACGACGTGATCGGCGGCACCGTCGACCAGGTCGGCGAGCAGGCCATGAACACCACCCGGTACGCCGTCCTCGCCGCGGGCTTCCCCGAGTCGGTCCCCGCGACCACCGTGGACCGCCAGTGCGGCTCCTCCCAGCAGGCCGTGCACTTCGCCGCGCAGGGCGTCCTCTCGGGCGCGTACGACCTCGTCGTCGCCTGTGGTGTGGAGTCGATGAGCCGGGTGCCGATGTGGTCCAACGTGCCCGCCGGCAAGGACCCCTTCGGCCCCGGCGTCGCCGAGCGCTACCCGGAGGGCCTGGTCCCGCAGGGCATCAGCGCCGAGCTGATCGCCGCCAAGTGGTCCCTCACGCGTGCGCGGATGGACGAGTTCGCGGTCTCCTCGCACCGGAAGGCCGCCGCCGCGTGGGAGGCGGGGCTCTTCGACGCCGAGGTCGCCCCGCTGGAGGGAGTGGCCCGCGACGAGAGCGTCCGCCCCGGCACCACCGAGGAGATCCTCGCCGGACTCAAGCCGGCCTACCACGACCCCGGCTTCGCCGAGCGCTTCCCGCAGATCGAGTGGAACGTCACCGCGGGCAACGCCAGCCCGGTCAACGACGGCGCCTCGGCGGTCCTGATCACCTCGAGCGAGACGGCGGCCCGCCTCGGCCTGCGCCCGCTGGCCCGGCTGCACAGCTTCGCCGTGACCGGCTCCGACCCGCTGCTGATGCTCACCGGAGTCGTCCCCGCCACGGAGAAGGTACTGCGCAGGGCGGGGCTGAAGGTGGACGACATCGATCTCTTCGAGGTCAACGAAGCCTTCTCCAGTGTGGTCCTGGCCTGGCAGCAGGAGACCGGCGCGGACCTCGCCAAGGTCAACGTGCACGGCGGCGCCATCGCCCTGGGCCATCCGCTCGGCGCCAGCGGCACCCGGCTGACCACCACCCTGGTCCACGCGATGCGCGAACGCGGCGCCCGCTACGCCCTGCAGACGATGTGCGAGGCGGGCGGACTCGCCAACGCGATGATCCTCGAGGGGGTCTGACCCCTCACCGGCCGCTCAGGTGGTGGCGTTTGCGCCAGGCCACCACCGTGCCCACGAGCGCCGGTACGGCGATGGAGGCCATCGCGACCAGGAAGGCGGGGGAGGTCGGTGCCGAGGCGCGGGCACCGGCCACCGCGTAGGCGGCGGTGTTGGGGATCGAGCCGAGCCCCGTGGCCAGCAGGAACGGCAGCCAGCCCATGCGGGAGACGGCCGCGCAGTAGTTCGCCGCCCAGAACGGCACGCCCGGGAAGAGCCGCGCCGCCAGCATGGAGCGGAACCCGTGCCGGCTCAGCTGCCCGTCGGCCGCCTGCAGCCAGCGGCCCCGCAGCAGCGGCCGCAGCGCGTCCTGCCCGAGGACACGGCCGAGCCCGAAGGCCACGCCGGCCCCGAGCACCGTGCCCGCCAGCGCCGCCGCCAGCCCCAGCTGCGATCCGAACAACGCGCCCGCCGCCAGGTTCAGCAGGGGCCGCGGCACGAACGCCACCGTGCACAGCCCGTACGCCACCGCGAACACCACGGCCGCCGTGGCCCCGCCGAGCTGCGGCGGCCACCCCTGCGTCAGCAACCGCTGCGGCTCGAACGCCAGCACACTCCCGGCCGCGCCGGCCAGCAGCGCGAGCAGCAGGGAGAGCCGGGCGTACGGCGAGCGCAGCACGCGCGTACAGCGGGCGGCGAAGCCCGCCGGGGGCAGGGGCACGACGGCCGCGGACCCGGCCGACTCCGTGACGGCGGCCCGGGGAGAGGCCGTGGCGGTGACGGAGCGGTTGGCATCGAGCATCCGGTGACATTAACCGACGAACGTGTCCGACCGCCGTATGGTTCGTCGCATGACCGTCACAGGCACGGCCCCGCCGGACGTCCCGCGCAGCGCTCTCGCCGACACCGTGCTGGACCGGCTGACCACCGCATACGCAGCCTCCGCCGATCCCACGCGCGCGGCCGACATGCGGGCCTACATGAAGGACGTCACACCCTTCCTGGGCATTCCCACCCCGGCCCGCCGCGCCCTGTCGCGTGCCGTGCTGGCCGGGGCCGCGCGCCCGGACGAGGCCGACTGCACCGCGATCGCCCTGCGCTGCTGGAAGCTGCCCGAGCGCGAGTACCACTATTTCGCCGTCGACTTCCTGCGCCGGCATGTGAGCCGCTGCTCCTCGGGTTTCCTGCCGGTGACCCGTTACCTCGTCACGACCGTTCCCTGGTGGGACACCGTCGACCTGCTCGCCGCGCACGTCGTCGGCCCCCTGGTCGCCGCCGACCCCGAGCTCGTCGCCGACATGGACGCCTGGATCACCGACGACGACCTGTGGGTGGCGCGCACGGCCCTGCTGCATCAGCTCCGCTACCAGGAGCGCACCGACACCGACCGGCTCTTCGCCCACTCTCTGCTCCAGTCGGGCCACCCCGACTTCTTCATCCGCAAGGCGATCGGTTGGGCGCTGCGCGAGTACGCCAAGACCGACCCCGCGGCCGTGCGGGACTTCCTGGCAAGGGAGCGGGGCCGGTTCGCCCCGCTGACCGTCCGGGAGGCGCTGAAGAACATCGGCGGCTGAGCCCCCGCCGTCGGCGCCCGAGCCCACTCACCGTCAAAAACCGATCGACGCCGGACAAACCGTCGGCGATGATCGATGCCATGTTCCGGTACGCCTTCCTCCTCGCAGCATCCGCGGTCGCGGATGCGCCGAAGGCTGCCGTCCCCCTCCTCGTGGCCGCTGTCGACGGCGCCCGAAGCTGACCCTCTCCGGAACGTCCGGCGGACCCCGCAGGGGGAGGGTCGGCCAGTCCCGTGGGGTCCCGCTTTCCCGTACGACCTGCAGAGACTTCGAGGTACAGCCATGTCCAAGACGGCCTACGTGCGCACCAAGCCGCACCTGAACATCGGCACCATGGGGCACGTCGACCACGGCAAGACCACCCTGACCGCCGCCATCACCAAGGTCCTGGCCGAGCGCGGCACCGGCACCTTCGTGCCGTTCGACCGCATCGACCGCGCCCCGGAGGAGGCCGCCCGCGGCATCACCATCAACATCGCGCACGTCGAGTACGAGACCGACACCCGGCACTACGCCCACGTGGACATGCCGGGTCACGCCGACTACGTCAAGAACATGGTCACCGGGGCCGCGCAGCTCGACGGGGCGATCCTCGTCGTCTCCGCGCTCGACGGCATCATGCCGCAGACCGCCGAGCACGTGCTGCTCGCCCGCCAGGTGGGCGTCGACCACATCGTCGTCGCGCTCAACAAGGCCGACGGCACGGGCGACGAGGAGCTCATCGACCTCGTCGAGCTGGAGGTCCGCGACCTGCTCACGGCCCAGGGGTATCCGGGGGACTCCGTACCGGTCGTACGGGTCTCGGGGCTCAGGGCGCTGGAGGGCGACCCGCGCTGGACGGCGTCCGTCGAGGCGCTGCTCGACGCGGTGGACACCTATGTGCCGATGCCGGAGCGGTACCTGGACGCGCCGTTCCTGCTGCCCGTGGAGAACGTGCTCACCATCACCGGGCGGGGCACGGTCGTCACCGGGGCCGTCGAGCGCGGGACGCTCCGCGTGGGCGACCGGGTGTCGGTGCTGGGCGCCGCCGTGGAGACCGTCGTCACCGGGCTGGAGACCTTCGGCAAGCCGATGTCGGAGGCGCAGGCCGGGGACAACGTCGCCCTGCTGCTGCGCGGGGTGCCCCGGGACGCGGTCCGGCGGGGGCACGTCGTGGCGGCGCCGGGGAGCGTGGTGCCGGCGCGGCGGTTCTCGGCGCGGGTGTACGTGCTGTCGGGGCGTGAGGGGGGCCGTACGACGCCGCTCACCACCGGGTACCGGCCGCAGTTCTACATCCGTACCGCGGACGTGGTCGGGGACGTCGACCTCGGCGAGGCGGGCGTCGCCCGGCCCGGCGAGACGGTGGAGCTGCGGGTCGAGCTGGGGCGTGAGGTGCCCTTGGAGCCGGGGCTGGGGTTCGCCGTCCGCGAGGGCGGGCGGACCGTGGGCGCCGGGACCGTGACCGCCGTGGAATGAGCCCCGGCGTGCTCGGGGCTGCGGGGCCGGCGTGTCCGGCCGCGCAGCCCCCGTGCCCCTGTCCGGATCCGCGTGCCCGTCGTCCACCCGTACCCGTGACAATGGATGCGTGAGCGAGCCCATACCTGTCGTCAGGACCACCGACCACGGCACCGCCAAACTGATGCCCGACGTCGACCGCGCGCGGGCCTGGCTGCTCACGGTCGACGGGGCGCCGCAGTCGTACGTCGATCTGGAGGAGCCGGCTCACCTGGAGTTCGAGTACGCGCGGCGGCTCGGGTTCGTGCTGGACTCCGTGGCCGAGGCCGGGGCGCCGCTGGACGTGGTGCACCTCGGCGGCGGCGCGCTCACCCTGCCCCGCTACCTCGCGGTGACCCGGCCCGGATCCCGGCAGGACGTCGTCGAGGCCGACCGGGGGCTGCTGGAGCTGGTCGCCGAGCATCTGCCGGTCCCGAAGGGCTCGGGCGTCACGCTGCACGCCGCCGACGCCCGCGCCTGGATCGAGGCCGCACCGGCCGACTCGGCCGACGTGCTGGTCGGTGACGTCTTCGGCGGCTCCCGGGTGCCGGCCCACCTCACCTCGCTCGCCTACGCCCGCGAGGCCGAACGCGTGCTCCGCCGGGACGGGGTCTATCTGGCGAACCTGGCCGACGCGGCGCCGTTCGGATTCCTGCGCTCCCAACTGGCGACCTTCGCCACGCTCTTCGAGGAGCTGGTGCTGATCGCCGAGCCGGGTGTGCTGCGCGGGCGCCGGTTCGGCAACGCGGTGCTCGTCGCCTCCCACCGGGCGATCGACGTCGCCGTACTGGCCCGCCGCAGTGCCGCCGACACCTTCCCGGCCCGGGTCGAACACGGCCCGGCGCTGCGCGAGTTCATCGGCTCGGCCCGGCCGGTCGAAGACGCCGACGCGGTCCCGTCACCCGAGCCCCCCGACGGGGCTTTCGGCATCGGCTGACAGGGCGGGGGCGGCCGCGACCCGGTGGCCGCGGCGGGGCAGCGTGCGGACGTCCCGGACCAGCAGGACCAGCGCCGTGACCAGGACCACCAGACCCGCACAGCCCCACAGGGCGGCCCCGCGGCCGACGGCGCCCTCGACGGGGCCGGCCAGGGCCGTGGCCAGCGGCAGCAACGACACCGAGCCGAACCAGTCGTACGCCGAAACCCGGGACAGCTTGTCCTCGGGGATCTCCTGGTGCAGCGCGGTCATCCAGGAGACGCCGAACACCTCCACCGTCGTACCGGCGACGAACATCACCCCGTACAGGACGCCCACCGGGACCGGTACCGCCAGCGCGGCGGAGGGCAGGGCCAGGGGGAACACGCACAGGGTGCCGGCGAGCAGCAGGCGGCGGGGTTTCCAGCGAGTCATCAGCAGAGCGCCGCACACCGTGCCCAGGCCGAACGCGGCCAGCGCCAGGCCCCAGGGGCCCGCGCCGCCCAGGTGGTCGCGGGCGACCAGCGGGCCGTAGACCGCGTCGGCCGCGCCGACCACCGCGTTGGCGATCGAGAACTGCACGACGATGCCCCACAGCCAGGGCCGGCCGGCGAACTCCCGCCAGCCCTCCCGGAGATCGGCCAGCATACCCTCGCCCGGCGTCCGGGGCGGGATGTGGCCGACGTCGAGGAACGAGCGCAGGGCGCCGGCGAGGGCGAAGGCCGCCGCGTCGATCGCGAGCACCCAGCCCGGACCGATCGCCGCGACCAGTGCGCCGCCGAGCGCGGCACCGCCGAGGGCGGCTCCCTGCGTGGCCAAGCGGAAGAGGGCGAACGCCCGGCCGGCCTGTTCCCCCTCCACCGACGACATGAGCATTCCCTCGGCCGCCGGGCCGAAGAACGCCTGCCCGGTCCCGCCGAGCGCGGTGAGCAGCATCATCTGCCACAGCCGGGGCTCGCCGGCCAGCACCAGGAGGGCGAAGGCCGCCTGGGAGAGACAGTTGAGGGCGTTGGCCGCGACCATCACCCGGTGCCGGGGCAGCCGGTCCGCGACGGCGCCGCCGATGAGCAGGAACACCACCAGCGGCAGGGTGCGGGCGGCTGCCACCAGTCCCACGTCGCCGCCGTCGCCGCCGGCGTCGAGCACGGCGAACGCGGCGGCGATGAGCGAGCCGTTCGCGCCGAGACCGGTGACGACGGCCGCCGCGGTCAGCAGCGAGTAGTTGCGGCTCGCCCAGGGGGGTCTGTGCGCGGGGTGGGGGACGGCAGGGTTCACCGGGCGACTATCGCCTGTGCGTGCCCTGTTTCCAACCGGATTCCGCGGGGGCGCGGGCCGGTCCGGCCGCGCGCCGCCGGCCCGCGGTGTTCCGGCCCGCCGTGTCGTGGCGGGCCGGAACACCCCGTGGCCTCATTCGACCGTCGGGGTGCCGTGCAGCCGGATCGTGCTGAGGATCTTCAGCACGGTCGCCTCGGGAACCTCGTCCTTCACACCCGTGGCCCCGTAGAAGTTGAACGCCACGTAGCCGTGGAGGGAGTTCTGGAAGCCGAACGTGAGCGCCTTGCCGTCGGTGATGCACTTGCCCTTGCGCGGTGTGTGGGTCGACCGGGCCCACGCGTAGCTGCCCTTGATGCCCGACGCGGTCGTGAAGGGAGTGGCCTTCTTGTCGAACGAGATGCTCTTCTTGTCGGGCATGGTGTAGCCGGCGTAGATCCACCAGGCCGGCGTGTTGATCGCGATCTCGTCGGAGTTCTTGGCCCCACTGGAGCCCTTGGTGCCCACCGCCGCCAGCGAGGTGTCCTCGGTGCGGCCGTCCTTGTCGTCGTCGGAGCTGCACCATGCCGGCTTGTCCTCGGCGACGCCGGACATGGTGATCCCCTTCTGCTCCTTCTCCTTGGGGAAGTCGTAGATGATCGCGGCTCCGGGGCGCTCGACCTCCCAGTCCCCGGGCACGTCGAAGGCGACGCCCCACTTGGGGTTCACCACGACCTTCCAGCCCGGAACGGTCGGCTTCTCCGTCGCGTCGCCGCGCGGGTCGCCGCCGTCGGTCGAGGACGAGGTGGGCGTGGGGGACTTGGTCGCGTGCTGACCGCCCTTGCCGCCGTCCGCCTTGTCGTCCTTGGAGCCGCCGAGGACGAGGAAGCCGGTCACGCCGGCGGCGACCACGACCGCCGCCGCCGCGATGATCGCGATCAGCTTCGTGCGCCCGCCTCCGCCACCGCCCTGCGGAGGCCCCGGCATGGGGCCGGTGGGCTGCTGGCCGTACTGCTGCTGCCCGTACGGGGGCTGCTGCCCCTGCGGAGGCTGCTGGCCGTACGGGCCGGCCTGCGGGTACTGCTGGTACCCGGGCTGCTGGTACGGATTCGGCTGCTGGTAACCCGGCTGCTGGTACGGGTTCTGCTGCGGGTTCGGCGCGCCCCCTGGCGGCTGCTGATCTGGCCACATGGCCGACAACCCTAGTGCGGCCGCGGCACGGTTCGGTCACCGGCTCTTGTCAGGGCCGTACCAAGTGTGACGCGACCGTGCTGGTCAGCTTCTGCTACCCGTGAGTAACATGGCGGCATGAGCGCAGACCAGATGTCCATCGGCGAGATGCTCGCCGCCACCGTGCCCATGGCCCGGACGCTGAACCTCGAGTTCCTGGAGACCACTCCGGACAAGGCCGTGGTGTCCCTGCCGGACCAGGGCGACTTCCACAACCACGTGGGCGGGCCGCACGCCGGTGCGATGTTCACCCTGGGGGAGTCGGCCAGCGGGGCCATCGTGCTGGCCGCCTTCGGGGACCAGCTCTCGCGCGCGGTGCCGCTCGCGGTGCGCGCCGACATCGCCTACAAGAAGCTGGCGATGGGCGCCGTCACCGCGACCGCGACCCTGGGCCGCCCGGCCGCCGATGTCATCGCCGACCTGGACGCCGGGCAGCGCCCCGAGTTCCCCGTGGCGATCGAGATCCGGCGCGCGGACGGCGCGGTCACGGGCGAGATGACCGTGGTGTGGACGCTGCGGCCCAACAACCAGGGCTGACACGGCCGGAGGGGAGGCGTCCGGCGGGGCCCCTCCCCTCGTTCGCGAGGTGCGGTTCCGTCCGGCCCGCGCGGCCTTGCGGCGTCAGGCGGCCCGGCGCCGCTTCCGGCCGCCCTCGGTCACACCGTCCTCCGGCAGCCCCGCCACGAACTGCTTGAGCCAGCAGGCGAACTCGGGGCCCAGGTCAGGGCGGGCGCACGCCAGGCGGACCACCGTGCGCAGATAGTCGGCCTTGTCGCCGGTGTCGTAGCGCAGGCCGTCGAAGACCACCCCGTGCACGGTGCCGCCCGCCGCCAGGTCCCGCAGGGCGTCGGTCAGCTGGATCTCGCCGCCACGGCCCGGCGGGGTGCGCTCCAGGACGTCGAACACGGCCGGGTCGAGCACATAGCGGCCGATCACCGCGTACCGGCTCGGTGCCGTCCCGGGCGCCGGCTTCTCCACCAGGTCGGTCACGCGTACCACGCCGTCCTCGGCGGTCGTCTCCACCGCCGCGCAGCCGTAGAGGTGGAGCTGCGCCGGATCGACCTCCATCAGCGCCACCACGCTGCCCCCGTACCGCTCGCGGACCCGGAGCATGCGGCTGAGCAGGGTCTCGCGCGGGTCGATCAGATCGTCGCCGAGCAGCACCGCGAACGGCTGGTTCCCGACGTGCTGCCGGGCGCACAGCACGGCGTGGCCGAGGCCGAGCGGATCGCCCTGGCGGATGTGGTGGATGTCCGCGAGCCGCGCCGGGTCGCGTACGGCGTCCAGGCGCACGGTGTCACCCTTGGCCGCCAGTGCCTGCTCCAGTTCGAAGGCGTGGTCGAAGTGGTCCTCGATGGCCCGCTTGTGCCGGCCGGTGACCATCAGGATGTCGTCCAGGCCGGCCGCGGCGGCCTCCTCGACGACGTACTGGATGGCCGGCTTGTCGACGACCGGCAGCATCTCCTTCGGCGTGGCCTTGGTGGCGGGCAGGAAGCGGGTGCCGAGCCCGGCGGCCGGCACGACCGCCTTGCGAACCGTACGGGCGGAGGCGGGGGTTGCTGTCGAGTGGGGGGCGATCATGCGGCCCATGCTGGGACACCCGGATGAGAGCCCGCCCGGAGATACTTGGGAACGGGCTGTGGGCGCTCGTTCCTGCGGTGCCCGGCCCCGACCGGGACGCCGGAGTTTCCCGGGCCATCCGGCTTTTGACGGAGGCGAGGTGACCGGTCGGCGTGCACACCTCCAGGGCATACCGCCGGTAACTTCGGTGCAATGGGCCGATATTGAGGCCGAGTCATTCGAACTTCTTGTTTCCTGTGAGGCCCGTGTGCGAAAGTGAGCCTTCCCGCGGGAGGGGCAATGGCAGGCGCATAACGCCGACGCCGGCCCATCAGGTGCGCACCGATCAGGCACTGCTTTCCGACAGGACGCCCCTGTGTGTGCGGTCCTGCCGCTGGAAAGGAAATGGTTCCGTGCAGTCCTCCTACCCCCCACGCCCGCCGTACCCGCCCCCACCCGGTCCGGCCGGAGAGTCCGACCGCAGTCTCGTCGCCCGGCTGAGCGCTCCGCACACGGTCCGCCATCACGCCGTCGCCCTGCTGCTGGCCCGGCACTGGCGGGCCACCCGCGACTACGCGGTCGTCTGCCTGGCCGCCGCCGGTCCCACGGCCCAGCTGGTGGCCACCGCCGCCTTCCACCAGGTCCTCGGCCGCACCGCCGGCGGAGCGATCGGCGGCGCGCTGCGCCCGCAGTTACTGACGGCCGCCCGTGACACCGTCCGCGCCTGGGCAGGGGACGACGCCGCCTGTGTCACCCTGCCGGAATTGCGCAGAACCACCGGAGGTCGCGGGCTGCGCGCGACAAAGCCCGGGACTCCGGAAAGGCGACAACTCGCCGACCGCGCATTCCGAAGCCTTCCGGGTGCCTCGCAATGCCTTCTCTGGCACGCCGAGGTCGAAGCCGAACCCATAAACATACCCGCTGGTCTGCTGGGGATCGACGCGGTCACCGCGGCAAACGCCCTCGACCAGGCACGGGAGCAATTCCGCGCGGCCTTCGTGCGCGCCCACCGGGAACTCGCACCCTCGAAGGAATGCCGCTTCCACACCCGGCTCCTCGATGTCCCGATGCGCCGCGGGGGCGCCCTGCTCCCCGATGTTCGCCGGCACGTGACGGCCTGCCCCTACTGCCGTTACGCCGCCGAGCAACTCGCCCTGTGCGACGACAGCCTGGACGTCCTGCTCGCCGAGACCGTGCTCGGCTGGGGCGCCCGCCGCTACCTCGACTCACGCCCGGGCCGCGCCGGCGCCGAGGAATGGCCGCACCCGACGCCGGCGGCCCACCCGGCGGCCGACGGCCGGCACCGCACGGGAGCGGCGAGCCGCCACCGCACGGCCCTGGCGGTCGGCGTCGGGCTGACCGTGCTCGCCCTGCTCGCCACCGTGCTCGTGACCAGGAGCTGGTCCGACGACGACGGTGTCCCGCACTCCGGCGCCACCTGGGGCGCCCCCGCCGGCCACACCACCGGTACCGGCGCGCGCACCGTGCCCTCCCCCTCGGCGGCCTCGGTCGGCACACCCCTCGGCCTCGCTCGCGGCGTCCTGTACCACCTCGCCTCCGGGCGCTGCCTGGACGTGACCGGAGGCAGAGTGGCGGCGGGCGCGGGAGTCCGGCTCGCGGACTGCTCCTCCGCCGCCTCGCAACAGTGGTCGTACCAGGACGACGGGCTGCTGCGCAGCGGCGCGGACCCGGCCCTCTGTCTCGCCGTCGACACCGGGACGGGGAAGGTCGCGGTCTCCGCGTGCGTGGCGCCCGCCGGGGAGGTGTCGTACGACGTCACCGTGCGCGGCGAGATCCTGCTCCGCGGGCATCGCCAGGGGCTGGCCCTGGCCGTGGAATCCGCTGACGGGTCCGGGCGGGTGCGGGTCGCGGCGCGTTCCGGAGCGACGGGGGAGCGGTGGATGCTCGCGCCGCGCCCGGACGACGCGCCCCATGCGGATGCGGCACCCGGGGTGCCGGGGCCGGTGGACGTTCCCGGCGGGTCCGCTGCCTCGGGCGCCGGGCGGCCGGGGCCCGCGAAGGAGGCCGAAGGGCGGCCGTCGGAGGGGAGCGGAGGCACGGGCTCGTCGCGCGGGAACCCCGGAGCTGCTCCGGGCCGGGGGCTGCGCGGAGCCCGGCCGGAGGACGAGCCGCGTATCGCCCGGGTCGACGTCCACGGCGACCGGCGGTCGTCCGGTCCCGGTGTCTCCCGCTCTCCCGGTGACGTGGTGCGGAACGCCGTTCGGTCGGTCGCCGGAAAGGCCGTCTCCGTACCGGCGGCCGTGGGCACGCCGCTCGGCTGAGGCCACCGGGAGCCGAGCGGGCCGCGTTCGCGCCACCGGGCCGATGTCGTGTGGAATTTACAGACTTCGGCCCGGTGTCTCGGCGCGTTGCGGGGTGGTGAGGCGCCGGTGAATACGGCGGCCGTTCTGGTGGAGTTGTGGCGGTACGGGGTGCGGCGTCCGGTGGTTGCGCGCTGGTGCGCGTGCCGGGAATTGCCGGGGTTTCCCGCCCCTTGCGGGGGATTGGCCGGGCTGGCCGAATCGAGGCCACCGCACACGAAAAGGGTGCGTCGTTATTGACCCGTGAGTAAGCCCTCGCTAGTTTCCGGTGCCCTCGCACCAGAGCGTTCCGCCGCACACCCCCCACCGTGCTGTCTCGCCGATCGTGCCGGAGCATCATGACCTCGCCTGTGCGCGCCCACGACCTGATCCTGTGCATCACCCCGTTCGGAGAGCCCGACGCCGCTCTCGCCGCGGCGGCCTCGGCCGTCGGCGGACTCGGCATCCTGGACCTGGGTACCGGTGACCGAACAGCCCGCGAACAACTGTCCCGGCTGAGACGTGTCGCACCAGGGCCCTTCGGGGTCCGGCTGACCGGCCGCTGCGCCCTCGGCCCGGCCGACCTCGGTGACGCCCCCGGCACGGTGGTCCTCGCCCCGGACGCGCACCGGTACACAACGCAGCTCGCCTTCACCAAAACGGTGTTGGCCGAAGTGACCGATCTCGTGCAGGCCCGGGACGCGGTCCGTACCGGTGCCCAGGGGCTGATCGCCCGGGGTGCCGAGAGCGGCGGCCGGGTCGGCGAGCTGAGCACCTTCGTCCTGCTCCAGCAGCTCCTGTCCGAGGAGGACTTGAGCGGGATTCCCGTCTGGGCGTGCGGTGGCATCGGGCCGCGTACGGCGGCTGCCGCCGTGGCGGGTGGGGCGGCCGGAGTCGTCCTCGACACCCAACTGGCGCTGCTCGCCGAGTCGGGGCTGCCCGAGGAGGTCCGGGCGGTGCTGCGGTCCCTGGACGGTTCGGAGACCGTGGTGCTGGGCGGACACCGGGTGCTGCGGCGACGCGGGCCGGACGCGGCGCCGGTGGCCGCCGACGATCCCGACACGGTCGCGTCCCTGCTGGGCGCCCGCGATGTGCGCCGTCAGCTGCTGCCGGTGGGCCAGGACGGCTTCCTCGCCGCCCGGTTCGCCGAACGGTGGCGGGACGTGCGGGGTGTGGTGCGGGAGATGACGGCGGCGATCCGGGGGGCGGTCGGTGCGGGACCCGTGGACGCTGCCGAGGGGGACGGGCCCGTCGGGTCTGTGGGTGCCGCGTCGTCGGTGGGCGCCGGTGTCGGTGGTGGGTCCGTCGGATCTGTCAGTGCTGCGGAGTCCGTGGGCGCTGCTGATGGTGGCGGGCCGGTCGGGTCGGCCGGGTCCTGCGCTCCTCCGCGACGCGGGTCCGTCGCCGCCGACGCCCTGCGGGCCGGCTCCGCGATGAGCCGTGCGCTCGGGACGCGGCTCCCGGTCGCCCAGGGGCCCATGACCCGGGTCAGCGACCAGGCAGGCTTCGCCGCGGCCGTCGCCGCGGAGGGGGCGCTGCCCTTCCTGGCGCTGGCCCTCGCCGACGGTGAGCGCACCCGGTCCCTGCTGACCGAGGCGCGCGCCGTGCTCGACGGACGGCCCTGGGGCGTGGGCGTCCTCGGCTTCGCGCCGCAGGACGTCAGGAACGCCCAGCTGGACGCCGTACGGGAACTGCGTCCGACGCACGCGATCATCGCCGGCGGACGGCCCGCCCAGGCCGAGGCGCTGGAGCGGGCCGGGATCCGCACCTTCCTGCACGTGCCCTCGCCGGGGCTGCTGCGGCAGTTCCTGGACGCCGGGGCGCACCGGTTCGTGTTCGAGGGGTCCGAGTGCGGCGGGCACGTCGGACCCCGGGCCTCCTTCCCGCTCTGGGAGGCCCAACTCGCCGCCCTCGAGGACTTCCTGGCCGCCGCGGGCGACGGGTCGGCACAGCGGCTGGAGGTCCTCTTCGCCGGTGGTGTCCACGACGAACGGTCGGCGGCCATGGTCGCCGCCCTGGCCGCACCCCTCACCGAACGCGGTGCCGCCGTCGGCGTCCTCCTGGGCACCGCCTACCTGTTCACCGAGGAAGCCGTCGCCCACGGAGCCATCCGGCCGCTCTTCCAGCGGCAGGTCCTCGCCGCCACCTCGACCGCCCTGCTGGAGACCGCGCCCGGTCACGCCACCCGCTGCGTGCCCAGCCCCTTCACCGACGACTACCGCGACCGGGAAGCCGCCTTGCGTGCCGACGGCCTGCCCGACCGGGAGGTCTGGGAGAGGCTGGAACGGCTCAACGTGGGCCGGCTCCGCGTCGCCAGCAAGGGCGTCGAACGCGCCCCCGACGGGGCGTTGCGGGCCGTCGATGAAGAACGGCAGCTCACCGACGGGATGTTCATGGCCGGCGAGGTCGCCGTGCTGCGCTCGACCACCACCACCCTCGCGGCGCTGCACCGCTCGGTGACCGACGGCGCCGCCGACCTCCTCGGCGCACGGGCCACGCGGGTCACGCCCGCCGCGCGGGAGACGCCGGCCCCGCTGGACATCGCGATCGTCGGCATGGCCTGCATGTTCCCCGGTGCCCCCGACCTGGCCGACTTCTGGGCGAACGTGGTCGCCGGACGCGACGCCGTCACCGAGGTCCCGCCCGACCGCTGGGACCCCGACGTGCACCACGAGACCGGCCGCACGGCGTCGAAGTGGGGCGGCTTCCTGCCCCGCATCCCCTTCGACCCGCTGCGCTACGGCATCCCGCCCGCCTCCCTCGGCAGCATCGAACCGGTCCAGCTGCTGTCCCTCGAAGCGGCCCGCAGGGCACTGGAGGACGCCGGGTACGGGGAGCGGGGACGGGAGTTCGACCGGGCGCGCACCTCCGTGGTCTTCGGTGCCGAGGCGGGCAGCGACCTGTCCAACGCCGTCACCCTGCGCGCCGTCCTCCCCTCGTACTACGGCAGGGTCCCCGACGGGCTGGAGGAGCAGCTGCCCCGGCTGACGGAGGACTCCTTCCCCGGCATGCTCGCCAACGTCGTCTCCGGCCGGATCGCCAATCGCCTGGACCTGGGCGGCGCCAACTACACCGTGGACGCCGCCTGCGCGTCCTCCCTCGCCGCCCTCGACGTGGCCTGCAAGGAACTGGTCCTCGGCACCAGCGACCTCGTGCTGTGCGGCGGCGCCGACCTGCACAACGGCATCAACGACTACGTCCTGTTCTCCTCCGTGCACGCGCTCTCCCCGACCGGACGGTCCCGCGCCTTCGACGCCTCCGCCGACGGCATCGCGCTCGGCGAGGGCGTGGCGTGCCTGGTCCTCAAACGGCTCGCGGACGCCGAACGCGTCGGCGACCGGATCTACGGCGTGGTCAAAGGCCTCGGTTCCGCCAGCGACGGCCGCTCCCTCGGCCTGACCGCACCGCGTCCCGAGGGGCAGCGGGCCGCGCTGGAGCGGGCGTACCGCAACGCCGGTGTCTCGCCCGCGGAGGTCGGACTGGTCGAGGCGCACGGCACCGGCACCGTCGTCGGCGACCGTACCGAACTCGGCGTGCTCGGCGCGGTGTTCACCGAGGCGGGAGCCCGGCCGGGGAGCTGCGCGCTCGGCTCGGTCAAGTCGCAGATCGGGCACACCAAGTGCGCCGCCGGACTCGCCGGCCTGATCAAGACGGCGCTCGCGCTGTACACCGGGGTCACGCCGCCCACCCTTCACCTTGAGCGGCCCAACCCGGCCTGGGCGGAGGACGAGAGCCCGTTCGTCTTCCACACCGGCGCCCGGCCCTGGACGGCACCGGCGTCGGAACGTCTCGCCGGGGTCAGCGCGTTCGGCTTCGGCGGCACCAACTTCCATGCGGTGCTGGCCGCGTACGGGGACGCCGTACCGCCCCGGCAGGCCCTGGACGCCTGGCCCGCCGAACTGTTCCTGTTCCGAGGCCGGGACACGGCGGCGGCCCACCGGGAGGCGGCGGAAATCCTCCGGGCCGCCGAAACCACCGGCAGGCCCTGGCGCCTGCGCGACCTCGCCCTCGCCGCGGCCCACCGCGCCGACACCTCGCACGAGCCGGTACGGGCCGCGGCCCTGGCCCGGGACGTGGAGGAACTGACCGGACAGCTGCGGCGGATCCTGGCAGGGGAGCACGATCCGGCGGCGGGAGTCCATCGGGCGTGCGCCGAGGCGGCGGACCCCGGCAAGGTCGCCTTCCTCTTCCCCGGGCAGGGCAGTCAGCGCACCGGAATGCTCGCCGAGCTCCTGGTCGCCCTGCCCGAGCTCCGGCACGCCCTGCACCTCGGCCGCGCCCACGCCGACGCGCTGCACCCGCCGGCCGCCTTCGACGACGCCGCCCGCGAGCGTCACCGGTCCGCCCTCACCGACACCCGGGCCGCCCAGCCCGCCCTCGGCATCACGGGCCTCGTCGCCCACGCCTTCCTCACCTCGGCCGGCGTCCACCCCGACCTCGCCGCCGGCCACAGCTACGGCGAGCTGGTCGCCCTCGCCGCGGCCGGTGCCCTCGACCCGGAGACGCTGCTGGAGCTGAGCGGCGAGCGGGCCGGGGCGATCCTGGCGGCGGCCGGCGACGATCCCGGCACCATGGCCGCCGTCGGCGCGCCCGCCGAGGACGTCGTACATACCCTGCGCGCCGCCGGGGCACCCGAGTCGGTCGTCCTCGCCAACCTCAACTCGCCCGAGCAGACGGTGATCTCCGGACCCACCGCGGACGTCGACACCGCCGTACGACTGCTGCGCGCGGCCGGTCTCGGCGCAAAGCGCATCCCCGTCGCCTGCGCCTTCCACAGCCCGCTGGTGGCCCCGGCGGGGGAGCGGTTCGCGAAGGTCCTCGCGGAGCGGACGGTACGACCGCCCGAGATCCCCGTCTGGGCCAACCGCACCGCCACCCCGTACCCGCCCGAGCCCGACGCGGTGCGCGCCGAACTCGCCGCGCAGATCGGCGCCCCCGTCGCCTTCGCCGCGCAGATCGAGGCGATGTACGAGGCAGGCGCGCGGATCTTCGTCGAGGCGGGCCCCGGCGCGGTGCTCAGCCGGCTCGTCGGCCAGACCCTCGGCGACCGCCCGCACCGCACGGTCGTCTGCGAACCCCGCGCCGACAGCGGCCTGTACGGCTGGCTCGACGCCCTCGCGCGACTCGCCGTCGCAGGGCTGCCGGTGCGCACCGCCTGGCTGCTCAGGGGCCGCGACGCCGTCGACGCGCTGCGCGCCCCGGCGCCCGAGCGGCCCGGCTGGACGGTCGACGGGCACCTCGTCCGCACCGCCGACGGAACACTGCTCGCCGGTGCCCTCGCACCGGCCCGACGAGTCGTGGAGACGCCCGTGACGACCGACCAGCCGTACCGCGCCCCCGCCGACCGGGACGCGCTCGTCTCCGAGTTCCTGCGCACCAGCCGGGAGATGATCGCCGCCCAGCGCGATGTGCTGCTCACCTACTTCGGCGCCACGCCCGCCGCCATGCCCGCGCCTGCGGCGCAGCCGTCTCTCCCCGTCGCCGAAGTGCCCCTGCCCGAGCGACCTGCCGAGGAGGAGCCGGTCACCGACGTGGAACGGGTCGTCCTGGAGATCATCAGTGAGCGCACCGGCTATCCCGTCGACATGATCGAGCCAGGGCTCGACCTGGAGGCGGACCTGAGCATCGACTCCATCAAGCGGGCCGAGATCGCGGGCGAGCTCGCCCAGCGCCTCGGAATCGCGGGCGGCGCCGAGATGCTGGACGACGCGGAGCTGGAGGAGCTGACCAAGGCCCGCACGGCCGCCGCGGTGACGGGCTGGCTCACGGCGCGGACCGGCACGCACGCGGCCGGCGGCAGCGGACGGGCCGGGGGACCGGCCCGGGCGGCGCGCGGGGAACAGCCGACCGCCGACGCGAGCCGGGAAGCCGGGACACCGGGCCCGGCGGCGGACGCCGGCTCCACGGGTGTGGCCCCCCGGCGCTGTGAGCTGCGCCCCGTGCCCCTTCCCGGGCCGGACGGTGCCGCCGACCCCGGCCAGGCCCTGTCCGGCCTGCGGTTCCTGCTGCTGGGGGACGGCGGCAGCGACGCCGACGGTGACGGCGTACATCAGGGTGACGGCGTCGGGGAGGGCGACGGCGCGCGTACGGCCGCCGAGGTCGCCGCCCGGCTCACCGCCCACGGTGCCGACGCCGTACTCCTCGACCGGGACCACCTCCTCACCCCGGCCGACGGCACGGCCGACGGTGTGCTGTACCTGGGCGCGCTGCCCGGCCCGGACCTCCCGGTGCTGCCGGACGCCTTCCCGGTGCTCCGGGCGGCGCTGGCCCGCGGGCCGCGCCGGCTGCTCGCCGTCCGGGCGGCGGACCGCGCCGGGGCACTGCGGGCCGCCGGTCTCGACGGCCTTTTCCGCACCGCCGCCCGCGAGTACCCGGACCTGCTCGCCCGGGTCGTCGCCGTCGACGACACCGCACCGGCGGCCGTGGCCGACGCCCTGCTCGCCGAGCTGCTCGCCCCGGAACCGGCCCCCGTCGTCCTGCGTACGGCGGCCGGACTCCGGCAGCGGCTCGAACTGCGGCCCGTGCCCCTCGGTCCGCTCGGCACCACCGGCGCCGGACCCGCCGCGGACGGCGCCGCCGAGGCCGCCGCGCTCGGGCTCGACCGGGACGCCGTGGTCCTGCTGGTCGGCGGCGCCCGGGGCATCACCGCGAGGTTCGCGGCCGCCCTGGCCGGCGCCTCCCGGTGCCGTGTCGAGCTGCTGGGCCGGACCCCCGCGCCCACCGCACCCGAGGCCCCGCACACCGCCGCGGCCCGCACCCCCGTCGAGCTGCGGGCCGCGCTCGCCGCCGCGCCGGGCACGCCCGGGCCCGCCGAGATCAACCGGGCCGCCGAACTCGTCCTGGCCCAGCGGGAGATCACCGCCACGCTCGCCGAACTCACCGCCCTCGGCAGCACGGCCCGCTACCGCTCGGTGGACTTCCGGGAGCCGGACGCCGTCCTGCGCGCGGTCAAGGAGATCCACGCCGCACACGGCCGGCTCGACGGCGTCGTCTTCGCCGCCGGGGTCATCGAGGACCGGCTGATCGCCGAGAAGACCCCCGAGTCCTTCCGACGGGTCTACGGCACCAAGGCCGCCGGGGCCGCCGCGCTGTTCGCCGCCCTGGACGACCTGCCCGCCGCACCCGCGTTCACCGTGCTGTTCGGCAGCATCGCCGCCGTCCTCGGCAACCGCGGCCAGGCCGACTACGCCGCCGCGAACGACACCCTGGAAGCGCTCGGCGCGGACTGGGCCGCGCGTACGGGCCACCGCGCACTGACCGTCCACTGGGGCCCCTGGGCGCCCTCCGGCACGCACACCGGCATGGTCGACGCGGAACTCGGCCGCGCGTACGCCCGGCGCGGGGTGGCGCTGATCGACCCCGACGAGGGCACGGCGGCTCTCCTGCGGGAACTCGCCTGGGGCGACCCGGCGGCCCGCGCCGTCGTCTACACCGCGTCGGGCTGGTGAGATGACGGCACGACAGATACCCGTCGCCGTCGTCGGGATGGCGGTGCTGCTGCCCGGCGCCCCCGGTCTCGACGCCTACTGGCGCAACCTGCGGGACGGCGTCGACGCGATCGGCGACGTCCCCGCCGGACGCTGGGACGCCGACTACTACCGGCCCGGCTCGGCCGCCGGGCCCGCCGTCGCCGACCAGGTGTACTGCCGGCGCGGCGGATTCGTGGACGGCCTCGCCGAGGTGGAGGTCACCCGCTACGGCATCATGCCCGCCTCCGTCCAGGGCACCGAGCCCGACCAGCTGATCGCCCTCGACGTGGCCGCCGCCGCCCTCGCCGACGCCGGCGGCGAGGCACGGCTGCCCGCGCGGGAACGGATCGGCGTGACCCTGGGCCGGGGCGGCTACCTCACACCCGGCCTGGTCCGGCTCGACCAGCGGGTCCGGACGGCGGGACAACTGGTGCGCACCCTGGGCGAGTTGCTGCCCGAGCTGTCCACCGCCCAGCTGGACCGGGTGCGTACGGCGTTCACCGAGCGACTCGGCCCCGACCGCCCGGAGTCCGCCATCGGCCTCGTCCCCAACCTCGCCGCCTCCCGGATCGCCAACCGGCTCGACCTGCGCGGCCCCGCCTACACCGTGGACGCCGCATGCGCCTCCTCCCTGGTCGCCGTCGACCAGGCGGTCACCGAACTCACCACCGGACGCTGCGACCTGATGCTGGCCGGGGGAGTGCACCACTGCCACGACATCACCCTGTGGAGCGTCTTCTCCCAGCTCCGCGCCCTGTCCCCGAGCCAGCGCATCCGCCCCTTCCACCGCGACGCCGACGGCATCCTCATCGGTGAGGGCACCGGCGTCGTCGTACTGAAACGGCTCGCGGACGCCGCACGCGACGGCGACCGGATCTACGGGGTGATCCGGGGTACGGGCGTGGCCGGCGACGGCCGTACGGCGGGGCTCGTCAGCCCCGACCCCGGAGGGCAGGCCCGCGCCGTGCGCCAGGCCTGGCGGGCCGCCGGGCTCGACCCCGCCGCCCCGCACTCCCTCGGCCTGCTGGAGGCCCACGGCACCGCCACCCCGGCCGGGGACGCGGCCGAACTGGCCACGCTGGCCGACGTGTTCGGGCCGGGCGCGGGCCACGGGGACGAGGAGCGCCCGGTCCTCGGCTCGGTGAAGTCGATGATCGGCCACACCATGCCGGCCGCCGGCGTGGCCGGCCTGGTCAAGGCCGTCCTCGCGCTCCACCACGGCACCCTCCTGCCCACGCTCCACTGCGACGACCCCCACCCCGGCCTCGCCGCCACCCGCTTCCGTACCCTGCAGCGGGCCCGGCCCTGGGAGACCGACACCCGGCAGCCGGTCCGCCGGGCCGCCGTGAACGCCTTCGGGTTCGGCGGGATCAACGCCCATGTGGTCCTGGAGGAGGCACCGGCGCCTCACTCATCGGCAGGACGCCCACGGGTGGTGTCAGCGAGCACCCGCGCACCGGACCGGCACCTTCCGGAGGACACCCCCCGCCCCCGCATCACCGAACCCGAGCGCATCCTGCTGCTGGCGGCCGACCGCCCGGACGACCTCACCGCACTCCTCGGCGCCGCCGATCCGGCCGTCCTCGCCGCCGGACTCGACCCCACCAGGCCGCACCCCGGCGCCGGGCCCGTCCGGCTCGGGGTCGTGGACCCGACGGCCAAGCGGCTCGCGCTGGCCCGGCGTGCGGTCGGCAAGGGCCGCGCCTGGCACGGACGCAACGACGTGTGGTTCCGGACCGCCCCGCTGCTCGGCCCGGACGGCGGCGGCAGGCTGGCGTTCGTCTTCCCCGGCCTCGAGGGCGACTTCGCCCCGCGCACGGACGACATCGCCGCCCACTTCGGCCTGTCCCCGGTCGCCGGAACCGGTGCGGCCGCCCCGGTCGGGGACGTCGGCCGGCACGGCTTCGGCGTCGTCGGCGTGGGCCGGCTGCTGGACCGGGCGCTGCGCCGGATGGGCGTCGTACCGGACGCGGTCGCCGGGCACAGCGTCGGCGAGTGGACCGCCATGGTCGCGGCCGGGCTGTACGCGGCCGACCAAGTGGACGCGTTCATGGCCGGGTTCGACCCGGACGCGGTGACCGTACCCGGTCTCGTCTTCGCCGCCGTCGGCACCTGCGCCGCCCGCGTCCGCACCGCGCTCGCGGCCGACTGGTCCGGCTCGGGGATCGTGCTCTCGCACGACAACGCGCCCCACCAGTCCATGGTGTGCGGACCCGGCACGGCGGTCGAGGAGCTCGTCCGGTCCCTCCGCGCCCAGGGCGTGCTCTGCCAGGTGCTGCCGTTCCGCTCCGGCTTCCACACCCCGATGCTCCGGCCCTACCTCGCCCCCATCGAGGACGCCGCCGGCACCTTCCGGCTCCACCCGCCGACCGTGCCGGTCTGGTCCGGGACGACCGCCGCCCCCTTCCCGCAGGCCGAGGCCGCGGTGCGCGAGCTGTTCGTACGGCACCTGCTGGAACCCGTCCGCTTCCGCGAACTGACCGAGGCGCTGTACGCCGCCGGGCACCGCGTCTTCGTCCAGACCGGCCCCGGCCGGCTCACCTCCCTGATCGACGACACCCTCGGCGACCGCGACCATCTGGCGGTCGCCGCCAACGCGTCCCGGCACAGCGGTATGGCCCAACTCCGCCGCGCGGCGACGGCGTTGTGGGTCGCCGGGGCGTCCGTGGCACCGGCACCGCCACCCGTACCGGCTCGCGAGGGAACCGGGCGGCCACCGGTCCGCCTCGACCTCGACGGCGCCCTGGTCTCCCTGGACGGCCCGGTCCTCGAGGCGCTGCGCGCCGAACTGCGCCCCCGGCAGCGGACGGGGGCGCCCGCGTCACCCGCGTTCGGTTCCGCCCCGCTCGACGACCTCACCACCCGTTTCCCGGCCGCCGCCGAGCTGACCGCGCTCCTGCGGGACACCGCGGACACGGCGGCGCGGCTGATCGCGGCGAGCGGCGGACACCACCCCCCGACAGCCGCCCCCTCCACCGCCTCAGCCGCCCCCGCCGTCGCCTCAGCCACCCCCGCCGGCACCTCGGCCGCGCCCGTTGTCCCCCCGACCGTCCCCGCCGGCACCTCGGCCGCGCCCGTTGTCCCTCCGACCGTCCCCGCCGGCACCTCGGCCGCCCCCGTTGTCCCCCCGACCGTCCCCGCCGGCACCTCGGCCGCGCCCGTTGTCCCCCCGACCGTCCCCGCCGGCACCTCGGCCGCGCCCGTTGTCCCCCCGACCGCCCCCGCCGTCACGGAGACGGGCACGACGACCGGGACCCCCCGCACCACCGCGACCGTTCGGGTGTCCGCCGCGACCATGCCCCATCTCCTGGACCACTGCTTCTTCCCGCAGCGCTCCGACTGGCCGGACCTGGAGGACCGTTGGCCGGTGGTCCCCGCCACTACGATCGTCCGGCACATGATGGACGCGGCCGAGGCGGCGGCCCCCGGGCTACGGGCGGTCGCCGTCCACGGGGCCCGGTTCGACCGCTGGCTCACCGCCACACCCCCGGTCGACGTACCGGTCACCGTCACCCCGGCCCCCGGCCACCCCCACCGCGTCACCGTCACCTTCGGCCCCACGGCCCGCGCCGTCGTCGAACTGGCCCCGCATCACCCGGCCCCGCCCCCGCCCAGCGCCCTCCCGGGCCACCCGCACCCCGCCGAGCGGCTCCCCGAGCACACCGCGGCCCAGCTCTACCGCGACCGCTGGATGTTCCACGGACCCGCGTACCAGGGGCTCACGGAACTCACCGCGATCGGCGAGCGGCACATCCGCGCAGTGATCACCGCACCCGCCGCCCCCGGTGCCCTGCTGGACAACGTGGGCCAGCTGCTCGGTTACTGGATCATGGCGACCCGCACCGAGCGGACCGTCGTCTTCCCCGTGCAGATGCGGCACCTGCGCTTCCACGGGCCGGATCCGGCCCCCGGCGCCGAGGTCGGCTGCCTGGTGCGGATCACCTCGCTCACGGACACCGTCCTGGAGGCGGACGCGGAGCTCGCCGTCGGCGGCCGGGTGTGGGCCGTGCTCGGCGGCTGGCAGGACCGCCGCTTCGACAACGACCCGACGACCCGCCCCGCCGAACGCTTCCCCGAGCGTCACACCCTCTCCCGGGCCATGCCCGGTGAATGGACGCTGCTGCACGAGCGCTGGCCGGACCTCGCCTCCCGCGAGCTGATCATGCGCAACTCGCTGGGCCGCGCCGAGCGCGCCGAGTACGCCGGACGCCCGCCACGCGGCCGGCGGCAGTGGCTGCTCGGCCGGATCGCGGTCAAGGACGCCGTACGCCAGTGGCTGTGGCGGCACGGCGAAGGACCCGTCTTCCCGGCGGAACTCCAGGTCCACAACGACGGGTTGGGCCGCCCGTACGTCACCGGCGTGCACGGCCGCGCCCTGCCCCCGCTGGACGTCTCGCTCGCCCACCGGGCCGAGGCGGGCGTGGCGATCGTACGGCCGCACAGCCCGCGACCCGGCCCCGGCATCGACATCGAGGAGGTCACCGACCGCGCGCCGGCGACCCTCGCCACCACGCTCGGCCCGGCCGAACTGCGGCTCCTGCACGCCCGCACGGCGGACGGGACCGACTCCGAGGCGGTGTGGTTCACCCGCTTCTGGGCCGCCAAGGAGGCCGTCGCCAAGGCGGAGGGCGTCGGATTCGACGGCCGGCCGCGGGACTTCGCGGTGCTGGAGGCCGCCCCCGACGGCGGCCGGCTGCTGGTCTCCGGCCGTCTGGAACGCGCCTACACCGTGCACTGCGCCCCGGTGACCAACCCGCCCGCGCTGCCGGAGCGCGCCTACGTGGTGGCCCGGACGACCGGGCCCGGCACCGACGACGAACCACACAGGACACCAGCCGAGGAGTTCCCACGATGAACCCCACCCAGCCGGCCCCGGCGCAGCCCAGCGCCGACACCGTGCTCGCCGACGTCACCGGCATGCTCCGTACGGTGCTGGCGGAGTACGGCGACGACGACGTGCCGATCGGCATGTCCACCACCTTCAACCGTGACCTGGAACTGGAGAGCATCGACCTCGTCACCCTGGCCGGACTGCTGGAGGAGCGGTACGGGCAACGGGTCAACCTCGCCGAGTTCCTCGCCGGCATGGAGTTCGACGAGATCATCGAGCTGACCGTCGGCCGACTCGTGGAGCACGTGACGGGGAGCCTCACGACCGCGCAGGCGGACTGAGCGATGGCGATGGTCGACGCCGGCGGCATCCGGCTGCACGTCCAGCGCACCGGGCCCACCGGCGGCCGCGTCCCGCACGCCACCGTGGTCCTGGTGCACGGGCTGCTCACGGACAGCCTGGCCAGCTACTACTTCACCGTCGCCCCCGCCTTCGCCGCGGCCGGACTCGACGTGGTCATGTACGACCTGCGCGGACACGGCCGCAGCGAACGCCCGCCGCGCGGCTACACCCTGGACCACAACATCGACGACCTCACGGCGCTCCTCGCCCGCCTGGACATCACCGGCCCCGTCCACCTCGTCGGCAACTCCTACGGCGGCACCATCGCCTTCGGCTACGCGGCCCGCCACCCCGACCGCACGGCCGGCCTGACGCTGATCGAGTCCGAGCCCGCGACCCCCGCCTGGGCGGCGAAACTGGGCCGCATCCTGCGCCGGGTGACGACCGAACTCGCGCACAACGAACCCGACGCGATTCGCTGGATCACCGCGCACCGCGGCCACAACACCGCCCGCCTCGCCAAGGGCGCGGCCCGGCTCGCCCGCGAGACCAGCCTCGCCCGGGACATCCCGGCGAGCCGGGTGCTGACCGAGGACGAGATCAGGGCCGTACGCTGCCCGGTCCTCGGCGTGTACGGCGGCGACTCGGACCTGGCCGGCCTGGTACCGCTGCAGCGGGCGCTGCTGCCGGACTTCCGCGCGGTCGTCCTGCCGGGGCACGAGCACTCGGTCCTGGTCGAGGCGCCCGCCGCCGTCGGCCGGCACATCCTGGAGCTGATCCGTGCGCGGGCGACCGTCCGGTGAGCGCCTTCCTCTTCGTCGTCCCGCCGCTGACCGGGCACATCAACCCCGCCGTCGGCATCGCCGCCCGGCTGGCCGCGCGCGGGCACCGGGTGGCCTGGGCGTGCGCCGACCCGGCGCTGGTGCGGCGGCTCGCCGGCCCGGACGCGGTGGTGTTCCGGTGCGCGGGACCGGTACCGGGCGCCGAAGGCGCCGTACGACCGCCGGACCTGCGGGGCGTCGAGGCGCTGAAGTTCCTGTGGGAGGGATATCTGCTCCCGCTCGCCGACGCGATGGCACCCGGCGTCCGCGCGGCCGTCGCGGGGTTCCGCCCCGATGTGGTGGTCGCCGACCAGCAGGCGTTCGCCGGCGCGCTGGTGGCCGAGCACCTCGGACTGCCCTGGGCCACCTCCGCCACCACCTCGGCGGAGTTCACCGGCGCCTACGACGGCCTGCCCAAGGTCGCCGACTGGCTGCACCGGCGCCTGGCCGGGCTGCGCACCCGCATCGGCGACCCGTCCGGCACCACCGACCCGCGCTCCTCACCGCACCTGCTGCTGATCTTCAGCACACCCGAACTGATCGGCCCCCAGGCGCCGTCGGCCCCGCACATCCACTACGTCGGCCCCTCGCTCGCCGGCCGCCCGGCAGGGCCCGGCTTCCCCTGGGAACGGCTGGACCCGGGGCGGGCCAAGGTCCTGGTGACCCTCGGCACGGCGAACGCCGACGCCGGCGGCCGCTTCCTCACCGTGTGTCTGGCCGCGCTGCGCGCCCGCGCCGACCGGGTCCAGGCGGTGATCGCCGACCCGGCCCGCACCCTCCCGGTGACCCCGGGCGACAAGGACGCCCTGATCCTGCCGTCCGTGCCCCAACTCCCCCTCCTGGAACGGATGGACGCCGTCGTCTGCCACGCCGGGCACAACACCGTCTGCGAGGCCCTGTGGCACGGCGTCCCGCTCGTCGTCGCCCCCATCAGGGACGACCAGCCGGTGGTGGCGGGGCAGGTCGTGGACTCCGGAGCGGGCCTGCGGGTCAGGTTCGGCCGGGTCACCGCCGCACGGCTGGGCGAGGCCCTCGACACCGTCCTGCACGACCCCGCCCACCGGGCCGCCGCCGCCCGGATCCGCGCCGCGTTCCGCACGGCGGGCGGCGCCCGGGCCGCGGCGGCCCACCTCGAACGAATGGGAGCGGAGAGCCGATGAGCGACGCCCGAGAGAAGACAGCCCGCATCGCCTCCCTGCGCCCCACCTACCGAACCGACCTGGACGCGGGCACCGACCGCTTCTTCCACCCCCGGGACACCTCCTGCCCCTGGTGCTCCTCCCCCCGGCTCACCCCCCGGCTGAGCACCACCGACCTGCTCCAGCACAAGCCCGGCCGCTTCACCCTCGACCACTGCGCCGACTGCGGCCACACCTTCCAGAACCCCCGACTGAACGACGAAGGCCTGGAGTTCTACTACCGGGACTTCTACGACGGCCTCGGCGAGCAGCGGATGAGCGGCACCCTCGGCGGCCGCACCGCGATGTACCGGAGCCGGGCCGAGGCGATGCTGCCGCACGACCCGGCCCCGAAGACCTGGCTGGACGTCGGCACCGGCCACGGACACTTCTGCGAGGCCGCCCGCGCCGTCCTGCCCGACACCGCCTTCGACGGGCTCGACTTCACCGACGGCGTCGAACTCGCCGCCCGCGAGGGCCGCGTGGACCACGCCCACCGGGGCGCGTTCCCCGCCCTCGCCCCGGAACTGGCCGCCCGCTACGACGTGGTCAGCATGTTCCACTACCTGGAGCACAGCACCGACCCCGACCGTGAACTCCGCGCCGCTCACGAGACCGTACGCCCCGGCGGCCACCTGCTCGTCGAGGTACCAGACCCGGAGAGCCGCTACGCCCGTCTCCTCGGCCGCTGGTGGCTGCCCTGGCTCCAGCCGCAGCACCTGCACTTCATGCCGGTCGCCAACCTGCGGCGGCGGCTCACCGAGCGGGGCTTCACGGTGGTCGCCGAGCAGCACGCCGAACCGCACGATCCGGTCGACCTGCTCGCCGCCGTCTGGCTGGCCCTCGACCACACCGCCCCGCGCGAGGACGCACCCTGGCTGCCCGGGCGACCCGGCCCCCTCACACGCGCCGCACGCACCGCACTCCTCCTCACCGGAGTGCCCGCGCTGCTCGCGGCGACGGCACTGGACCGATGGGCGCTGCGACCGGTGTCCCACCGGCTGGGCCTCTGCAACGCGTACCGCCTGGTGGCCCGCCGGGAATGACCGCGCGCACGGCACCCGGGTCGCTCGCTGCACCCGGGCTGCCCGCCGCGTCGACGCCTCTCACCGCAACCTTGCCCCTCACCGCACCTCGACCCGGCAGGGCACTTCGGCCCGTCACAGCACTTTGGTGCGGATCAGTGCCGACAGCACCAGCGCGCCCGGCAGCAGCGGCAGCCAGTCGGTCAGCACCCGGTAGCCGATCACCGTGGCGGTGGCCACCGCCGGCGTGGCCCCGAACGTGACCAGCGTCCACACCAGCGCGGCGTCCACCGCCAGGCCGCCCGGCGCCGGGACCGCCCCGACGGCCGTGCCCGCCGCGAGGTGGGCGAGCACCACCTGCTCCCACGGCACCCCCAGCCCGAGCGAGTCCCCGACGCACACGAGGGTGCCCGCCTGCACCAGCGGCATCGCGACCGCCCCGCCCCACAGGGCGCACACCCGGCAGGGCCGCGTGTGCACCTCCCGCACGTCGGCCAGGGCCGCGCGGACCAGTCCGGTCACCGGCCGCCTGAGCGGCCGTACGACCGCCAGCACTGCCCCCGCCACCGCGGCGACCCCGCCGGCGACGGCGGCGAACGGCAGCAGCAGCCGCCCGTCCGGGACCAGCTCGCCCAGCCGCCGCCAGGCCGGTGACACCGCGAGGAACACCAGCAGTACGAGTGTCTTCGCGCCGGACTTCGCCAGCGAGTACAGCCCGATCGACGCGGCGGCCCGGGCCGGCGGCACCCCCTGCGCCCGCAGGAAGCGCAAGGTCACGGCGTGCGCGCCGAGCCCACCGGGCAACGCGTGGTTGGCGGCGCCCGCGGCGAACTGCGAGGCCAGCAGCAACCGTGCCGGCAGCCGGTCCGGCACGGCGCCCTGCCGGACACAGGAGGCCGCCACCCAGCTCAGACAGGTGAAGCCGATGCCGGCCGGCAACCAGGCCGGATCGGCCGCGGCCAGCCGCCGGGCCCCCTCGTACACGACGGGCCGGTTGGCCGTCGCCCAGCCGCCGGCGAGCAGCAGCGGAGCCAGACAGAGGGCCAGCCGTACGCTCCGGGCCCCTGTGAGCGACGCCGGGCGGGCCGGGACCACGGGCCCGGGGCAGGGGGTGAGCGCGGGCGAGGCGGAGAGCGGGGAGGGGAGCGCCGGGGCCGGAGACGGCGACGCGGAGGGGGACGGGGACGGGGGCGGTGGGGAGAGTGGGGACACGGGGACGTCGTCCTTCCGCAGCGGGCCCCGCGGTGGGGACCTGGGGGAAGCGAGCCGGGCGGAACCGCGGAGAGCCTTCCCCTCCCGCGTGACGCCGGGATGTCCGAAAACCCAAGGAGCGAGGGCGGGACGGTGCCGCCGGGCGGGTGCGCGCAGGCCGCCGTTCACCGCCGACCAGGTAGCCTTCCCTTGGGACGCGCTTTACATGCGGCGACCCGCACGACAGGGACGGCTACAGGGGAGGACCGGCGGTGCACGTCCAGGAATGGCTCGACACGGTGCCCGCGGCCGCCGTCTACGCCGTGGTGGCCCTGGTGATCGGTCTGGAGAGCCTGGGCATCCCGCTTCCCGGCGAGATCATCCTGGTCTCGGCGGCACTGATGTCCTCCCAGCACTCCGGCGTCAACCCGATCGTCCTCGGCGCGTGCGCGACCGCCGGCGCCGTGATCGGCGACTCCATCGGCTACGCGATCGGACGCAAGGGCGGCCGCCCGTTGCTGGCCTGGCTCGGCAGAAAGTTCCCGAAGCACTTCAGCGCGGGGCATGTGGCCACCGCGGAGGGGTCCTTCGAGAAGTGGGGCATGTGGGCCGTCTTCTTCGGCCGCTTCGTCGCCCTCCTGCGCATCTTCGCCGGCCCCCTCGCGGGTGTCCTGCACATGCCGTACTGGAAGTTCCTGATCGCCAACGTCCTCGGCGGCATCTGCTGGGCGGGCGGCACGACGGCCGTCATCTACTACGTGGGCGTGGTCGCCGAGGGCTGGCTGAAGAAGTTCTCGTACCTGGGCCTGGGGGTGGCGGTACTGATCGGCCTGGCCTCCCTGCTGCTCGTCAAGCGCAAGGCGAAGAAGGCCCAGCAGCAGGAGCGAGACGCAGAACCCGTGACCGCCGGGGAGTAGGGCGCGCCCCGCGCCTACTCGTGCACCTGCCGATGCGCCGCGGCCAGCTCCGCGTACAGGGTGCCGTTGAGGGTCACACCCTGCCTCTCCTCCTCACTCAGCTCCCGCCGCACCTTCGCCGGCACCCCCGCCACCAGCGACCCCGGCGGCACCACCATCCCCTGCGGCACCAGCGCCTGCGCGGCGACCAGCGACCCGGCCCCGATCACGGCGCCGTTCAGCACGGTGGCCCCCATCCCGATCAGACAGTCGTCCTCCACCGTCGCCCCGTGCACGACGGCGTTGTGCCCGATGGACACCCGCTCACCCACGCTGACGGGGAACCCGGGGTCCGCGTGCAGCGTCACGTTGTCCTGCACGTTCGCCCGTGCGCCCACGGTGATCTTCTCGACGTCCCCGCGGACCACAGCGCCGTACCAGACGCTCGTCCCCGCCGCCAGCGTGACATCGCCGATCACGGAGGCCGTGGGCGCCACGAACGCCTCCGGGTCGATCTGCGGCTCCCGTCCCCCGATACCCACGATCAGCGCCTGCTGCGTCATCACCGTCTCCTCGCATCCGTACGTACCCGCACGGTACGACACGGCGTGGGGCAAAGATCACAGCAGCCCGGCCTCTCGTCGAGGACAACCGCTGAGTAACGTGAGCCCGTGCCGAAGCGCAAGAACACGTTCTCATCCTGGCGACGCAGCCTCGCCCAGCGTGCCGTCCACAAGGCCTGGTCGTGGGCGCAGCGCACCGGCTCCGTGACGGCCGAGCATCCGGCAGGGCTCCGCTTCGGCTCGATCGGCGAAGCCACCCGCCTCGCCTTCCCGCTCGGCACGGTCTTCGGTGAACCCTGGATCCACCTCGGTTCCTACTGCATCGTCGGCGAGCAGGTCACCCTCACCGCGGGCCTGATGCCGGACCTGGACCTCGGCCCGGACCCGATCCTGCGCATCGGCGACGGCGTGGTCCTCGGCCGGGGCAGCCATGTCATCGCCGACACGACGGTCACCATCGGCAGCGACTGCTACTTCGGGCCGTACGTCTACGTCACCTCCACCAACCACTCCTACGACGACCCGCACCAGCCCATCGGCAAGCAGTGGCCGCGGATGGAGCCGGTCGAGATCGGCCCGGGCTGCTGGATAGGAACCGGCGCCGTGATCCTGCCGGGCGCGCGGATCGGCCGGAACGTGGTCGTGGCGGCCGGTGCGGTGGTCCGCGGCACGGTGCCCGACCACGCGGTGGTGGCCGGGGCGCCGGCCCGGGTCGTCCGGCGCTGGACAACCGACGACGGCTGGCAGCCGCCGCTGCGGACCCCGGCCCCGGTCCCGATCCCGGAGGGGATGACCCCGGGGCAGCTGCGGGCGCTGGCCGCGCTGGACGACGACGGGATCGCCCGGCTCGCGGAACTCGAGACCGAGGGCTGACTCAGCCGGTCGCCAGCAGCAGCGTGCCCACCAGGGCCAGCCCCGCTCCCGCCGCCTGGATCGCGCGCAGCCGCTCGCTGAGGAAGCCGCGTGCGGCCAGGGCGGTCACCACCGGGTACAGCGAGGCGAGGACGGCGGCCACGGTGACCGGGCCGAGCCGGGCGGCGACCGCGTAGGTGCCGTTGGCCGCCACGTCGGCGAGCCCGACGAAGGCCAGCGCGGGCAGCGAGGCCCACGGGAAGCCGCCCTCCGGTACGGCGGTCCCGCCCCGCCGGAGCGAGGCGGCGAGCGCGGCCCCGCCCACCGCGACGTTGGTCAGCCGCTGCACGAACAGGGCGAGGAACAGGCCGGTGACGTCGGTGGAGGCCTCGGTGATCAGGGCGAACACCGTGCCGAAGCCCAGCGCGGCGACCAGCGTGAGCAGGATCGTCCGGCGCTGCACGGGCGCGCCCCGCAGTTGCGGACCGCCCGCGAGCACGATTCCGCTGACGGCGACCGCGATGCCCGCGACCTGGAGCAGCCCCGGGCGTTCGCCGAGGACCAGGCCGACCCCGACGGGCACGGCCACGCTGAGCGTGGCGAGCGGCGAGACGACGCCCATGGGGCCCAGCGCGAGGGCCTTGTAGAAGGAGAGCAGCGCCACCGGTCCGACCAGGCCCGCGGCGAACGCGAACCACAGCCGCGGCCCGGCCTCGCTCCAGCCGCCCGTGCCCACCACGATCGCACCCAGCACGACCGCCGCGATGCCCTGGGAGACCACCACGACCGTCAGCGCGGGCGTCCGCCGTGTCAGCAGCCCGCCGCCGAAGTCGGCCAGTCCCCAGAGCAGACTGGTGGTGAGGGCGAAGAAGGCGGTCACGAGGCCTCGCAGTACAGTTCGTTGGACAAGCGGGTGTACTCACCGTAGTTCATCGCATTGAACTGCGTCAGCCATAATATTGAACCATCCCGAATATTGGACGGCACGTGTCGGATCTCGAACTCCTGACCCAGTCCCTGGCGCGCAACGTCAAGCACTGGCGCTCCGTGCGGGGCTTCACCCTGGACGTGCTCGCCGCCCGGGCCGGTGTCAGCCGCGGGATGCTCATCCAGATCGAGCAGGCCCGCACCAACCCGAGCATCGGCACGGTCGTCAAGATCGGCGACGCGCTCGGGATCAGCGTCACCACCCTGCTGGACTACGAGCGGGGCCCGAAGGTGCGGATCGTCCCCGCCGAACGGGCCGTACGGCTGTGGCACACCGAAGCGGGCAGCTACAACCGGCTGCTCGCCGGCACGGAGGCGCCCGGCCCGCTGGAGATCTGGGACTGGCGTCTGATGCCGGGCGAGAGCAGCCCCTCCGAGCCCCACCCCGTCGGCACCGTCGAGCTGGTCCACGTCACCGCGGGCGAGCTGACCCTCACCGTGGACGGCGAGGAGCACCGCGTGCCGACCGGCGCGAGCGCCTCCTTCGAGGCCCACCTCCCGCACGTCTACGGCAACCGGGGCGACGTCCCGATGGAGATGATGATGGCCGTGTCGGTGCCGCCCGTGCAGTGAGACGCGGGTACGGCGGCGGGGCGCCCCTTGTCAGCGTGCGGCCCTGCACGCACCCCTCGCAGACTTCGACTTCGCGACGCCCGCGCCCGACTGCCTGCGCGAACCGACCGCCCCGGTCGCCGATGCCGTACGCACCTGGCAGGGCGCGGTCCCCGCCGACCGCGTCCTGTACGTCGACACCGACCCGCGGTGGGCCGACACGGCGGTCTTCGTGGAGCACCACGGCCGCGACCTGCTGGAGCAGTCGGCAAAGCTGTGTGGTGGTCGCGGGCCGGCGCGGCGGGGAGGCCACGCCTGCCGCATGCCTGGTGCTCTCCACCACCCGGGTCGACGTCAACGGTGTCGTGCGCCGCCGACTCGGCTCCCGGAAAGCGTCCTTCGCCTCGATGGAGACGGCGACCGGCGAGACCGGCATGGTGTACGGCGGCATCACCCCGATCGGACTCCCCGCCGGCTGGCCCGTGCTGGTGGACTCGGCCGTCGTCGACCTGCCGTACGTCCTGATCGGCAGCGGCCGCCGGCGCGGCAAGCTCCTGGTACCGGGCGAGGCACTCGCGGAACTGCCGGGCGCCGAGGTGCTGGAGGGCCTCGGGGCCTGCTGGGACCGGCGATCGGCTGGTCTGTTCCACGGACGCCGGCGAACTCCGCGGATCAGGTGGGGTGGGATCCGCCCGAGCCGGAACGGATCCGCCCCTCACACCGGCAGATGATGGGCCAGCACCACGTGCGGGTCGGTCTCGCCCGGGACCGGCGCCGGGTCGGCGTGGACCAGGGCCGCCGTCAGCCTCGGTACGGCGTGCAGCAGGGCGTGTTCGGCCTCGACGGCGATCGCGTGCGCCTGTCGCACCGTGGCGTCCCCGTCCACCACCAGCGCCAGTTCGGCCCGCAGCCGGTGCCCGATCCAGCGCAGCCGCAGCTCACCCACCGCCCGCACCCCGGGAACCGTCCGCACCGTGCGCTCGGCCAGGTCCACCAGCGCCGGGTCGACGGCGTCCAGCATCCGCCGGAAGACCTCCCGCGCCGCGTCGCGCAGCACCAGGACGATCGCGGCCGTGATCGCCAACCCGACGACCGGGTCGGCCAGTTGCCGGCCCAGCGCCGATCCGCCGGCGCCCACCAGGACGGCCAGCGAGGTGAACCCGTCGGTGCGGGCGTGCAGCCCGTCGGCGACCAGCGCCGCCGAGCCGATCTCCCGGCCCACCCGGATCCGGTACCGCGCCACCCACTCGTTCCCCACGAAACCCACCAGTGCCGCCGCCGCGACCGCCGGGAGGTGGGCGACCGGGCGCGGGTCGAGCAGCCGCCCGACGGCCGCCCACGCCGCGAAGGCCGCCGACGCGGCGATGGTCAGCACGATCACCAGACCCGCGAGATCCTCGGCGCGGCCGTACCCGTAGGTGAACCGGCGCGTCGCCGCCCGCCGTCCCAGCGCGAAGGCGATGCCGAGCGGTACGGCGGTCAGCGCGTCCGCGGCGTTGTGCACCGTGTCCCCGAGCAGCGCCACCGACCCGGAGACGGCCACCACGGCACCCTGGATCAGCGCGGTCGTCCCGAGCGCGGCCAGTGACACCCACAGCGCCCGCATCCCGCGCGCCGACGACTCCAGCGCGGGGTCCAGCTTGTCGGCGGTCTCGTGGGAGTGCGGGGTGAGGAGATGGGCGAGACGGTGGCGCAGGCCGGGGGAGGCGTGCGGGTGGCCGTGGCCGTGGCCGTGGTCGTGGCCGTGGGGCCCGTGCTCGTGGTCGTGGGACCCGTGCTCGTGAGATCCGTGGTGGTGCTCGTGAGGTCCGTGGCCGTGGCCGTGGGGCTCGTGGCCGTGGGGTGCCTGCTCGTGGTGAGGGGTGCTCACGTCGATCCCCTTCCGGTGTGCGGGAGTGGACGCGCGGCGCCCACGGAGCCATTATGTGCGTATGAGCGCACGCATGCACCTATCACCTGCGCATCATGCGCACCCGCGCAGCCCCGGCGAGGAACAGTTCGCGCTCGCCGCCGATCTGCTGTCTCTGCTCGGCGACCGCACCCGCCTCACCCTGCTGCACGCCCTGACCGCGGGGGAGGCCGACGTCACGACGCTCACCGAGGCGTGCGGCGCGGCCCGGCCCGCGGTGAGCCAGCACCTGGCCCGGCTGCGGCTCGCGGGCCTGGTGCGGACCCGCAAGGAGGGCCGCCGGGTGATCTACTCGCTCCCGCACGGGCATGTGCTCCGACTGGTCGAGGAGGCGCTGAAGACGGCCGACCACCGGCTCACCGAGGACGACCGCTGATCAGAACGCGGGGGCCGTCCCCAGATACTGCTCGGCGAAGGCCGCCGCGGCGGCGGGCGAGGTGAACAGCCGGCGCACCCGGGCCAGCGTGGTGCCCGCGCGGAACGGGTCGCCCGAGGCGAGGCCGTGGTAGATGTCCGACAGCCACTGCGAGAACTCCTGGTAGTCCCACACCCGGCGCAGACACGCCTGCGAATAGCCCTCCAGACCGCTGCCGTCGCCCCGCGTCACGTACGCCGCGAGCGCGTCGCCGAGGAGAAAGGCGTCGTGCAGGGCGAGGTTCATGCCCTTCGCGGCGATGGGCGCGACCAGGTGACCGGCGTCCCCGGCCAGGAACAGCCGCCCGTGGGCCAGCGGTTCGACGACGTAGTGGTGCATGTCCAGGACGCGCTTCTCCAGCAGCCGTCCCTCGGTGAGCGGGGGCGCTCCGGCCGCGCCGAGCCGCTCGCGCAGCTCGGTCCAGACCCGGTCGTGCGACCAGTTCTCCGGGTCGTCGCCGGGCGGACACTGGAGGTAGAACCGGGTCACCTCGGGACTGCGGGGCATCTCCCCGGCGAAACCGCGCGGGTGGACACCGAACAGGACGCAGTCCGTCGACGGCGGGACCTCCGCGAGCAGCGCCAGCCAGCCGATGCCGTCGTCCCGCCGGGCGATCCGTGTCCGCTCCGCGGGGATCGCGTCCCGCGTCACCCCGCGCGCGCCGTCGCAGCCCGCGACGAAGTCGCAGCGCAACAGCCTCCGTTCACCCGTGTCGGGGCACCGGTACGACACCGCAGGGCGGTCCGAGTCCAGGTCGTGCAGCCGTACGTCGCGCACGCCGAAGCGGATGTCCCCGCCGCGCACGTCGGCGTACTCCCGCACCAGGTCCGTCACCAGCAGCGGCTGCGGATAGACGTAGTGGTGACTGCCGGTCAGGTCGGCGTAGGGAAAGCGGTACCGCTCGCCTTCGAAGCGGAACTCGCAGGCACTGTGCGCCTCGGCGCGCTCCGGGAGCCGTTCGGACAGTCCGCGCCGGTCGAGTTCACGCACCGCCCGTTCCTCGATGACACCGGCCCTGGGCCGGGTCTCTATGAACCGCCTGCTCTCGGTCTCCAGGACCACGCAGTCGACGGAGGCGGCCCGCAGGATGTTGCCGACGGTGAGCCCGGCGGGCCCGGCGCCCACGATGACGACCGTACGGCGTTCCCCGGGCGCGGAGCCGGGGTGGGGGGAAGGGAAGATCATCCCCGCATTATGACGGTGTCCCGTCAGCCGGGTTCGGCCGACGGGACACCGTCACGGGAGCGGGGTGATCAGTGCGCCGGAGCGTCGGTGACCACGACCTCCTCGATGTCGCGCTCGATCTGCTCGGGCGTGGAGGCGGTCGCCTTGGCCCAGTAGTAGATACCGAGCGAGAACGCCGCGACGACCAGGATGTCCCACCACAGCGGCAGGTCACCGGTACCGCCGAAGGTGCTCAGGTAGGACATCACGCCGATGCCCGCCAGGTAGGGCAGCAGCCACTGAGCGGCCTTGAAGTCCAGCCGCGGCGCGTTGGGCAGGTTCTTGCGGATCGCGTACCAGGCGTAGGAGCCGAGCAGCACGTAGCCGATCAGGATCGCGAAGCCCAGGCGCCACAGGGTGTCCCAGCCGGACCAGAAGATGATCAGGTTGGCGACCACGAAGGACAGCGGCGAGACGAACTTGCCGAAGGGCAGCCGGTACGGACGCTCGTGGTTCGGCAGGCGGTCGGCGAAGACGCCGTAGGCCAGCGGGGCGCCCGCGTACATCAGCACGCTCGCCGAGGTGATGAAGCTGACCAGCGTCTGCCAGCTCGGGAACGGCAGGAAGCAGATCACGCCGGTCACGAACGAGATGGCGAGACCGAACCACGGCACACCGCGCGAGTCCGTCTTGGCGAAGACCTTCGGCGCGTAGCCGTTCTTGGCCAGGCCGTAGGAGATGCGGGAGGTGGCGGTGGTGTAGATCAGGCCGGTGCCGCCGGGGGAGATGATCGCGTCGGCGTACAGGACCCAGGCCAGCCAGCCCAGGCCGAGCAGCGAGGCGAGACCCGCCCAGGGGCCGCTGATGCCGGCGTAGGCCAGGTGCGCCCAGCCCTTCGCGAAGGAGGCGTGCGGCAGGGCGCCGATGAACACGATCTGCAGCAGGAGGTAGATCACGGCGCCGATGGCGACGGAGCCGAGCGTGGCGCGCGGCAGGTCACGCTTCGGGTTGCGGCTCTCGCCGGCCAGCTGGATCGCCTGCTCGAAGCCGAGCAGCGCGAAGATGATGCCGCTGGAGCTGATCGCGGTGAGGACGCCCTTGGCGCCGAACGGCGCGAAGCCCTCGGAGGTGAAGTTGCCCGGGTGGAAGTTGCCGATCGCGATGATGAAGATCGCCGCGAGCGGGACGGCGATCTTCCACCAGGTGGCGGCGCTGTTGGTGTGCGCCAGGATGCGGACACCGAGGAAGTTGACCGCGACGAACACGGCCATGAGGAGCACCGCGACGATGATGCCGCTGGTGGTGAGGGTGCCGTTGGTGTTCTGCAGGCCGTCGGCGAAGTGCCAGTGCTTGGCGTAGCCGATCATGGCCTCGACCTCGATCGGGGCCACCGTCGCCGCCTGCAGCCAGGAGAACCAGCCGAAGCTCATGCCGGCCAGGCCGCCGAAGGCGTAGTGCGGGTAGCGAGCGGTACCGCCCGCCACCGGGAACATGCCGCCGAGTTCGGCGTGCACCAGGGCGAGCAGCACGATCGCCACCGCACCGATCACCCACGAGATGATCGCTGCAGGGCCGGCCGCCACGACCGCCTTCTCGGCGCCGAAGAGCCATCCGGAGCCGATGATGGAGCCCACGGAGGCCCACATCAGACCGATCAGTCCGACGTCTCGGCGCAGACCGCCGCCGGTGTCGCTTGTGGCTACCGGCGCAGCCTGGTCGACTTTCGCCATGTGAAGTGGCCTCTCAGATCTATACGCAGTCTTAACGAGCAAGGAGGCCACAGGCTAGGGAGGATTTCCGACTGAGCAAAAGAGTGTTAACCAAATTTTGACCCGGGATCTTAGTTGTCTTGGGCGCACACTCAGTCACCGTCTTGTCACAGGTCAGACGCTCATCCGAATGTCAATATTCAGCGACCAATTGTGAGTAGAAGGAGAGATTCGCTAGTCCAGGAGGGGAATTTCGATGGCCGGGCAGCGATCCATGACCATGTCCAGGCCTGCCCCCCGGGTGCGTGCGTAGGCGGCCTCGTCCACGACACCGAGCTGGAACCACACGGCCCGTGCGCCCTTCGCCACCGCCTCGTCGGCCACGGCGCCGGCCAGCTCGCTGTTGACGAAGACGTCGACCACGTCCACGCCGAAGGGGATGTCCGCGAGGGAGGCGTAGCCCTGCTCGCCGTGGACCGTCTCCGCCTTCGGGTGCACCGGCACGATCCGCTTGCCGAACCGCTGCAGTACCCGCGCCACGCCGTACGCGGCCCGTCCCTGGTTGGCGGAGAGGCCGACCACGGCCCAGGTGTCACCCGTCCCGGTCAGGATCCTGCGGATCGTCGCTTCGTCGCCGTACACGGCTGCCTCCTGAGGCGTCGGGAGCTGTTCGACGGGGCAACACCACCCCGATGGGTGCGGATTCCCGCCCCGTGACGCGCCATCCTGCCCGGAATCGGCGCAAGGTGCCTGCGTACGGCCGCCCGCCCGCCTACGCTCGCCCCGTGCTGCGCATCCTCGACGCCCGAACCGGTGAGCCCACCGCCGCCGCGCCCGCCCGCCGCGGCCTGACCCGCATCGAGGCGTACGCCTCCGGCCTCGACCCGACGGCCCTGCGGGTGCTGCTCACCGCGGATCTCCTGGTCCGCGCCCTGGAGCTGGTCGGCACCCCGGTCTGGACGACCCTGTCCGCCCCCTGCGACCGGCCCGAGCTGCACACGGCCGCCACCACCCTGTCGATCCGCCCCTTCGAGGACGCCCGGGGCCTCGCATCGGGGCTGGGGGAGGCCCAGGCGCTCCGTGTGCAGGCGCAGACGCACGGGCACGGGGCCGATGCCGGACGGGGCCCGGTGGTGAACGTGGCGCCGGTGGTGTGGGAGGGAACGCACTCGCAGGGCGGCGGAACGTCCGGCGAGGTTCCGGCGGCCCAGGCGCGCGAAGGCGCGCCGAGCGCCCGCCCGCCGCTCTCCGCCCTCCTGTCCGACCCCGCCGCGCTCCGGCTGGCCCTTCTCTCGGTGCCCCGGAACGAAGCCGTGCGCCTGGACGGCGCGGTGCTGGACGAAGCCGCCCGGCGGCTCGCCCACTGGCGGCGGGCCGTGGCCGGATGGGCGTGGCAGCCCTCGCGGCCGGTGCCCGAGGAGGTGCGGGGGCGGTTGCGGGCCGCCTGGGAGGACGATCTCGACCTGCCCGCGGTGCTGGAGGTGCTGCGCGCCGTGGAGAGCGCCCCCGACCTGCCCGACGGCGCCCGCTTCGAGACGTACGCCTACGCCGACCGGCTGCTCGCCCTGGACCTCACCCGCGACCTCGGGACCTTCGGGTGATCGCGCGGGCGGGTGCCGGCCCGCTGCGCCGTCTGGTGGTGCTGCGGCACGCCAAATCCGCCTGGCCGGAAGGAGTGGAGGACCACCGTCGACCGCTCGCACCGCGCGGCCTCAAGGACGCCCCCGCGGCCGGACGCGCCCTCGCCGAGGCCGACTCCCTGCCCGACCTCGCCCTGTGCTCCACCGCCGTACGCGCCCGCCAGACCTGGCAGCTGGCCTCCGCCGAGTGGGGCACCCCGCCCTCGGTGCGCTACGACCACCGCCTGTACGCGGCCGGTGTGCCGGCCCTGCTGGAGGTCGTACGCGAGACGCCGCCCGAGGTGGAGACGCTGCTGCTCGTCGGGCACAATCCGGGGCTGCAGGAACTGGTCCTCGAGCTGGCCGGGGACGGCCTGGACGACACGCTGGACCGGGTGCGCGCCAAGTTCCCGACGTCCGCCGTCGCCGTCCTGACCTGGCGCGGCACCGGCTGGCCGGCCCTCGCCCCGGGCACGGCCCTGCTGACGTCGTTCACGGTGCCGCGCGGGAGGAAGAAGTAGCGCCACGCGCGCGTGAAGGGCGTTCCCGCCCAGCGCATAGGGTGGCGGGATGCAGGACGAGTACCGCACAGTCGCCCGCGCGGGCGTGCACGAGACCGAGATCAACCGCTCCCGCTTCCTGTGCGCCCTCGCCCCGGCGGCCACCGAGCAGGAGGCGCAGGACTTCATCGCCTCCGTCCGCAAGGAGCACGCCGACGCCACCCACAACTGCTGGGCGTACGTCGTCGGCGCCGACGCCTCCGTGCAGAAGGCCAGCGACGACGGCGAACCGGGCGGCACCGCCGGAGTCCCGATGCTCCAGATGCTGCTGCGCCGTGACATGCGTTACGTCGTCGCCGTCGTCACGCGGTACTACGGCGGGGTCAAGCTCGGCGCCGGAGGGCTCATCCGCGCCTACGGCGGTGCCGTCGGCGAGGCCCTGGACACGCTCGGCACGCTCACCCGGCGCCGGTTCCGGCTGGCCACGGTGACCGTCGACCACCAGCGCGCGGGCAAGGTCCAGAACGACCTGCGGTCCACCGGGCGCGAGGTGCGGGACGTGCGCTACGGCGAGTCCGTCACCCTCGAGATCGGCCTGCCGGACGCGGACGTGGACGCCTTCCGCGCCTGGCTCGCCGATGCGACGGCGGGTACGGCGGGCTTCGAACTGGGCGGCGAAGCCTACGGAGATGCGTGATGTACGTAGCTAATCAGACATAACGGGCACTTGGTCGACCGGTCATGACGGGCTGATACGGGAGTAACCGCCCGTGATGTCAGACCCGGCCGTTAGTCTCGGGGATCATGAGACTCCTGCACACGTCCGACTGGCACCTCGGCCGGGCCTTCCACCGGGTGAACATGCTCGGGGCCCAGGCCGGGTTCATCGGTCACCTCGTCACCGCCGTGCGCGAGCACGCGGTGGACGCGGTGGTCGTGTCCGGTGACGTGTACGACCGCGCGGTGCCCCCGCTCGCCGCGGTGGAGCTCTTCGACGACGCCCTGCACCGCCTCGCGGATCTCGGCGTGCCCACGGTCATGATCTCCGGCAACCACGACTCGGCCCGCCGCCTCGGTGTCGGCGCCGGGCTCATCGACCGCGCGGGCATCCACCTGCGCACCGAGCCCTCCGCCGTCGGCACGCCGGTCGTGCTGACCGACGCCCACGGCGATGTCGCCTTCTACGGCCTGCCCTACCTCGAACCGGCCCTGGTGAAGGACGAGTTCGCGGTGGACAAGGCCGGTCACGAGGCCGTGCTGGGTGCCGCGATGGACCGCGTCCGCGCCGACCTCGCCACGCGCGCGCCCGGCACCCGTTCCGTCGTCCTCGCCCACGCCTTCGTCACCGGCGGCCGGGCCAGCGACAGCGAGCGGGACATCACCGTCGGCGGGGTCGCCGCCGTACCGGCAGGGATCTTCGACGGCGTCGACTATGTGGCGCTCGGGCATCTGCACGGCTGCCAGACCCTCACCGAGCGCGTGCGCTACTCGGGCTCCCCGCTCGCCTACTCGTTCTCCGAGACCGACCACCGCAAGAGCATGTGGCTGATCGACCTCGGCGCCGACGGCACGGTCACCGCCGAGCGCCTCGACTGCCCGGTGCCGCGCCCGCTGGCCCGGCTGCGCGGCACTCTGGACGACCTCCTCGCCGACCCGGAGCTGGCGCGCCACGAGGACGCCTGGGTCGAGGCCACCCTCACCGACGCGGTCCGCCCCGCCGACCCGATGGCCCGGCTCACCGAGCGCTTCCCGCACACCCTCAGCCTGGTCTTCGCGCCCGAGCGGGCCCCCGGCGACCCCGAGGCGTCCTACGCCCGGCGCCTCGCGGGCCGCAGCGACCAGCAGATCGCCCAGGACTTCGTCGCCCACGTGCGCGGCGCCGGCCCCGACGAGCAGGAGGCGGCCGTGCTCCGCGAGGCCTTCGACGCCGTCCGCGCCGACGACGCCGTGCGGGAGGTGGCGCGGTGAGGCTCCACCGGCTCGACATCACCGCCTTCGGGCCCTTCGGCGGCTCCCAGAGCGTCGACTTCGACGCCCTGTCCACCGCCGGACTCTTCCTGCTGCACGGCCCCACCGGCGCCGGCAAGACCTCCGTCCTGGACGCCGTCTGCTACGCCCTCTACGGCGCCGTCCCCGGCGCCCGGCAGAGCGGCCAGGGCATGTCCCTGCGCAGCGACCACGCCGAGCCCCGCACCCGCACCGAGGTCCGCCTCGACCTCACCGTCGCCGGACGGCGGCTGGAGATCACCCGTCAGCCGCCGTGGGAGCGGCCCAAGCTGCGCGGCAAGGGCACGACGGTCGACAAGGCCCAGACCTGGCTGCGCGAGTACGACAGCGTGGCCGGCGCCTGGAAGGACCGCAGCCGCTCCCACCAGGAGGTCGGCGAGGAGATCACCCAGCTGCTCGGCATGAGCCGCGAGCAGTTCTGCCAGGTCGTGCTGCTGCCCCAGGGAGACTTCGCCCGCTTCCTGCGCGCCGACGCCGAGGCCCGGGGCCGGCTGCTGGGGCGCCTCTTCGACACCCAGCGCTTCGCCGACGTCGAGAAACGGCTCGCCGAGCGCAGGCGCGGCACCGAGGCACGCGTGCGCGAGGGGGACACGGCGCTGCTCGCCGACGCCCACCGCATGCAGCAGGAGGCCGGCGACGCCATGGAGCTGCCCGAGCTGGCGCCCGGTGACCCGGGCCTGGCCGAGGCCGTCCTCGCCGCCGCCGCCGTCGCCCGCAGCACCGCCCGCGAACGCCTCACCGTCGCCGACTGCCGCCTGACCGCCGCCGAGTCCGCCCACGCGGCCGCCCGCCGTGCCCTGGACGACGTACGCGAACTGGCCCGGCTGCAGAGCCGGTTCACTCAGGCGCGGCAGCGCGCCGAACGCCTCCAGGAACGGGCCGGCGCCCACCGCGAGGCCCAGGAGCGCATGGAGCGGTCCAGGAAGGCGGAAGCCGTCGCGCCCGCGCTGGAGCTGCGCGAGCACGCCGAGGAGGAGCACGGCAGGGCCGCCCGCGCCGAGGCACGTGCACGCGGCATGCTCCCCGCCGCCCAGGCCGACGCCGACGCGACCGGACTCGCCACCGCCGCCCGTCGGGCCGCCGAGGAGCTGGGCGGCCTGGACTCCGCCCGGCGCGCCGAGCAGCGGCTCGCCGCACTCGGCGAGGAGCGGGCCGGGCTGGACCGACAGGAACGCGCCGACGAGGACGTGCTGCGCGAGGCCGACGCCTGGCTCGACGGCTGGGACACCACCCGCGCGGCCCTGCAGACCCGCGTCGACTCCGCCCAGGAGGCCGCGACCCGCGCCGAGCAGCTCGCCGTCCAGCGGGACCCGATGCGCAGGCGGCTCACCGCGGCCCGTACCCGGGACGCGCTCGCCGCCGACCTGGAACAGGCACAGCAGCGCGCGCTCGCCTCCGAACAGCGCGCCCTCGACGCCCGCGCCCACTGGCTCGACCTCAAGGAACAGCGGCTGAACGGCATCGCCGCCGAGCTGGCCGCCCACCTCACCGACGGCGAGCCCTGCGCGGTCTGCGGCGCCACCGAACACCCCGCACCCGCCCGCAAGATCGCCGGGCACGTCGGCCGCGAGGCCGAGGAGCAGGCCCACCGCACCTCCCAGCAGGCCGACCGGCAGCACGCCGAGGACGAGCGGCGTCTCGGCACCGTCCGCGAGGCCCTGGCCGCCGCCACCGCCGAAGCGGGCGACGCCCCCACCGCCCGCCTCGCCGCCGAGGCCGACCGGCTGGAGCAGGAGTACACGCGCGCCCGCCGCGAGGCCTCCGCGCTGCACGCCGCCCACGAGGAGCTGCGGCGCGCCGAGCAGGAGCGTGAGCAGCGGCTCGCCGACCGTCAGCAGACCGCGGTACGGGCCGCCTCCCGGCTCACCCGCCGCGAGACCCTGGAGCGCGAACAGGGCCAACTGGAAGCGGAGTTGACGCAGGCGCGCGGGGAGGCCGACAGTGTGGCCGCGCGGGCCGCCCAGCTGGAGCGGCAGGTGGCGCTGTGCACCGACGCCGCCGACGCCGCGCGCGCCGCCGACGACGCCGCCCAGCGTCTGAAGGACGCCGACGCCCGGCTCGCGGACGCCGCATACCGGGCCGGCTTCGACACTCCGCAGGCAGCGGCCGCCGCCCTCCTGGACGCCACCGCCCACCGCGAGCTGCAACTCCGCCTGGACGCCTGGCAGTCGGAGGAGTCCGCCGTACGCGCCATGCTGGCCGAGGCCGACACCGCGGCCGCCGCCCAGCAGCCGCCCGCCGACCTGGCCACCGCAGAGCGCACGGCGGCCACGGCGGACCGCCGGTTGCGCGAGGCGGCCTCCGCGCGCGATGCCGCCGACCGCTGCCGCGCCGAGCTGGACCGCCTCTCCGCGCGGGCCACCGAGGCCGTACGACGACTCGCCCCGCTGCGCGAGGAGTACGACCGCGTCGCCCGGCTCGCCGCCCTCACCGCGGGCACCTCCGCCGACAACGAGCGCAAGATGCGCCTGGAGTCCTACGTGCTCGCCGCCCGCCTGGAGCAGGTCGCCGCCGCCGCGACCGTACGGCTGCGGCGCATGTCGTCGGGGCGCTACACCCTCGTCCACTCGGACGACCGCTCCGGACGCGGACGCAGCGGGCTCGGGCTGCACGTGGTCGACGCCTGGACCGGCCGCGAACGCGACACCGCCACCCTGTCCGGCGGCGAGACCTTCTTCGCCTCCCTCGCCCTCGCCCTGGGCCTCGCCGACGTCGTCACCGACGAGGCCGGCGGGGTCCGGCTCGACACCCTCTTCATCGACGAGGGCTTCGGCAGCCTCGACGACCAGACCCTCGACGAGGTCCTGGACGTCCTCGACTCCCTGCGTGAACGCGACCGCAGCGTCGGCATCGTCAGTCACGTCGCCGACCTGCGCCGCCGCATCCATGCCCAACTGGAGGTGGTGAAGGGCAGATCGGGGTCGGCGCTGCGGCAGCGGGGGGTGTGACCGCGATCAGGCGCCGTCTCGCCTCATGCGTCCCGGCCCCTCATGTGTCCCGGCCTCCGGACTTGATCAGCGGTGCGTCCCGGCTGAGCTCCCGGAATCCGACGCTGTAGTACAGTCCCCGCGCCTCGGGATGTCCCGGTGCGCCCAGACAGGCGACCGTCATGTGACGGGCCCCGGCCTCGCGCGCCAGGTGCATCCCGTGCAGCAGCATCGCTCTGCCCAGCCCGCGCCGCCGGTGGTCCGGATGCGTTCCGACCGGCTCGAACTCGGCGGTCCTGTTCGCCTCGTCGAGCCACATGATGGTCGACGCGGCCATCGTCCCGTCCGGCGCCTCCACCAGGACGTGCAGGTCACCGCGGTACGGCGGTGTCCGTCGGACGCCCTCGTAGGCCTCGGCCGTGTAGGTCGACGGAGCCCAGGCGTCCACGTGGGCCCGGACCGCCGCCCGCGGGCCGGCCTCGTCGGCGGTGCGGAACCGGAATCCGTCCGGCAGCACCGGCTGTTCCAGGTCGGTGAGGTCCCGCTCGTTGAGCTGCGTCCAGGAGCCGGTGTCGCCCAGCGCGGCCGGATCGCTCTCGTAGCCGTGCGCCGCCCATCGCCGCAGGGCGAACTCGTCGGCGGCGCTCGGCATCACGGTGCGCTCGACGCCGACCGTCACACCGTCGTACCACTCGATCACCTCGTCGACCAGCTCGCTGTGGCCGGGATGGACCTGATATCCCAGGTAGGCGCTGGTGACGTCCTTCACCGACCCGTCGCTGAGCCGCACCCGGTGCGGCAGCCGGGCCCAGCCCCACGCGACGAGGTCGGTGCCGGAGAACCACAGCCGACGCAGCCAGCTCTCACCCTCGCACCCGTGCCCCTTGCCCCAGTTCCAGGCCAGCTCTCCGTACGACGCGTCACTGTTGACCAGGTCGGGACGGACGGCGGTGACCCGCTGCGCCAGGGCCTGCATGAGCCGCACGTCCGCCGCGGTGACGAGCTCGGAGTCGTCCATGGTCCGCCACTGTGCCAGGGCTCCGGGAAGCCATCGAACCATTTTCCCGGAGGCGGGATTCAGTGTCCGAGCGGGCGCCGGCGGAGCGGTGAGGAGTACACGACGCTGGTCGTCACCGAGCCCAGCGCGCCGATCTTCCCGGAGATCTCCTCCAGGTGGGACATGGACCGCGCGGCGACCTTGATGACGAAGCAGTCGTCGCCCGTCACGTGGTGCGCCTCCAGGACCTCGGGGGTCGCGGCCACCAGATCGTGGAACGGCTTGTAGTTGCCGTTCGGGTAGCGCAGCCGCACGAACGCGAGGATCGGCAGGCCGAGCCGCTCGGGGTCCACGACCGCCGCGTACCCCTGGATCACACCGGCCTCCTCCAGCCGCCGGACCCGTTCGGTCACGGCACTGGGCGACATGGAGACGGCACGCGCCAGCTCGGCGTAGCTGGCCCGTCCGTCCCGCTGGAGGACCTCGAGAATGCGCCAGTCGGTGGCGTCCGGGGAATACACGGTCATCCCGGAGAAATAGCAGGGGATTCGCCGCCTGGGCAAGGGAAGGCCCGTGGATTCGCACTTCAGACCCGGAGTCCGAGGTCATAGATTTCCCGTCATGATCACGCAGACCTCCGAGAACCCCGTCCTGCGCGTCGCCCCCGCCGCGCCCGCCGAAGCCGCCGCCCACTTCCGGGCGAGCCTGGCCTTCCACGCCGACGTCTCCGACGTCGCCGCCGCACTCGCGGCCGGCGGCGATCCCGGCTTCGTCGTCGTGGACACCCGCTCGACCGAGTCCTGGGACCAGGGCCACGTCCCCGGCGCCGTCCACCTGCCGACCGCCCTCGTCCCCGAGCAGGCCGAGCACCTCCTCGACCGGTCCGTACCGGTGGTGACGTACTGCTGGGGCCCCGGCTGCAACGGCGCCACCCGCGCCGCCCTCGCCCTCGCCGAACTCGGCTACCAGGTCAAGGAGATGCTCGGCGGCTTCGAGTACTGGGCGCGCGAGGGATTCGCCTACGACACCTGGGAGGGTCCTCGGGAGCGTGCCGCCGATCCGCTGACCGCACCCGTGGCAGGCGAGTGCGGCTGCTGACGTCCGCCCGTGTAGGTTCTTCGCCCATGGCTCGGTATGCGGATCCAGGTGCGCTGGAGTGGGTGGAGTCGGGCGGCGGCCCCCTGATCGCCGTCCCGGAGGCGGTTCTGCCCTTCTGGGCGGGCGCCGACAGCGAGGAACTCGACACGGACTACGACCGGGCGTGCGAGGTCCCCGGGTACGCGGGTCTGCTCCCGGTCGGCGACAGCGCGGCCCTCGTCCTCGGGGACGAGCCGGCCGCCACCTCCTACCTGCCCGAGCACGGCACCTTCGTACGGTGGTCCGCCGCGAACTCGGAGAGCGAGCTGCTGGCCCGGATACCCGCGGCCCTCGACACGGCCGCGTGGGACCACGAGCTGCGCTGGGACGTGCCCGGCCCCGTGCTGCTGTTCGACTCGGCCTGGCCGGGCGGCGCCGCGGACCGCGAGGAGCACCTGCGCATCCCCCTCGCGGCGGGTTCGTACGCGGTGCGCGCCGCCTACACCCAGCCCGGCCCGGAGACCTGGGTCGGCCTGGTGCAGCTCAGGCGGCTCGCACCCTGACCGCGCGTCACCTCAGGTCGTCGAAAGCGATCTCGAGGTGCCGGGGGCCGCGCAGCACCGCGTTCTGCCGGTACGGCGGCGGGTCCTCGACCAGGCGGGGATTCTCCAGTCGCCGGGCCAGTTCGGACAGGGCGATCTGGGCCTCCAGCCGGGCCAGCGGAGCGCCGAAGCAGCTGTGGATGCCGCTGCCGAAGCCGAGGTGCTGGATGTCCCCGCGATCGGGGTCGAACCGGTCGGGGTCCTTGAACCGCTCGGGGTCACGGTTTCCCGCGCCCAGCACGAGCCAGATGCGCGAGCCCTTCGGGATGGTGATCCCGTGCACCTCGATGTCGGTGATGCAGGTGCGCTGCGGGAGGAGCTGCACCGGGGGCTCGTAGCGCAGGAGTTCCTCGACGATCTTGACGGACAGGCCGGGGTCCTCGCGCAGCCGCCGGAGGTACTCGGGGTGGCGCAGCAGGGTGAGCATGCCGTTCGTGATCAGGTTGACCGTCGTCTCGTGGCCCGCGATGAGCAGCAGCACCGATGTGCTGAGCACTTCCATCGTCGTCATGGCGCCGTCCGGACCGTGACTGTTCACCAGGTCGGAGAGCATGTCCTCGCGGGGTTCCCGCACGCGCTGCTCCACCAACCCGTTCAGGTACATGCCGAGTTGCAGCCGTGCCTCCTGCGCGGTCCGCTCGGAGTCGGCGCTGGTGCGGCTGTCGGGGTCCAGGCCGGCGACGATCGGGTCGACCCAGGCGCGGAAGCGGGGCTCGTCCTCCCGCGGCACGCCGAGCAGCCGGCAGATCACGGTGACCGGGAAGGGGTAGGCGAACTGGTCGACCACGTCGACCTGCCGGGCGTCGCCGAACCCGTCGATCAGACCGGTGACGATCTCGGCCAGTTCGCCCCGCATGTTCTCGATCCGGTGCGGCCGGTGCGGCGGCCCGAAGGAGCTGTTGGCGATCCTCCGCAGCCGGTCGTGCTCCGGCGGGTCGAGCCGGATGAAACTCGGCGGCAGGCCCGTCGACTCGGGCCCGGACACCTCGTCGTCCCCCGGGGCGGTCAGGTTCGCGGCGTCGGAGCTGATCCGGGGATCGTGGAGCAGTGCCTCGATGTCGTAGTACGAGCTGATGAGGTAGGGGCCGCCCTCCTCCTCGTGGAGCACCGGTGTCCTGCGGAGTTCCTCGTACACCGGATAGGGGTTGGCGCGGTTGGCGAAGTCGGTGATCTGGCGCAACAGGGAGGTTTGCGTCATGGCAGGTCCTTGGTGCATCGGAGGGCCGGGCTCAGTGGCGGGCGGGGTGGAAGACCATCTGCTGGTCGGCCGGTGAGTAACCGCTGAGGGTCACCATGGGTCCGTGCGTCGGCAGTGACGGGTCGGGGAAGTCGGCATCCACCGGCTGCCGGCCCTCGGGACGCCGGTCCACCGTCGGGTACTCCACCGGGAACGGCGCGCCCCGCTCGATCTGCCGCGCGTAGAACTCCAGCCACCGGGTGTTGTCGAAGCTCACGGCGGCCACGATCCGGCCCTGGTGGCCGTAGACCCCGACGAACCGGCGCTCGGCCAGCGAACCCTGGGTGATCATGAGCTGGTCGCCCATCGGCGGGACCCCGACCGACTTGATGTTCACCCCGAACATCGAGGACCAGAACGCCGGCATCCACAGGTGCGGGCGCCGATCGACACCGTGGCAGAGCATGTTGTGCGCGGCGGTCTCCGCCTGCGCCACGGCGTTGCCCCAGTGCTCCAGCGAGAGGAACTGGTAGCCGAACAGCGCGTGCGGGGAACGCGCGACGTCACCCGCGACGAAGACGTCGTCGGTGACGATGCCCCGGAAGTCGAAGGCCCGGCAGCCCGCGTCACAGGCGATGCCCCGCGGTCCCGCGCCCAGCCCCGACCCGTTCAGCCACTCGGTGTTGCGCAGCGAGCCCAGCGAGACGACCACGACATCCGTCTCGACGATGCTCTCGTCGGAGAGATGGACGGCCCGCACCCGGCCGACCGAGTCCCCCTCCAGCGAAGTCACCGTGACCCGCGTCCGCAGGTCCACCCCGTTCTCGATCTGCAGGTCGGCCGCCACCGCGCCGACCACCCCGCCGAGGGCGCCGACCAGGGGGGCGCCGGCGCGCTCCGCCACGGTGACGGGAATGCCCTGTTCCCGGCAGGCCGAGGCGACCTCGGAGCCGGCGAATCCGGCGCCGATGACGAACACCCGGCGGGGGCCTGCCTTCAGCCGCTGGTACAACCCGACCGCGTCGTCCCGGGTGCGCAGCAGGCAGACACCGTCCAGCCGGGCCTCGTCCTCCTTCAGCCAGGGCCGGGCCCGCACGCCGGTCGCGATGAGCAGCCGGTCGTACTCCACCTCGTCGCCGTCGGCGAGCCGTACCCGCTTGGCCGTCAGGTCGAGACCGGACGCGGGGACGCCGAGCCGCCACTTCGCGTCGATCTCCCGGCGGTGGGGCAGCTCCGTGTGATGCGGCGACGCCTTGTCCAGCAGGACCGCCTTGGACAGCGGCGGCCGGTCGTACGGCTCGTACGGCTCGTCACCGATCATGGTGAGCGAACCGGTGAAGCCTTCCGCGCGCAGGGTCTCGGCGGCCCGCAGGCCCGCCAGCGAGGCGCCCACGATCACGATCCGGCCCTCACGCCTCAGCCAGTCCACGTAGTCAGCGACCATCGGACGCCCCCCGGACGGATCCGCCACCCGGCGCACCCGCGGCGCCGTCCAGCCCGTCCGCCGAGATCGCCTGCACCGGACAGGCGGCGACGGCCCGGGCCAGCCGCTCCCGCTGCTCCTCGGGTGCGTGCGGGTTGTAGATCAGTGACTCCTCGCCGTGCATGGTGAAGACGTCGGGAGCGAGGAACGCGCACTGGGCGTACCCCTGGCATTTGTTGAGATCGACGACGAGCCTCATCGACGCTCCGCCCTTCCGCTGGCCAGGTCCGGTCCCGTCACCCCGTGGTGCGCGGCTTCTCCGGACGGCGGTCATGTCCCGCTCGCCAGCATGGGAGCCCCGGCGGGATCTCGCCCGTCGGCAGCCACGATCGGGTCAACGGCTGCCGGTCAACGGCCGGTTTGGCCGGCCGCCAGCAGGATGTGCACACTGAGCACCAGGGACCAGGCGGGGAACACCAGTTCCATCCAGGGCACGTATGGTGCGACGAACAGCAGAATCAGGGCGGCGAGGAAGCCCAGGCCCGTCAGCGGGCGGGGCAGGACGCCCAGGCGCCGGCCCATCACAGACATGGAGCACACGAAGACGGCCGCCATCCGCATCGCGTACTCCTTCAGCAGTGTGTGCGCGAAGTGGCGGCCGAAGTCCCAGGCGGCCGGTGACGGGACAGCGCCGTCGCTGTGCGTGATCGCGAGGACGGCGCTCGCCGCCGCGGCGGCGCCGAACATCATGGCGGTGAAGACCAGCCCGCTGCCGAGGAAGACGGTGGCGAGGAACCTGTCCTCGACGTCACCGACATGGGCCCGTACGGCGCCGACGAACCACAGGAAGAAGATGCCGGCGAACGGCACCAGGGCGAGGGCCGTGAGGATCGCGCTGCGCTGCCCGGAGTTGGTGAACGCCTGTGCCGTGGTGGCGCCGGCCGCTTCGGGAATGCCCAGCCGCACCAGGACGATCGCCGCCGCCAGCAGCAGCGCGAAGACGACTCCCGCCAGCCCGGCGGCTCGCGGTGTCTCCAGCACCTCCCGCCCCCGACTCTCCTCCCGCATGCAGGTCCGCCTCCTCCGCGCCGGCCCCCGCCACCAGCTAGCCGCCTCCCGACCGCCCGCGCCACCGCTGACGGCCGGACGGCCGAGCCGAAGTGCGTGCGACGCCGCGCCCTGCCTCAGCCCCTCCCGCACGGTCGCCCTTCGCTCCGCACACCCCTGCCGTGGCCGGGCCGACGGGCGGGGATCGGGCATGCGGCGGCCCGGCAGCCGGCCGCGTACGGCGCGCGTGAGTACGTGCACCACCACGTGCCGCACGACACCGCGATGCCCGCCCGGCTGTTCGACACCGCCGTCCGGGAGCCCGGATGTCCGGACATCCTCGTCGCCATCGGCCCGGGACCGTGGTGAACGCCGCCGATCCCGGCCCGGTCGACACCGGTCACACCATCGGCGAGGCCCACGCGGCCGTCGCCGCGCGGTTTCCCGCCGGGCACGGGGACGCCCCTGACCCGCTGGAGGCGGTCAGAGCTGTGACAGCTCGTCCACCAGGTCGTCCAGGCCCAGCGACCCCTGCGACAGCGCCGCCATGTGCCACGCCTTCAGGTCGAAGGCGTCGCCGTGCCGCTCGCGCGCCTTCTCCCGTCCCAGCAGCCAGGCCCGCTCACCGAGCTTGTAGCCGATCGCCTGGCCCGGAATCGTCAGGTACCGGGTCAGCTCGCTCTCCACGAAGTCCGCCGGCCGGCTGCTGTGCGCGCCGAAGAACTCCTGCGCCAGCTCCGGCGTCCAGCGCTCACCGGGGTGGAACGGCGAGTCCGCGGGGATCTCCAGCTCCAGGTGCATGCCGATGTCCACGATCACCCGGGCCGCCCGCATCATCTGTGCGTCCAGGTAGCCGAGCCGCTGCTCCGGGTCGGTGAGATAACCCAGCTCGTCCATCAGCCGCTCCGCGTACAGCGCCCATCCTTCCGCGTTGGCGCTGACCCCGCCGATCGTCGCCTGGTAGCGGGACAGGTTCTCCGCCACGTGCGCCCACTGCGCGAGCTGCAGGTGGTGGCCGGGCACACCCTCGTGGTACCAGGTGGAGACGAGGTCGTAGACCGGGAAGCGGGTCTGTCCCATCGTGGGCAGCCAGGTGCGGCCGGGCCGCGAGAAGTCCTCCGACGGCGCCGTGTAGTAGGGGGCCGCCGCGCCACCGGGCGGGGCGATGCACGACTCGACCCTCCGCACCCGCTCGGCGAGTTCGAAGTGCGTGCCGTCCAGGTCCTCGACGGCCTTGTCCATCAGGCCCTGCAGCCAGTCGCGGACCTCGTCCACGCCCTCGATGTGCCGGCCGTGCTCGTCGAGGTGGGCCAGCGCCACCCACGGCGTCCCGGCACCGGGCAGGATCTTCTCCGCCTCCTGCTGCATCTCGCCGAGGATCCGGTGGAACTCCGCCCAGCCGTACGCGTAGGCCTCGTCCAGGTCCAGCTCGGTGCCGTTGTAGTAGCGGGACCAGCGCGCGTACCGCTCGCGGCCGACCACGTCCGGCGCGCCCTCGATCGCCGGCGCGTACACGTCCCGCAGCCAGTCCCGCAGCTCCACCAGCGCCCCGGTCGCCGCCCGGGCCGCCGCGTCCAGTTCCGTGCGCAGCGCCTCCGGTCCGGCGGCGGCGAAGTCCTCGAACCAGCCGCGGCCCTCGCCGGTGTCGATCCACTCGGTGAGCTGTTCGACGAAGGTCGCGGTCGGCCGCGGGGCCGCGAACAGCTTGCGTTCCAGGCCGAGTTCGAGCGACTCGCGGTAGCCCGCGAGCGCGCCCGGCACCGCGCGCAGCCGCCCCGCGATCGCCGCCCAGTCCTCCTCGGTCTCCGCCGGGGTGACCGTGAAGATGTCCCGCACCGAGTGGCCGGGCGTGTCCATGTTGCCGACCCGGCGCAGGTGCTCCTCGGCGTCGTGGACGGCGAGTTCGGCCGTCAGCCGCTCCCGCAGCAGCCGCGCGCAGCGCCGCTCCACAGCACTCTCCGCACCGGGCTGCCGCTCCGCCTCGTCCAGCTTCACGAGGGTGGTCCGGGCCAGTTCGGCGAGGGCCTCCTGACCCGCGGGCGAGTAGTCGGGGAGCCGGCTCGAGCTCTCCTTCACGCCGAGGTAGGTGCCGGTGACCGGGTCGAGGGCGATGAGGTCGTCCACGTACGCGTCGGCGACCTGACGGGGCAGCGGGCTCTGGGTCTCAGACATGGCGCCCATCCTCGTACGAGGAGGATCGCCGCGTCACCCACGTATGCGGGGATTCAGCTCTGGGCGTGGCCGGGCGGCAGCAGCGGACCGCACCCCCACTGCTGGAAGATCAACCGGGTCTCCACCCGGGCCACCTCCCGCCGCGCCGTGAACTCGTCGAGCACCAGCCGCTGCAGATCGGCCATGTCCGCCACGGCCACATGCACCAGATAGTCGTCGGGGCCGGTCAGATGGAACACCGTCCGCGCCTCCGGCAGCGCGCGGATCCGCTCCACGAACGGCCCCACCAGCTCCCGCCGGTGCGGTCTGACCTGCACCGACAGCAGTGCCTGGAGGCCGCGTCCGAGCTTGGCCGGGTCCAGCCGCAGCTCATGGCCGAGGATCACCCCGGAGCGGCGCAGCCGGGTCACCCGGTCCAGACAGGTCGACGGCGCCACGCCCACCTGCGCGGCGAGGTCGCGGTAGGTGGTCCGGGCGTCGTTCTGCAGCAGCCGCAGCAGCTGGAGGTCCACCGGATCCAGTACGACAGATTCGGCCATTGGCCGAACGTAGCACGGTGTTCGATTCCAGTGAACCGTTCGATGTTCACCCTTCCGCCCATGGACACAGCCAGCAACGGTGCCTACGACGACGTACGCACCGCACCCCGAGCCCTGGCCACGGAGGCCGTGCACGCCGGCCGCGACGATCTCGCCCGCCAGGGCCTGCACGCCCCGCCGATCGACCTGTCCACCACCTACCCCTCCTACGACAGCCGCGCCGAGGCCGCCCGCATCGACGCCTTCGCCACCGACGGCGCCGACCCGGCCGGGCCGCCGATCTACGGCCGCCTCGGCAACCCGACCGTCGCCCGCTTCGAGACCGCCCTGGCCCGCCTGGAAGGCACCGAGTCCGCGGTCGCCTTCGCCAGCGGCATGGCCGCGCTCAGCGCGGTCCTGCTCGCCCGGTCCGCCATGGGGCTGCGGCACGTGGTGGCGGTACGGCCCCTGTACGGCTGCAGCGACCACCTGCTGACCGCCGGGCTGCTCGGTACGGAGGTCACCTGGACCGACCCGGCCGGCATCACGGACGCGCTCCGGGCGGACACGGGTCTGGTGATGGTGGAGTCACCGGCCAACCCGACCCTGGCCGAACTCGACCTGCGGGCCATCGCCCACGCCTGCGGTTCGGTCCCGCTGCTCGCCGACAACACCTTCGCCACGCCCGTGCTGCAACGCCCGGCCGAGCACGGCGCACGGCTGGTGCTGCACAGCGCCACGAAGTACCTCGGCGGTCACGGCGACGTGCTGGCCGGTGTGGTCGCCTGTGACGAGGAGTTCGCGGGCCGGCTGCGGCAGATACGCTTCGCCACCGGTGGTGTGCTGCACCCGCTGGCCGGCTATCTCTTGCTGCGGGGCCTGTCCACGCTCCCCGTCCGGGTCCGGGCCGCCTCCGCGAACGCCGCCGAGCTGGCCCGCCGGCTCGCCGCCGATCCGCGCGTGGCCCGCGTCCGCTATCCGCGGCTCGGCGGCGCGATGGTCGCCTTCGAGGTGCACGGCGATCCGCACGAGGTCATCTCCCGGGTCCGGCTCGTCACCCCGGCCGTCAGCCTGGGCAGCGTGGACACCCTCATCCAGCACCCCGCGTCCATCAGCCACCGGATCGTCGACGCGGACGACCGGCGCGGGGCCGGGGTGAGCGACCGGCTGCTGCGGATGTCCGTGGGGCTGGAGGACGTGGACGACCTGTGGGGGGATCTGGACCAGGCCCTGGGAGAGCGGACCCGGACACCGGTGCCGCTGCGGGAAGCCGTGCGCTGACGGGGGTGCGCACGACGACGGCCCGGCGGGTGACCGCCGGGCCGTCCGTCCCGTCGAGCCGGCTCAGTCGCGGCGCGCCGCACCGCCGAGCCGCTGCCCGCCCGTGTCGTACGTCGGCCGTGAGGCGGCCGGCGCGGCGTCCAGCCGGGCCGTGATGACCAGCGTCCCCTCCTCGATCTGGTAGTCGAGGGGCAGCCCGAGGCCGCGCATCGCGGCGACCATGCCGGTGTTGGAGGCCTGGGTCACCGCGTACACGCTCTCGCAGCCGGCCTCCACCGCCATCGCCACCAGCCGGCCGAGCAGCTCGGCGCCGATGCCGCGCCGCTGCCAGTCGTCCTCGACCAGCAGCGCGACCTCCGTCTCGTCGCCGTCCCACAGCAGATGGCCGAGGCCGACGATGCGGCCGGAGGTGGTCTGGACGGCCAGGGTGCGTCCGAAGCGGGGGCTGAGCAGGTGCCTCAGATAGCGGTCCGCGTCGCCGACCGGGCCGTGGTAGCGCATGCCGAGGGTGCGCGGCGAGCACCGCTCGTGCATCTCCTTCGCCGCCGCCAGATCACCGGTGTCGACCCGGCGCACGGTGATGTCACTGCCCTCGGGCAGCGTCAGTACGTCCCGGCCGTGCGGGATCCGCGGGCCCAGCCGGCTGTCCAGCTCCACCAGTGCCCGGGCCCGGGCGAACTCGGTCGGGGTGAACGGCAGGTACGGCCGCTCCACGGTGAGCACACCGCCCTCCGGCGTCGGCAGCCGCATGACGGTGTCCTCGAGCACGCCCTCGACCGGCACGGGCTTCGGTCCGGGGCCCCCGCCGACCGGCGTGCCGGGCAGCGAGCGGATCGTGCAGCGGCCCAGCAACTGGCGCAGGGCCAGCGGGAGTTCGGCGGCGTCCAGCGCGGTGCGCGCCGCCAGGCCGAGCACCCGGGTGGGGGCGTCGACCAGGTCGTGCGCGTCGGCCCGCTCGATCCAGGTGGACGCGCCCCCGGCCCGCGAGACCGCCCGGGTGATGTCGGCCGCGGGCAGCGCGGCCGGTGCCCGCAGCAGGAACTCGTCCACGGTGCCGTCGGCCAGCGGGTGCGCCTGGAGGCTGAGGATGTCGACCTGCCGTGCGGCCAGCGCCGAGCACAGCGCGGCCAGGGAGCCGGGCTCGTCCTTCACCGTGGTCCGCATCCGCCACAGCGTGCAGGTGCCGGCCACCTCGTCGGCGCCGGCGCCGGGCTCCTCGACGGGCCCGGCCGACCGCGTCCCGGCGGCCGGCCGGGCACCGGTATGGTCGGCCGGCGGTGCGTGCCCGTGGCGCCGTGCCCACCAGGTGTGGAAGCCGGCCGTCGCGGCGAGCGCGATCGCCGAGATCACGAGCAGGGCGGGGCCGTCCGGCCCGTGCCCGATCAGGTTCGCCACACCGTCCGCCACGGCGACGGCGGTGAAGACGGCGGCGAGCTCGACGACGTCCCGCCGCCAGTGGTGCACGGGGCGTCCGTGCCGGGCTCGGGTCACATCACACATGTCTGGAGTCATGCAGCCACTGTGAAGGAAAGGTGTTGCGTGATCACGAACGCTTTGTGACCGATGGGTAAAGCATGCTCCGTCCGATTTATTGCATTTTCTATTGCCGGGTGGGGCGGAGCGCCGGCAGCGCCGCTCCGGTGGGGCCGGGCGGCTCGGAGCCGCGCGTCGGGGGATGACGCCGACGCGCGGCAGGGCTCCGAGGGTACGGGAGTCGGTGCTCCTGGCGACGACTACTGGCCGACGCGGCCCGGCTGGAGCGTCCGGGTGAACAGCACCGTGCCGTCGTACTCCCGCAGCCGGACCGTCAGTTCGCCGCTGTCTCCGTCGATGTCGACCTCGCCGAAGAACTGGTAGCCCTCGGCCGGCGACATGTTGGCGGTGGTCGGCGCCTTGACGAACACCCGGTCGGGGCCGAACGTGCCGTCCAGTGCGCTGGCCGGGAAGGCACCGGCGTTGAGCGGCCCGGAGACGAACTCCCAGAACGGCTCGAAGTCCTTGAACGCGGCCCGCGACGGGTCGTAGTGCTGGGCGGAGGTGTGGTGCACGTCGGCCGTCAGCCACACCGTGCCGGTGATCCGCCGGTGCTTGATGAAGCGCAGCAGTTCGGCGATCTGCAGCTCACGCCCGAGCGGGGCACCGGGATCGCCCTGGGCGACCGCCTCGAAGTTCGCCTTGCCCTCGACCGGGTCGGGCACGACGAGGCCGAGCGGCATGTCGTTGGCGATGACCTTCCACACCGCTCGGGACCTCGCCAGCTCCCGCTTGAGCCACTCGAGCTGCTCGCGGCCGAGGATGCCCTGCGGGTCCACGGCCTGGTCGTCGGGGGAGTTCGCGTTGCGGTACGTGCGCATGTCGAGCACGAACACGTCCAGCAGCGGACCGTGGTGGACGGTGCGGTAGATCCGGCCGTCCGGGCGGCCGCTGACGGTGGAGACCGGGAAGTACTCGGAGAAGGCCTGCCGCGAACGCAGCGCCAGGTCGTCGAGCCTGGTGCCGGCCGGGTAGGGGGTACCGGTGCCGATGACCTCGCCCGGGTACCAGTTGTTGCGGACCTCGTGGTCGTCCCACTGGATGATGTTCGGCACCTGGGCGTTGAACCGGCGCAGCGCCGAGTCCAGCAGGTTGTAGCGGAAGTTGCCCCGGTAGTCGTCCAGGGTGACCGCGACGTGGGACTTCTCCTCGGTGGTGACGTTCCGGTAGACGCCGCCGCCGGGCAGCGCGGCGGTGGCCGCGATCGGGCCGTCGGCGTAGACGTTGTCGCCGCTGCACAGGAAGAAGTCCGGGTCGGTCTTCGCCATCGCGTCGAAGATGCGGTAACCGCCGATGGATTCGTTGATGCCCCAGCCTTGTCCGGCCAGGTCGCCCGACCACACGAACCGCACGCCCTGGCGCGGTGCGGAAGGTGCCGGTCACCGGCTCGCCGGTGCGGCGCGGGTCGTCCGGGTCGGCGAGCAGCACGCGGTAGTGGATCTGCTCGCCGGACGGCAGGCCGTGCAGCCGGGTGGTGCCGGTGAAGTCCGTGCCGGACCCCAGCAGCGGCCCGTGCCATCTGCGCGGGTTGCGGAACGACTCGGTGGCCGCGGTCTCCACGATCATCCGGGCGGGCCGGTCCGAACGCACCCACACCAGGCCGGAGTCTGCGGTCACGTCGCCCGCCTGCACGCCCCAACCCGCCTGGGGCCTCCCGGAGCGGGCGAACGCCGGGGCCGCGCCGAGCCCCACGGGCAGGGTCAGGGCCGCCGACGCGACGAGGGAGCCGCGCAGAACGCTGCGGCGACCGGGAAACGGACGGTGTGACATGGCTGCGCCTCCAGGAACGGGATCCCGCCAGTGTGCAGAGCCACACCTACTGGGACGCTGCGGCGCGCACGGAAACCCGAAGTGAACAACCGGGCTTGGGAGGCGAGCGGGACACCGGCCGCCCTCCGGCACGCGCGTGCGTGCGCGGCCCGCCGAGGGGTGGGCCGCGGCGGACGGCGGGAGCGGCGCACGGGTGTCGAGACGAGGCGCCGGCTCAGCGGCTGCCGTCCAGGATGACCCGGGCGACCAGGGCCGGGTCGTCGTTCATCGGGCAGTGGCCGCAGCCGGGGAGGCGGACCAGCCGGGCGTGCGGGATCAACTGCTTGGCGCGGATGCCCTGGCGGCGGAGGAGCAGCCGGTCCCGGGAGCCCCAGGCCACGGTGACCGGCAGGCCCGGCAGGGCGTCGGTGAACTGCACCGCGGCGCCCGTCCGCAGGGTCGCGTCGAACCCGGTCGCGCCCACCAGCGCCAGCGTCTCGGCGACCACGGCCTCGGGAGCGCGGCGGGCGGGACGGGCGTAGATCGTGCTCGTCAGCGCCGTACGGCCGGCCGCGGACCGCGACAGCTGCTCGACCAGCGGCAGCGGCAGCCGCTGCGCTATGCCCCGCATCGCGAGCAGCACCGCGAAGGCGTACCGCCGCTCCGCCTGCGTCCAGAAACCGGCCGGGGAGAGGGCGGTGACGGACCGTACGCGCTTCTCCCGGCCCAGTTCCAGGGCGAGCAGACCGCCCAGCGAGTTGCCGGCCACGTGCGGGCGGTCCAGGTCCAGCGCCTCGAACAGGGCGCCCAGCACGGCGTCGGTGGAGGACAGGTCGTAGGCGAGGCCGTCCGGCAGGCCCGGGGAGGCGCCGAAGCCCGGCAGGTCCACGGCGATCACGTCGCGCTCGGTGGCGAGGATGTCCACGACCGGGTCCCAGGCCTGCCGGTGATGGCCGATGCCGTGCAGCAGCACCAGCGGTTCACCGCGCCCCACGCGCGCGTAGGACACGGTCACGTCCTGCGGGCCGTGCGGGGCGGGGACGGTGAAGGAGACGGTGGCGGACATGGGTGCTCCTCGTGGGCTGCTGACGGACGTCGTAGACAGTTTGTCAGCAGTTGCTACCCGCCGGTAGCCCCCGGAGCGGGACGTTCGCGCCCGACGACGGCTACTGCGCCCGTCGCACCTGGATGTTGAAGTCCGGGCTGCCGAACTTCCGGAACAGGGTGAGCCACAGCGGCAGATACATCTCCACCGTGCGTGCCGACCGGATGCCGCCCAGGTCCAGCACCCGATCGGCCGGCCACCCCAGCTCCCCGAGCAGCGTCGTCACCCGCTCCTTGGCCGCTGCGTCGTCGCCGCACACGAACAGGTGGTGCTCGCCCGGCACCCGTCCGGGATCGACCATCACCCGGCAGTCGACGGTGTTCAGCGTCTTCACCACCCGTGCGCGCGGGAAGGCCCGCTGAATCTGCTCGCCCACGCTGTCCGACTCCGCCGGATCCAGCCGCGGCAGGCCGTCCTCGAACGCCAGGGGATTGCAGACGTCCACCAGGATCTTGCCGTCGATGTGCTCCGTGCCGGCCGCGCGCAGCGCGTCGAGCGCCACGCGTCCGCCCACCGCGTTGACGACCACCTCACCCGCCTCGGCCGCCTCCGCGAACGTCCCCGCGCGGGCCCGGCCCGCCGCCGCGGTGGCCCACTCCTGCGCCACCGGGTTGTCCTTGGTGCGCGACCCCAGGGTCACCTCGTGCCCCAGCTCCACCAGCCTGCCACCCAGCGAGCGGCCCACCTCGCCCGTGCCCAGCACCCCGTACCGCATCGGTTCCTCCAGGTCACCGGCCGCCGCCCGCCGACGGTCCGGGGTCATTGTGATCCGGACGGGCCGTGGACGCGCTCATTGCGGGTGGACACCCGGCAGGCGTGTCGGGTGGGATGGAACGCGTGACCGCCGACCTCGCCACCGACGTCTTCGAAGAGCACCGGCCCCTGCTCATGGGGGTCGCCTACCGCATGCTCGGCCGCGTCGCCGACGCCGAGGACGTCGTCCAGGACGCCTGGCTGCGCTGGTCCGGCGCCGACCGCGCGGAGGTCCGCGAACCGCGCGCCTACCTGGTGCGCGTCACCACCCGGCTGGCCATCGACCGGCTCCGCCAGGTACAGGGGCGCGGCGAGGCGTACATCGGGCCGTGGCTGCCGGAGCCGTACCTCACCGAGTTCGGCGAGACGGCCCCGGACACCGCCGACCGCGCCGTGCTCGCCGACACGGTCTCCCTCGCCGTCCTGGTCGTCCTGGAGTCGCTGTCGCCGCTGGAGCGGGCCGTGTTCGTGCTCAGGGAGGCGTTCGGCTACCCGTTCGCCGAGATCGCCGCGCTGCTCGACCGCGGTGAGCCGGCGGTACGGCAACTCGCCGGGCGGGCACGGCGGCACGTGGCGGAGCGGCGGCCGCGCTACGACGTCGACCCCGCGCGGCGGCGGGAACTGACCGAACGTTTCCTCGCAGCCGCGACGGACGGCGACCTGGACGGCCTCATGTCGCTGCTCGCCCCGGACGTCCGCCTGGTCGGCGACAGCGGCGGCAAGGCCAAGGCGCCGGTGCGGATCCTGCACACCGCCGACAAGATCGCCCGCTTCCTGGCCGGTGTCGGGCCTGCCGCGCTTCCGGTCATGTCCTTCCGCCCTCTGGAGGCCAACGGCGGTCCGGCGGTCCTCGGCCTCGTCGGCGACAAGCCCGACACCCTGCTCCAGCTCGACATCGCCGACGGCCGGATCGTGGCCGTGTACCTCGTCCGCAACCCGGACAAGCTGCGCCACCTCGCCGAACGCTGATCCGCGCGCCCTCGCGGGCCCCCGTCGTACGACGCCGTACGACGGTGGCTTTGCCGTGACGTCATCCGCGCCGCCGCGTACGAACGCCTCGTGAACGCTCCGCGGCAGGGCGCCCGTGCGCTGCCCAGGGGAACGAGGATTGGTCTTGACCAAGGGTGACGGCCGCCCTATGGTCGCAGAGAAGTGCAACAACCTTTAATAAACAAGGGCGCGAAAAACCGCCGGACCACGGCTCTTGCGGAGGACAGGGTGGGGACCACGCAGCTGGAATCGGTGCCGGAACCGAAGTACTGGCATCTCAAGACCGTGCTCAGTGAGGCACTCGACTCCGAGTTCTCCGTCGGCGAGATCCTGCCCAACGAGCGCGACCTCGCCGCTCGCTTCGGCGTGGCCCGCGCCACGCTCCGCCAGGCCCTCGAACAGCTCGAGCTGGAGGGCCGGCTGCAGCGCCGCCGCGGTGTGGGTACGACGGTGGCGCCCCCGCGCGTGGGCGTGGCGGTCGGCACCGCACAGCACGTCTGGCCGGGGGCCGCCGACGACGCCTGGCAGCCCGTCGACTGCGCGCGTGCCGTGCCGCCCGCGGCCGTCGCCGCCGCGCTGGAGACCGGCGCCGACGAGACCGTGCACACCGTGCGCCGCTCCCGTACCTCCCACGGTCAGCTCGTCGCCACCGAGTTGCTCCACATCCCCGCGGCCTCGGTGCCCGACCTCAGCGCGATCGACGCCCCCTCCGGTCCGGCACGCGCGCGTGCGGTCCTGCGCGAGCTGCAGCGCCTGGAGCTGGAGGGCCAGGACCGCGCCGTGGAACTGGGCTCGGCCCGCGCGGACGACGCGCGGGAACTCGACCGGCTCCCGGGCGCACCGGTGCTGGTGGTCACCACCCGCTTCTTCGCCCAGGGCCGCACCGCCGCCCTCTCGGTGGCGACCTACCGGGCCGACACCTGCCGGCTGACCTTCGGCGACACGGCAGGGGTGGAGATACACCACGACCCGGAACGCCAGGCCTCCTGACGACGAAAGGCCGCGTGCGCGCGATCAGCCACACGCGGCGGCGATCGCACAGCTCCGGTCCCTGGGAACGCCGGGCGCGCCGGCCGACCCAGGGGCGCGGAGCTGCGCCTCGTGTGCGGCTCCGCCGCGTGGGCGCGACAAGCCACCACGCGCCCGCACCCGCACGACGTCCCGCGCCCCGGCACAGCACCGCCGAAGCTCAGCGCCGCGTCACCGTGCCGTCGACCGCGAACAGTTGCTCCTCGACATGGTCCAGAGCCAGGCGCAGCGCCCCCGTGGCCACGGCCGCCTCACCCAGCATCGACAGGGTGACCTGCGGCGGGCGCAGACAGTACCGGGCCAGTTCACGGCGCAGCGGCTCCAGCACGCCGTCGAGACCGGCCGCCCAGCCGCCGATCACGACCAGCTCCGGATCGAGCGCCAGCACCAGCGCGGCCACGTCGTGCACGAGCCGCTGGATGAACCGCTCGACGGCTGCCCGCGCCCGCTGGTCGCCCTCCCGGGCCAGCGCGAACACCTCGGCCACCGCCTGCTCGTCCAGCGGGTGCAGCGGCTGGTCGGTGGTGGACAGCAGCGTTTCCGGCGTCACCTCCCGGCCCAGCAGATGCAGCGCACCGATCTCCCCGGCCGCCCCGCCGTAGCCGCGGTGCAGCCGCCCGCCGATCAGCGAGCCCGCCCCCGGACTCAGCCCGGCCAGCACGAACACCACGTCGTCGGTCTCGGTCGCCGCGCCCTTCCAGTGCTCGGCGACGGCCGCCGCGTTGGCGTCGTTCTCCACCAGCACCGGGCACTTGAAGGACCGCCTCAGCCGCTCGCCGAGGCTCAGGCCCGTCCACTGCGGCAGCGCCGTGCCCAGCCGCACCGTGCCGTCGGCCTCCACGATCCCCGGCGTGCCCACGCCCACCGCCCGCAGCGAGCCGCGCGCGACCCCGGCCCGCCGCAGCAACTCGGCGACCGCGCCGCGCAGCCGCTCCAGCCGCTCGTCCGCCGGGGCCGTCTCGTCGACCTCCTTGGCCTGCGCGCCCAGCACCCGCCCGTCCAGGTCCGACAGCAGCGCGGCGACCCGGTGCGCCCCGATCTCCAGGCCCAGCAGATGCCCGGCCTCGGCCCGGAACCGGAACCGGCGCGCGGGCCGCCCCTGGCGGCGTGCGGTGCCCTCCTCGGCCGCCTTCTCGACCACGAGCCCGGCCTCGATGAGCCCCTCCACGACCCCCTCGACGGTGGGCCGGGACAGTCCGGTGACCCGGGTGATCTCGGTGAGCGTCGCGCAGTCCGTGGCGCGCAGCGCGTGCAGCACCACCGCGGAATTGATCCTCCGCAGCAGCGAGGGATCGCCGCCGGTCAGCTGCCCCACCGTCCGTCCTCCCAGCTCGCGGGCGTGTTGGCCGGATCGTACTCGGCCCGGCGCAGCCCGGCGAGTGCCGGGCCCCGCCCGCGCCCGCAGCCCGCGTGCGTCAGCCCGGAGCGACGAAGCCCGACTCGTAGGCGGCGATCACCGCCTGCGTGCGGTCGCGTGCGCCGAGCTTGGCCAGCACGCCGCTCACGTGCGACTTCACCGTCTCCGTACCGACCACCAGCCGCTCGGCGATCTCCGCGTTCGACAAACCCCGCGCCATCAGCCGCAGCACCTCCGCCTCCCGCTCGGTCAGCCGCGCCCGCTCCAGCACGGCCCGCGCCGGGCGGTCACCGTCGCCGTACCGGGCGGCCAGCCTGCGCACGGAGGCCGGGAACAGCAGCGACTCGCCCTCGGCCACCAGCCGCACCGCGTGCACGATCTCGGCAGGCCGGGCCCGCTTCAGCAGGAAGCCGTCGGCGCCCGCGCGCAGTGCCTCGTACACGAACTCGTCGTCCTCGAACGTCGTCACCACGAGGATCTTCGGCGGCTCGGCCACCGTGCGCAGCACCGCACGCGTGGCCTCGATCCCGTCCAGCAGCGGCATCCGCACGTCCATGGCGACCACGTCCGGCCGCAGCTGACGCACCATCGGGACGACCGCGGCCCCGTCGGCCGCCTCCCCCACCACCTCGATGTCGGGCTGCGCCTCCAGCACGGCCCGCAGACCCGCGCGGACCAGGGGTTCGTCGTCTACGAGCAGTACGGTGACCGGCATCCGGCCAGCGTAGATCAGCCGAGCGGCAGCTCCGCGCGCACCCGCCAGTCGCCCTCGTCCGGACCGGTCAGGGCACTGCCCCCGAGCAGCGCGGCCCGCTCCCGTATGCCCCGCAGACCGCTGCCCCGCCCGGGGCCCGGTATCGCGCCCGGCAGGGGATTGCGCACCTCCAGGGCGAGCCTGCCGTCGCCGACCGCGACCCGGACGCGCACCGGGACCGCGCCCGCGTGCCGCAGCACATTGGTGAGCGCCTCCTGCAGGATCCGGTACCCCTCGCGGGACACCGGCCCCGGCACGGCCTCGACCGGCCCCGTCACCTCGGCGTCGACCTTCGCGCCGGAGGCCCGCGCCGACTCCAGCAGCCGGCCGGCGTCGGCCAGCGTGGGCCGGGCGCTCACCGGCCGCTCGGTCTCCCGCAGCACACCCAGCACCCGCTCCAGGTCCTCCAGGGCGGCCCGCCCGGTCTCCTCGATGGCGCCCAGTGCCCGGTCGGTGAACTCCGGGTCGTCCGCCGCCCGCGCCGCACCGGCCTGCACCACCGCCACCGTCAGGGCATGCCCGATCGAGTCGTGCAACTCCCGTGCGATACGCGTGCGTTCCAGCAGTTGTTCGGTGCGCTCCTCCAGCGCGGCCAGCCGCTCGGCCGCCGAGGGGCCCAGAAGACGCCGCGCGCCGGAGGTGACCAGCTCGCCCAGCCCGACGACCACGCCGTACAGGACGAGCAGCGGGAGCGGCGCCAGCAGGGCCCAGGCCGGGTTCGGGGGCAGCCGGTCCAGCAGCGGCACGCCGGACGGCGCGCGTCCCCCGGCACACCGGGCCAGTTCGAAGGAGGTGACGGGCAGCCACACCATGCCGAAGACGGTCGCCCCGCCGAGGAGCATCCTCAGCTCGAGCCACAGCACCGTGCGCAGCCGGTCCCGCCAGGTCGCCGACGGCGTCTCGGAGATGCCCGGCGCCGCCTCGCCCGGTGTGAGCAGCAGCCGCGCCTGCACACCCTCGCCCCTGCGGACCGCGGGAACGAACCCGAGCGGTATCAGGAACAGCGCCGGCACCCAGGGAGCCCCCGGGAGGATGTAGAGCCAGACGCTGACCACCAGCATCGGCACCCACAGATGCAGCAGGCGCGTGTACGTGGTCCCGCTCAACAGCGGGCGCAGAAAGCGGGCCATGAACACATCGTCGCAGGCAGCACCGACAACGGGCCTCCCCCGCACGGGGGAGACGATCTCCACCGGCGGGGGAGGCCCCGACGCCCGGAAAGGACCAGGGTGTTGGCCATGACCAGCATCGACGTAACCGACCTCAGCAAGGAGTACGGCGGCCGGCGGGCCGTGGACCGGCTCACCTTCCGGATCCTCCCCGGCCGCGTCACCGGCTTCCTCGGCCCCAACGGCGCCGGCAAGTCCACCACCATGCGCCTCGTCCTCGGCCTCGACCGGCCCACCTCCGGCACCGCCACGATCGGCGGCCGGCCCTACGCCGAACTCCGCACGCCGCTGTGCCGGGTGGGCGCTCTGCTCGACGCCGACGCCGCGCACGGCTCCCGCACCGCCCGCGACCACCTGCGCGCCCTCGCCGCCAGCAACCGCATCCCCCAGCGCCGGGTCGACACCGTCCTCGCGGAGGCCGGACTCGCCGCGGTGGCACGGCGCCGGGTGCGGACGTACTCCCTCGGCATGCGCCAGCGCCTCGGCATCGCGGCCGCCCTGCTCGGCGACCCCGAGGTGGTCCTGCTCGACGAACCCGCCAACGGCCTCGACCCCGAAGGCATCGTGTGGATCCGCACCCTGATGCGCCGGCTCGCGGCGGAAGGCCGTACGGTCCTCGTCTCCAGCCATCTGATGAGCGAGACCGCGGCCTGCGCCGATCACCTCGTGATCCTGGGCCGGGGCCGCCTGCTGGCCGACACCCCGGTCCAGGAGTTCATCCACGCGCGCGTGCGACCGCACGTCAGGATCCGCACCACCGAGCCCGCCGCGCTGGACGACCTGCTCGCCCGCCATGGCCTCGACAGCGTCCCGGAGCCGGACGGAGCCCGGACCGTGCGGCACGCGCGCGTGGACGACATCGGCCGGCTCATGTCCGAGGCGGCCCTGCCCGTACTGGAACTCGCCTCGAGGGAGCCCACCCTGGAAGAGGCCTATTTCGATCTGACCGCGGCCGAGGCCGAGTTCACCGCACCGCTCCAGGAGGCCTGACCATGGAATTCGCACCCGTTCTGCACGCCGAGTGGATCAAGATCCGTACCCTGCGCTCCCAACTGGGCGCCCTCGCCGCGGTCCTCGTGGCCACCACCGCGTTCTCGGCGCTCGCGGCCACCGACGCCGACGGTTCCGACCCGCTGTTCTCCGTGTTCTTCGGCATCAGCTTCGGGCAGGTCGCCGCGGTCGCCTTCGGTACGACGGCCATGTCGTCCGAGTTCCGCGGCGGCGCACTGCGGCTGACGCTGTCGGCGGTGCCCGACCGGCGGCGCTGGTTCGCGGCCAAGGCGACGGCGATCGCCCTGCCGATGCTGGCCGTCGGGTTGCTCACCGGGCTGTCCACCCTGGTGGTCGGCAAGTCGGTTCTCGGCACCGACGGTCCGGCCTGGAGCGAGGGACTGCGCGGCGCCGTCGGCTGCGCGCTGCACCTGACCCTGATGGCGCTGTTCGCGGCCGGGCTCGCGGCCGTGCTGCGCAGCGGGGTCGCCACCCTTTCCGTGCTGATCCCGTTCCTGCTGATCGTGTCCTTCGTCATCGGCGATCTCTCGGGCGGCGTCGCCGACCTCCTGCCCGACCGGGCCGGCCAAGTCGCCCTGCACAGCACCTGGGACGGCGCGCTCGGCCCGTGGAGCGGGCTCGCGGTGACCGGGCTGTGGTCGGCGGCGGCCGTCCTGGCCGGGGGGTGGCGCCTGCGACGCAGGGACGCCTGACGACCGGCCAAGTGTCAGTGCCGCCCGCTTTACTGGATCACATGGACATCGCGAAGTGTCTGACGGTCGTCGACCTGCTGTGCGCCCGGGAGTTCCCCACGGCCCACGGCTGGACGGACCACGGCGAGAGCGGGCCCGGCTATCACATGGCCGCCTTACAGACGAGTGGTGACTTCTGGGAGGGCGACGGCACGGAGTGGGAGGAGACGGCGGCGCAGTACGAGGCCGACCGGGACGGTCTCACGGAGCGGCTCACCGAACGGTGGGGGCCACCGCAGCGCTTCAGCCTGCGCAGCGTCCTCGCGCGGACGATGGAGGGCGAGGAGACAGCGGAACCCTGGGCCGGGCTGAGCGAGCACGTGCCGGACGTCCACCTGTGGCAGGCCCCCGCATCGGACCGGTGGGTCGCCCTCGGTGTGTCCCACGGGTACAAGGAGCTTCCCTTCCGGCTCCTCGGCATAGTGACCGAGATCGACCCGCCCTGACCGCCACTCCCTCCGCAGGGCAGCCCTCAGCCGACCGCGGCCTTCTCGTGGACCGGTTGCGGCGCGGCCGGCGCGGGGGCCGGGACGAAACCGGGCCGGGACGAGATCAGTCCGGCTGCTGTCTCCGGTACCACGAGGGCGAGGAGCAGCAGGAGCGGGATCTGCCATGTGCCGGTGAGGGCGTGGAGGAGGCCGAGCAGACCGGGGCCGACTCCGGCGAGGAGGTAGCCGACGGTCTGTGCCATGCCCGAAAGGCGTGCCGCCACGGCCGGGTCGGGTGAGCGCAGGGCGAGAACGGTCATGGCGAGAGGAAAGGCGCTGCCCGTGGCCAGGCCGAGGATGCACACCCACAGCCAGCCGGCGGAGGGCGCCGTGAGGATGCCGACCAGTCCGATGACCTTGACGACGGTGACGGCGAGGATCAGCGGCTGCTGGTTCGGCAGACGCGCGGCGACGACCGGGACCGCGAAACCCAGCGGGATTCCGATGGTCAGCAGCACGGACACCATGGCCCCCGCGGTGGCCTGCGAGACGCCGTGGGACCGCATGATCCCGGGCAGCCACGCCACCAGGGCGTAGAACATGAGCGAGACGGCACCGAGGAACACGGCGACGGACCACGCCAGCGGGGAGCGCAGCAGAGACTCGGGCGGGGCACCGGACCCGCCGTGTGCGGTGTGACGGCCTGCCGGGGGCCCGCCGGAGCGCGTGCGCTGCCGTACGGCCAGGGTCGCCCACAGCGCCGCGCCGGCCGCCGCGGGGAGCGACCACACGGCCAGTGCGACACGCCATCCCGCCGCATGGTCGAGCGGCACGGCGAGCCCGGCCGCCACGGCTCCGCTGCACGCCGTCAGCGTCATCGCGAGACCGGTGAACGCACCCACACGGTGGGCGAAGTGCTGCTTGATCACGGCGGGCAGGAGCACGTTGCCGATGGCGATTCCCGCCCCGGCGAGCGCGGTCCCGGTGAACAGGCAGGCGGGGGAGGGGAACAGGCGCAGGGCGACGCCTGCGGTGATGAGCAGCAGGGCACCGGTGATCGCGGACTCCGTGCCGACCCTCCGGGCGATCACCGGGGCCAGGGCGGCGAAGGCGCCGAGGCACAGCACCGGCAGCGTGGTGAGGACCGAGACGGCGGTGTCGGTGAGGTGGACCGCGTGCTGGAGGTCGTCGAGCACGGGGCTGATCCCGGTGATGGCCGCGCGGAGGTTCACGGTCAGGATGACGAGCCCGGAGAGCGCCCATGTGCGGGCGGTCCGGGGTGCGGTGGTCGAAGGCATGGGTGAGGTCCCCCCGTTGAAGCAGTGACGCCCCGGCTGAGCCGAGGTGGGTGGGGTCGCCCGGCGATGGGGGAGACGGCGCCTTCCCGGGACGTCCGGCCTGGGGCGGGGCGGACAGGGGGAGGACGCCGTCTCGAGGCCGGTACGCCCCGGCCTCCCCAGGGCGTACGGGGGTTCACCGCCGATGCGGGTGTGGTCGTCTGTTCGCGGGGGTCAGGCGCGGACGGCCGGGGTCTTGGACGAGCGGTTGTGGAACGGGCACACCAGCTGGTTGACCTGGCCCTTGGTGACCGACGACGCGGTGTTCGCACCCGTGCCGGCCTCGCCGAGGAGCTTGAGGATCTCGGTGGACAGCAGGTCGGGGCGGCCCTTCAGCGCGTCGGCGGTGGACTGGTCGGTGGAGAACACCATCTCGGCGGCGATGTTGTCCATGACGATGCGGGCCAGGTTGTCCAGGCCGACCGCGACCGGGTCGCCGACCGTCTGCGCGGTCATCAGGTCGATCAGATGGCTGTCGACCTTCGACTGGTCCATGAAGTTCTTCAGGATGATCGAGTTCTGGTTCAGTTCGAACGTCGTCCAGAGGCTGAACACCAGCACGTACAGGTTGGACCAGGCGGGATCTCCGACCTGCTTGCGCCAGCGGATCATCAGCGCGCTGACGCCGTCGATCTGGTAGCGGCTGCTGTAGTACATGTTGGTGCGGATGCTCGGGTAGACGTCGGCGGAGAACGCCTCGAACGCGTCCATGGAGAACTCGCCGCGCTTGAGGGTGTCGGCGATGAACGCCTGGCCACGGTCGATGAGGTAGGCGCAGGAGGTGGTCAGGTCCGCCGGCAGCTTGGCGTCGGCGAGGGTCTTCCGGGCGGTGTCCAGGGTCTTGGAGAAGTCCTGGAGCGGGGTGACCCAGCTCGTGTTCTTCGGCCCGTTGTAGGCGACCATCTCCAGGTCGTGCGGGTCCGTGTACGGGGCCTGCGCCGGGACGATGTACTTCGGGTCCAGCGACGGGGCGCAGATGCTGTAGATGCCGAGCGGCGTGTGGGCGATGGACTTGGCCATCTCGAACACCTCGTCGACCGGCTTCACGGTCTCGACGACCGCGCCGTTCTGCACCAGGTAGTAGGTGCCGCCGACCATGTCGTTGTTCACGATGATGATCGGGTCGAGGTGCTTGGTCAGATTGCCACGCATGGCGTCGTAGTTGGTGCGCATGGCGGTGTCGACGGCGCGGATGTTGTCCCGGGCCAGCTTCTTCCTGGCGGCCTGGGCGGTGCTGGTGTCCGGTACCGGCGTGGTGTCGGCCGCGAAGGAGGCCGGGACGGTGGTGCCGGTGAGGACGGCGCCGGCGCCGACTGCGGTGGCGGTGCCGATGAAAGTGCGTCGCGTGGTCATTTCCCCTGTGCTTCCTGGGTCCTGTGATGGTGAGGGACGGGTGCACGCCGGGCTGCCTGGCTGGTGGGGGCCGGGCGGGGCAGGGGACGCGTGCGGCGTGGGGGGAAGTCGGGGGTGGGTGGCCGCCGGGGCGGCCGGCTGTCTGCCGTGGGGTGGCGGACACGGTGGTGCGGACCGTTGCCGGGCGGGGGCACGTCGGGGTGACGCACCCCTCGGGGTGGGAGCGCCCGGGCAGCGGCGTGGCGGGGGTGGTGCCGGGGTGCCGGCGGGGGTGGTGCCGGTGGTGCCGGGACGGTCAGCCGAGGTCGGAGGCCGTCGCGACGACGACGCCGTAGAGGTCGTCGATCGTGGCGAGCGCACTGTGGTGCAGCTGCTCGGCCGGCACTTCGGCGACGGCGGTCTTCAGGGTACGGGTCGCGGAGGCGTCGGCCACGACGGTGGGGCGGTTGCCGCGCAGGAAGGCGCCCTGCGCCGTGAACGCCACGCACATGTGCGTCATGAACCCGGCCAGGACCAGGTCCGTGCTCCCGGCGGCGTCGACCAGAGCACCGAGGTCGGTGCCGTGGAAGGCGTTCGGGACACTCTTCACCACGGTGGCCTCGCCCTCGATCGGGGCGACGGCGGGGTGGATCCGGCCGATCTCGGCGCGGATGTCGTAGGGGGTGCCCTCGCCTCCGTCGTTGATGACGTGGATGACGGTGGCGCCGGCCGCGCGCGCCCTGGCGAGAAGGGTGGCTCCGGCCTCGAGCGCGGCCTGCCAGCCCTCCAGCTCCATCACACCCTGCGTGTAGGTGTTCTGGTAGTCGATCAGGACCACCGTGGAGTCGGCGAGGGTGGCGGGGGTGTTGTCGAACTCGTTCAGCTCACGGAGCGTGGTGGACGGCATGGCTGTGCTCTCTCCCCTGGGAAGGTGACGAAATAGGAGGTTCAAGTCGCCGACGTGTGCGCGGCGAGTTACCTGCCTCACCGTAGGGGCTGGCTGATTCTCAGCTGGGTCGGATAGTTTGCAGATTCCGACATCATCCGGACCGGAGGGGGGAATTCCGGCATGCTTGGGCCCAGGCTTGTCGTGATCATGTTGTTCGACGGGGTGGATCTCCTGGACGTCACCGGACCTCCGGAAGTCTTTGCGCTCCTGGGGCGTGACCTGCGACGGGACCCCGGATACCGGGTGCTGCTGGCGGCCGAGACCATCGACCCCGTCACCACGGGGGCGGGCGTCAAGGTGATTCCCGACGTGTCGTTCTCCGACATCGCCGACCGGCGCATCGACACCCTGATCGTGCCCGGAAGCGTCACCATCGACCGGGACCACCGCGTACACCCCGTGATCGACCCCGCCGTGGTCGCCTGGGTGCGGAAGTTGGCCTACCGTTCACGCCGCGTCACATCCGTGTGTGTGGGGGCGCATCTGCTGGCCGAGGCCGGACTCCTCGACGGCAAGCGCGCGACGACGCACTGGTCGACCGCCCGGCAGCTGGCCGCCCGCTATCCGGCCGTGGACGTCGACCCCGACCCGATCTTCATCCGTGAAGGCAACGTGTGGACCGGCGCCGGCATCACCGCCTGCCTCGACCTCGCCCTGGCCCTGGTCGCCGAGGACTTCGGTGAGGCCGCGGCCATGGGGGTCGCCCGCCAGCTCGTGATGTACCTCAAGAGACCCAGCGGGCAGAGCCAGTTCAGCGTGCCGGTCGAACCCGCCTACACCACGCGCCGCATGGACGATCTGCGGCACTACGTCACCGCCAACCTGCGCCGGAAGATCACCGTCGCCGAACTCGCCGCGTACGCCCACATCAGCGACCGCCAGCTCACCCGGATCTTCCAGGAGGAGACCGGCATGACCCCGGCGGTGTACATCGACCACGCCCGCGTCGAGCGGGCCCGCAACGGCCTGGAGGAGACCGAGGAAACCCTGGACCGGATCGCCGACGCCTGCGGATTCGGCAGCGTGGCCACCCTGATCCGGGCCTTCCGCCGGCGACTGGGGATCACTCCCAGCGAGTACCGGCGCCGCTTCCGCCCCACGCTCCAGGAGAGCCCGGCCGGTTGACGACCCCCGTCGCCAAGACCTAGGCCGACGCGGCGTCCCGCAGCCGGGCGAACTCCTCCGCCATGGTCGCCGCCGTCCAGTGCGCGTTCAGCCCGCTGGGGTTGGGCAGCACCCACACCCGGCTGTCCCCGACGGTCCGCTGCTGCGGCCCCACCTTCGCGGTGCGGTCACCGAAGGCGGCCCGGTAGGCGGTCACGCCGACCACGGCCAGCCACCCGGGCCGCAGCCGTGTCACCTTCTCGGTCAGCAACCGCCCGCCCTCGACGTACTCCGCGGCGGTCAGTTCGTCCGCCCGCGCGGTCGCCCGCGCCACGACGTTGGTGATGCCCAGCCCGTACGACAGCAGCTCGTGCTGCTCGGCCGGCTTCAGCAGCCGGGGGGTGAAGCCGGACAGGTGCAGCACCGGCCAGAAGCGGTTCCCCGGGCGGGCGAAGTGATGGCCCGTCGCCGCCGTCATCAGCCCCGGGTTGATGCCGCAGAACAGCACCTGGAGGCCGTCCGCGACCACGTCCGGGACGAGACGGTCGCGGGCGGCCTCCAGGTCCGCCTTCGTCAGACGGGTCAGAGGATCGCTCCGGGGGTGTAGCCGGCGGCCTCCGGGTGCTGCTTGGCGATCTCCTCGATCCGGCCGACGACCACACCGACCTGGTCGGCGGCGGCACCGGTGAACGACAGCTTGTCGGCCATCAGGGCGGCCAGCTCGTCACGGTCGAGGGGCAGGCGCTCGTCGGCGGCGAGCTTGTCGAGCAGATCGTTGCGCTCGGCGCCCTGCTCACGCATCGCGAGCGCGGTGGCGACGGCGTTCTCCTTGATCGCCTCGTGCGCCACCTCACGGCCGACCCCGGCGCGGACGGCGCCCATGAGCACCTTGGTGGTGGCCAGGAACGGCAGGTAGCGGTCCAGCTCGCGGGCGACGACGGCCGGGAAGGCGCCGAACTCGTCGAGGACCGTGAGGAAGGTCTCCAGCAGGCCGTCCAGGGCGAAGAACGCGTCCGGCAGCGCGACCCGGCGCACCACCGAGCAGGACACGTCGCCCTCGTTCCACTGGTCGCCCGCCAGCTCGCCGGTCATCGAGGCGTAGCCGCGCAGGATGACCATGAGGCCGTTGACGCGCTCGCAGGAGCGGGTGTTCATCTTGTGCGGCATCGCCGAGGAGCCGACCTGGCCCGGCTTGAAGCCCTCGGTGACCAGCTCGTGCCCGGCCATCAGCCGGATCGTCTTGGCCAGCGAGGACGGGGCCGCCGCCAGCTGCACCAGCGCGGTGACGACCTCGTAGTCCAGGGAGCGCGGGTAGACCTGGCCGACCGAGGTGAAGGCCTGCGAGAAGCCGAGGTGCCGCGCGATGCGGTTCTCCAGGTCGGCCAGCTTGGCCGCGTCACCGCCGAGCAGGTCCAGCATGTCCTGCGCGGTGCCGACCGGGCCCTTGATGCCGCGCAGCGGGTAGCGGCCCAGCAGCTCCTCGATGCGGCCGTACGCCACGAGCAGCTCGTCGGCGGCCGTCGCGAACCGCTTGCCGAGGGTCGTGGCCTGCGCGGCCACGTTGTGCGAGCGGCCGGCCATGACCAGCTCGGCGTACTCGCCGGACAGCTTGCCGAGACGCGCCAGCACGGCCACCGTACGGTCGCGCATCAGCTCCAGCGACAGCCGGATCTGCAGCTGCTCCACGTTCTCGGTGAGGTCGCGGGAGGTCATGCCCTTGTGCACGTGCTCGTGCCCGGCGAGGTCGTTGAACTCCTCGATCCGCGCCTTCACGTCGTGCCGGGTGACCTTCTCGCGCTCGGCGATCGAGGCCAGGTCGACGGTGTCCAGGACACGCTCGTAGTCGGCGATCGCCTCGTCCGGCACGTCGATGCCGAGGTCCTTCTGGGCCCGCAGCACGGCGAGCCAGAGCTGCCGCTCCAGCTTCACCTTCTGCTCGGGGGACCAGAGCGTGGCGAGCTCGGCGGAGGCGTAGCGTCCGGCGAGGACGTTCGGGATGCGGGGCTTGGCGGGCGCAGAAGTCACGTGTCCAGATTCTACTGGCGATTCGTGCAGGCCAGCGCCATGGGGTGGTTCGGCGGAAACTACGAGACGTCCGTCACCCCGGCCTGGCCGGAGGGGCGTCCGCGGCTTCCCCCTCCGCGATCGTCCCGGTCTCGGCCGGCTCCGCCAGCACGTCCGCGTGGCACGGCTGCGGCCCGCACCAGCAGGCGAGCGTCCGCCCGCGCAGCTCGGCGACCAGCTCGAGCAGATCCGGCGCTCCAGCAGGTACGCCCGGTACATCGCCATGACCTCGGCCCGCGTGCCGTCCCGCTTCTTCGCCGGGGTGTCGTACGCGAAGGGGTTGTACAGCGGGTGCCGGGGCAGGTCCCAGCCTCCCATCGTCCAGCGGCGGCCGACGTAGACCACGTCGGCGGGCGCGTCCTCGAGCCGGGGACCGAACTCGTGGATCCGGCCCCGGACGCTGATCACGCGGGTGGCCATGACGGCGAGGCTACGCCTGCCCCTCGTACGGCAGCAGCTCCGGCCGCTTCGGCGGGCGGCCGTCGCCCGAGGAGCGGCCGGTCAGGCGGCGGCCTATCCACGGCAGGAGGTGCTGCCGGGCGAAGCGGGCGTCCGCGACCCGGCGGGCGAGCCAGCCCGGCGGCAGCGTGGCCGGCATCGGCACGTGCCACTCGGCGTCCTCCGCCTCGTACCCGAGCGTCTGCCACACCGCCTCGGCGACCCGGCGGTGCCCATCCGCCGTCAGATGCAGCCGGTCCACGTCCCACAGCCGCGGGTCGCTCAGCGAGGGCGCGCCGTACAGGTCGACCACCAGCGCGCCGTGCTTCCCGGCCAGCTCGTCGATGCAGGCGTACAGCTCCTCCATGCGCGGCCGGAACCGCTCCAGCACCGGGCCCTGCCGGCCGGGGCTGCGCATGAGCACCAGCTGCTCGCAGGACGGGGCGAGGCGCTCCACCGCCTCGGTCAGCAGCCCGCGCACCCGGCCCATGTCGCACTTGGGGCGCAGGGTGTCGTTCAGACCGCCGACCAGTGTGATCACGTCGGCGTTCATGGCCGCCGCCACGTCCACCTGCTCGTCGACGATCTGCCCGATCAGCTTGCCGCGCACGGCGAGGTTGGCGTACCGGAAGTCCGGGGCCCGGGTGGCCATCCGCGCGGCGAGCAGGTCGGCCCAGCCCCGGTAGGAGCCGTCGGGCAGCAGGTCCGACATGCCCTCGGTGAAGGAGTCGCCGACCGCGACCAGGCTGGTGTACGGAGGAGGTGTGGGATTCGTCTGCATGGCGTGAGCGATGGTATCCCGGCTCCATACCCGTCGGTCGGTCGCCCCTGGATCGCCCGGCGTCACCCCGGGGCGGGCTGTCCGAACAGCTGCCGCAGCACGTCCTCCATCGTCACCAGCCCGGCCAGCCGGCCGTCGTCGCCGAGCACGGCCGCGAGGTGCGTACGGCTGCCGCGCATCGCGGTGAGGACGTCGTCCAGCGGGGTCTTCTCGCGCACGCGCGCGATGGGCCGCATGTCACGCAGCCGGAACGGCATCTCCCGCGGCGAGGCGTCCAGCGCGTCCTTGACGTGCAGATAGCCCACGATCCGGCGGCCCTCGTCGACCACCGGGAACCGGGAGAAGCCCGATTCGGCCGACAGCCGTTCCAGCTGTTCCGGGGTGACGCCCACGCGCGCGTACACGACCCGTTGCAGCGGCACCACCACGTCCCGCACCGGCCGGCTGCCCAGCTCCAGCGCGTCGTGCAGCCGCTCCTGGGCCCGGTCGTCGATCAGGCCGGCCTGGCTGGCGTCCTTCACGATCTCGGCGAGCTCGGTGTCGGTGAAGGTCGCCGAGACCTCGTCCTTGGCCTCCACCCGGAGCAGCTTCAGCAGGCCGTTCGCGAACGCGTTGACGGTGAAGATCACCGGGCGCAGCGCCCGGGAGAGCGTGACCAGCGGCGGGCCGAGGAGCAGTGCGCTGCGCACCGGCTCGGCGAGCGCGATGTTCTTCGGGACCATCTCGCCCAGCAGCATGTGCAGATACGTCGCCAGGGTCAGCGCGATCACGAACGACACTGCGTGCCCCGCGCCCATAGGCACCCCGAGCGCGTGGAACACCGGCTCCAGCAGATGCGCGATCGCCGGCTCGGCGACCACACCGAGGACCAGGGTGCACAGCGTGATGCCGAGCTGGGCGGCGGCCAGCAGCGCGGACACGTGCTCCAGGCCCCACAGCACGCTCCTGGCGCGCCGGTCGCCCTCCTGGGCGAGCGGCTCCACCTGCGAGCGGCGCACGGAGATCAGCGCGAACTCGGCGCCGACGAAGAAGGCGTTGACGACGAGGGTCGCGAGACCGATCAGCAGCTGTACGGCGGTCATCGGGCACTCTCCGGCGTCTCGTCGGCCTTCTCGTCGTCCAGCGGCGCGTGCAGCAGCACCCGGGCCGCCCGGCGGCCCGAGGCGTCCACCACCTCCAGCCGCCAGCCGGCGACCTCGACGCTGTCACCGATCGCGGGTATCCGGCCCAGCTCGGTGGCGACCAGGCCGGCCAGCGTCTCGTACGGCCCCTCGGGCACCCGCAGGCCCACCCGGGCGAGCTGGTCGGTGCGGGCGGCGCCGTCCGCGGAGTACAGGGCCCGGCCCTCGGTGTCCGCGCCGGCGGGGGCGAGGTCGGGCGTCTCGTGCGGGTCGTGCTCGTCCCGCACCTCGCCGACGACCTCCTCGACGATGTCCTCCAGGGTCGCCACGCCCGCCGTGCCGCCGTACTCGTCGATGACGACGGCCATGGTGCGCCGGCCGCCGAGGCGGTCCAGCAGCCGGTCGACGGTCAGGGACTCGGGCACCAGCAGCGGCTGGCGCATGATCTGGGCGACCGTGCGGTGCCGGCGCTGGTCGGCGGCGACGGCGAGGACGTCCTTGATGTGGGCGGTGCCGACGACCGAGTCCAGGCTGCCCCGGAAGACCGGGAACCGGGACAGGCCGGTGGCCCGGGTCGCGTTCGCCACGTCCTCGCAGGTCGCCTGGGCGTCCAGGGCGATGACCTGGACGCGGGGGGTCATCACGTTCTCCGCGGTCAGGTCGGCCAGGTTCAGCGTGCGCACGAACAGCTCGGCGGTGTCCGGCTCCAGCGCGCCCTTCTTGGCGGAGTGCCGGGCGAGGGCGGCCAGTTCCTGCGGGCCGCGCGCGGAGGCCAGCTCCTCGGCGGGCTCGATGCCGAACCGGCGTACGACATGGTTGGCCGTGTTGTTCAGGTGGGTGATGAAGGGCCCGAAGGCCGCGCTGAACAAGCGCTGCGGATTGCCCACCCGCCGGGCCACGGCCAGCGGCGAGGAGATCGCCCAGTTCTTCGGCACCAGCTCGCCGACGACCATCAGGAACACCGTCGACAGGGCCGTACCGAGCACCAGCGCGGCCGAGCTCGCCGCGCCGGCCGACAGACCCATCGCCCGGAACGGACCGGCGAGCAGCTTGGCGATCGACGGTTCGGCGAGCATGCCGACCACCAGGTTGGTCACGGTGATGCCGAGCTGGGCACCGGAGAGCTGGAAGGTCAGATTCCGTACGGCCTTCAGGGCGCCGGCGGCACCGCGCTCACCGCGCTCGGCGGCCCGCTCCAGCTCGCCGCGCTCCACCGTGGTCAGCGAGAACTCGGCCGCCACGAAGGCGCCGCAGGCGATCGACAGCAGGATCGCCACCAGAAGGAGCAGCACTTCGGTCATCGGGTCACCCCCGTCCTCCCATGATCGGACAGGGCCGGACGGAACGCGCGGTGTCGCGGACGGGGAGGCTCGCCCATCGGCGGACGCTCACAACCTTTCATAGAGGGCCGAGTGCTCCCTTAATGGTAAAGGATGAGCAAAGTAAGGCGCGAAGGTCAGTCGGTGAGCGGCTTCACCCAGCGCCGCCAGTGCTCCTGCGAGCCGTATCCGGCCGCACTCCAGGCGTGCTGCGCGGTCTCGTTGCGGACCAGCACCATCGCGTCCGCGCGCCGCCCGCCGAGCCGTACGAACCGTTCCTCGGCGGCGGCCAGCAGCGCCGAGGCGACGCCCTGCCGCCGCCGCTCCGGATGCACCGCGAGCCGGTACAGATGGCACCGCCAGCCGTCGAAGCCCGCGATCACCGTGCCGAGCAGGTCGCCCGCCGACTCGGCGAGCAGGAGAGCCCCGGGGTCGCGGTCGACCAGCCGCTCGACCCCGGCGCGGTCGTCGCTGATGCTGGTTCCCTCGGCGGCCGTCTTCCAGAAGGCGAGGACGGCGTCGAGGTCGTCGTGGACGGCGGGACGTACAGACAGGTCGGTCATGTGATCATCGGATCACGAAGGGCGGCTCCGGTCCCGGGATTCCGGCATGCGGACGTCCCTCACGTCGGGCCGGTCCCGTCACTCGTGCGCGATCGCCGCCAGCACGTTCATCCGTGACGCCCGCAGCGCCGGCAGCAGGGCCGCGACGACACCCACCACCGCCGAGCCGACCACGACCGCGGCGATCGTGCCCCAGGGGATCGCGAGCGCCGTCAGCCCACGCAGGGCCAGCACCCGCTGCATGCACACGCCCCACACCAGACCCAGTCCCAGCCCCAGGACCGCGCCGAACACGGCGATCACCACCGACTCCAGGCGGATCATCCGGCGCAACTGCCGCCGCCCCAGCCCGATCGCGCGCAGCAGCCCGATCTCCCGGGTGCGCTCCACCACCGAGAGCGCGAGCGTGTTGACCACGCCGAGCACCGCGATGACGATCGCCAGCCCCAGCAGCGCGTACACCAGGTAGAGCAGGACGGCGATCTGGCCGTGGACCAGCTCCTTGTAGTCGGTCTGGTTGCGCACCTGGACCTGCGGATAGGGCTCCAGGGCCCGCTCCAGGCGGGGCCGCAGGTCCGCAGGTCTCGTGCCGGGGGCCGCGTCGACGTAGAGCACGGAGTCCTGGGCGTCCGGCACGTACCGGCCGAGCGTGGCGAGGCCGAAGTACAGGCCGCCCGGGGCGCCGTAGCCCTGCGTCGTGTCCTGGTCGGTGAGCGCTCCGACGGTCAGCTCGGTGCGCCGTCCGCCCGGGAACTCGACCGGCAGGACGCTGCCGACCCGCACGCCGTGGTCGCGGGCGAAACCGGCGTCCATGGCGAGATGGCCGTCCGCCAGCGCGTCCGCCGAACCGCCCTGCGCGTAGGCGAGGTGCACGACGTCGTCGAGCCCCGGGCCGTACGCGACGGCGGACGTCTCGGTCCGGTCGCCGTCCGGCAGCCGTACGGCGACCGGGGTGAGCCGCTGGCGTACGACGAGCCCGACACCGCGCGTCGCGGCCACGGCGTCCCGCACCTGCCGGGTGAACGGGGTGAAGTTGGCGTTCTGGACGATGAAGTCGGCGCCGAGGGTCTCGTCGATCTGCCGGTCGAACGACGCGGACATCGAGGCGCTCGCCACCGACATCCCGCCGACCAGCGCCAGGCCCACCATGAGCGCGGCGGCCGTGGCGCCCGTACGGCGCGGGTTGCGCAGGGCGTTGCGCCGGCTCATTTGGCCGACCGGGCCGAACAGCGCGGGGAAGGCCGCGCCCAGGACCCGGATCACCGGCCGCACCAGTAGCGGGCCGGCGACCACGGTGGCGACCAGCGTCAGCACCACGCCGAGCCCCAGCAGCGAGGCGGCCTGCGCGGTCCTCGTCGCCGTCGCGCACCCGGTGAGCGCCGCCGCGCCGGCCACGCCGAGCACCGCACCGGCGATCGCCCGCGCCTTCAACGGCTTGCCCACACCGGCGACCTCGGCGTCGGCGAGCGCCGCCATCGGCGAGACGGCCGCAGCGCGCCGCGCGGGCAGGTAGGCGGCCACGAAGGTGACGCCGAGACCGACGGCGTACGCCGCGACGGGCGTGCCCCAGCCGAGGACCATCTCCGTGGCCCTCAGGTGCATTCCGAACGCGCTCATCAGCCGGATCAGGCCCAGCGCCAGCCCGATCCCGGCGGCCAGCCCGAGCGTGGAACCGACCAGCCCGAGCAGCAGCGCCTCCGTGAGCACCGAGCGCCGTACCTGCCGCCGGTCCGCGCCGAGGGCGCGCAGCAGACCCAGCTCGCGGGTGCGCTGGGCGATCAGCATGGAGAACGTGTTGACGATGAGGAACACGCCGACGAGCAGCGCGACGCCGGCGAAGCCCAGCATCACGTACTTGATCACGTCCAGGAACGTGCCGAGGCTCGCCGCCGCCGACTCGGCCTGCTCGTCGGCGGTCCTCAGGTCGTAGGTGCCGGTGCCGATCGTCCGGCCGACGTGCTGTTTGAGCTGCTCGTCGGAGACCCCCTCGGCCGCGTCCACCGTGATGCCGGTGGCCTTCGCGGCCGACCCGAGCAGTTCTCGGCCGGCCACCGCAGGGTCCAGGAAGACCAGGGCGGCGCCGGGGTTGGTGGTGGTGAACGTGGCGATGCCGACGACCCGGACCCGGAACGAGCCCGGCTGCGCCTGCACGGTCAGCGAGTCGCCGATCCGAACGTGCCTCTTGCCGGCCGTGTCGGCGTCCAGCAGCGCCTCGCCCGCACCGTGCGGCGCATGACCGGAGGTCAGCTTCACCGCGCTGCGGGGGGTGACGTACCAGGCCGTCGCGACGGTCGGGGCGCCCGTGGTCGGGCCGACGGGCTTGTTGCGTGCATCGACCACGACGACGTTCCGCACCGACACCTCGGCGCGGGCCGCCGCGACCCCGTCGGCCTTCGCCACCCGGTCCCGCAGCGCGGCCGGCAGGGTCGCCACCGACCCGCTCAGCCGGGCCGACCTCAGATCCTGCTTCGGCTGGACCGTCACATCGGCGGCGGTGGAGGCGAACAGCCGGTCGAAGGTACGGGTGACGGTGTCGGAGAAGATCAGGCTGCCCGCGACGAACGCCACGGACAGGATCACGGCCAGCGCGGACAGGGCCAGCCGCCCCTTGTGCGCGAGGAAACTCCTCAGGGTCGCCTTGAGCACCGGGTCAGTCCTCCCGCGCGGTGGAGTCGTCGCCGGGCCGGCCGGGACCGGGGGACGGGGGCGCCGCGCCGGTGAAGAGGCGCATGCGTTCCAGTACCGCCTCCGCCGTCGGCTCTGCCATCTCGTCCACGATCCGCCCGTCGGCGAGGAAGACGACGAGGTCGGAGTGGGCAGCGGCGCCCGGGTCGTGCGTGACCATGACGACGGTCTGCCCGAGCTCGTCCACCGCCCCGCGCAGGAAGCCCAGCACCTCCAGCCCGGACCGCGAGTCCAGGTTGCCGGTCGGCTCGTCCGCGAAGATCAGCTCCGGCCGGGACGCCAGCGCCCGCGCGCACGCCACCCGTTGCTGCTGGCCGCCGGACAGCTGCGCCGGCCGGTGCGTCAGACGCCCGCGCAGCCCCAGCCGGTCGACGACCTGGTCCAGCCACCGCTGGTCGGGCCTGCGGCCCGCGATGTCCATGGGCAGGGTGATGTTCTCGGCGGCCGTCAGCGTCGGGATCAGGTTGAACGACTGGAACATGAACCCGACCCGGTCCCGCCGCAGCCGGGTCAGCTCCCGGTCCTTCAACCCGGTGATCTCGGTGTCGCCCAGCCACACCTGACCTGCCGACACGGTGTCGAGCCCCGCCAGACAGTGCATGAGCGTGGACTTCCCGGAGCCCGAGGGGCCCATCACGGCGGTGAAGCGGCCGGACGCGATGTCCACGTCCACCGAGTCGAGGGCGACGACGGCCGTCTCACCCGAGCCGTAGGCCTTGGTCAGTCCACGGGCACGGGCCGCGATTCCGCTGTCCGGCGCGCGGTTCGGGGCGTGCTGCGCAGCTGGTGTGGACAAGACCGCCTCCCGGTCGCTCGAACCGTTCGTCCCGGGCGAGCGTAGGGGACAGCCGGACCCGGCGCACCGCTTCCGTGCGCCCTTGCCTTGATAGCACCCCGGCGCTAGCGTCGAAGCATGGCGAAGACCCAGCTGAACGTGCGCGTGGACGAGGGCACCGCCCGCGCGGCCCGCGAACGCGCCCTGGCCCGCGGCATCAGCGTCAACCGCTACATCGAGGAGCTGGTCAGACAGGACACCGGGGAGGCCGGCCGTACGTTCGTCGAGGCCGCGGCCGACTTCATGAAGCAGTACGAGTCGGTGTTCGCCGAGGAGTTCACCGAGACCCGCGGCACCGGCAAGGGAGCCGGCACCGGCGCCGAGGACGGCCGCTGATCCCTTGAACGAGATCAGCATCGACCTCGCCTGGCTCCTCATGCTCGCCGAACAGAAGACGCCCGGGGACCCGCAGGTCATCGACTGGGGCGCGCTGGTCGCCGCCGTCGCCCGGCACCGCGCGGAGATATTCGGCGTGCCCGTCTACGACACCCCGCACGCCCGTGCCGCATCGCTGCTCCAGCTGCTCATCCACCTGCCGGCGCTCGAACGCGCCAACGCGCTGTTCGCGTCGGCCGTCGCGTACGCCTACCTCGTCGCCAGCGGCGTGAAGGTCGTCACCACGCCGGAACGGGTGCGGGACCTCGCCCGGATGGTCAAGGACGGCGAGGCGAGCGTCGACGACATCGCGCGCGAGCTGCGCCGCTGGAGCGACTGACCGACGCGCATCGGATCGGCGGGACCGGTGTGCGTCCGGTCAGCGCGCGTCCGGTTCCTCCGGCCGCCAGGCGGTGCCCAGCACACAGTACGAGGTCGGCAGCGCCGGACCGGTCTCCGGCAGCAGAAGCCGTCGGTGCGGGCCCAGCCCGAACCCGGCCTGGCGCAGCGCGGCCACCGGGTCCCGGGACAGATGGCAGCCGCCGAACAGGGCCGGCCACACGGTGCGGTCCAGCGCCTGCTGGGTCAGCGTCATCACCCGGCCGCCGCCCCGCCCGTGCTCGAAGAACCGCACCTCGCCACCCGGCCGCAGCACCCGCCGTACCTCGCTCAGCGCCCGCGCGAGGTCGCGGACGCTGCACAGCACCAGCGACAGCACGGCCGCGTCGAAGGCCTCGCTCTTGACCGGCAGCGCCTCCGCCGCGCCCGGCACCACGTCGACCGGCACCTGGGCGCGCACCGCGGACTCCAGCGCCAACTGCCTGAGCAGCGCCTCCGGTTCGATCGCCACGACCTCCGCCACGGCACCCGGATAGTGCGCGAAGTTCAGCCCGTTTCCCGCGCCGATCTCGATCACCCGCCCGGACAGCCCGGCGAGCAGCCGCTGCCGCACCCCGGCCATGCCCAGCCGGGTCTCGGCGCCGACGCTGAGCCGGGCGTAGCAGCGGGCGAACAGCGGATGGTGGACGGGACTCCGCGCCACCTTGCCGGAGCCGGTGGACAGCAACCGCATGGCAACCTCCCGGAACAGGGGGACGGGCCTAGGGAGAGTGTCCCCCGCGAAACGCCGAGGCACCCGTGCCGGGTGACGTGCGTGCGAGAGGCGCTCCGCCCGGGTGGCCGACGGCCCGTCGCTTTCGGTCCCAGCAGCCCGTCAGGGCGCCTCCCGCACCTGGAACGCCTCCGCGTCCCAGGTGCCGTCCAGCCGCGGGGCGAGCCAACCCGGGGCCGCGGTACGGAAGTCGGCCGGCGCCAGGCTCCCTGCCCCGGCGGGCAGTGCGCCGAGCAGCGGGGCGTCGGCGACCTCCGGCAGGTCGGCCACGTTGCAGCGGGCGGCCAGGTCGGGGGAGTCGGGCCAGCTGCCGATCACCACGCCCGCCGGCTCCAGCCCACGCCGCCGCAGTTCGAGCGCCGTCAGTTCGGTGGTGTTGAGCGTGCCCAGCCCGGCCTGCGCGACGACCAGCACCGGCGCGCCCAGCAGGACGGCCGCGTCCGCCAGCGTGCCGCCCGCCGCGTCGAACCGCACCAGCAGCCCGCCCGCGCCCTCGACCAGCACCAGATCGTGCTCGGTGGCCAGCTTGGCGGCCCGGTCGGCCACCTCCTGCGGGTGCACCGGAGCCATCCGGGCCCGCCGGGCCGCCGTACCCGGCGCCAACGGCTCGGGATAGCGGGCCAGTTCCTCGGCCGTCACCGGACCCGCGAGCCGAGCGACCTCGTCGGCGTCCCCGCGCTCGTCCGGCCGGACCCCGGTCTGCGCGGCCTTCAGCACGGCCACCGAACGCCCGGCCGCGAGCGCCGCGGCGGCGACGGCGGCGGTGGTGACGGTCTTGCCGACCTCCGTGCCCGTCCCCGTGATCACCAGTACCGGCATGTCATCCCTCCCGCGCCGCGGCGCACACCGCGCGCGTGATCCGGGCCACGTCCTCGTCGGAGGTGACGTAGGGCGGCATCGTGTAGAGCAGATCGCGGAACGGGCGCAGCCACACGCCTTCCCGCACGGCGGCGTCCGTGGCGGCCTTCATGTCGACGGCGTGGTCGAGCTGTACCACACCGATGGCTCCGAGGACCCGGACGTCCTGCACCCCGGGCAGCCCGGCGGCCGCCGACAGCCCCTCGCGCAGACCCGCCTCGATGCGCTTGACCTCGGCCTGCCAGTCCTGCCCGAGCAGCAGCCCGAGCGAGGCACAGGCCACGGCCGCCGCGAGCGGGTTGCCCATGAAGGTGGGGCCGTGCGCGAGCACCGGCACCTCGCCGCGCGAGATGCCGTCGGCCACCCGTGCGGTGCACAGCGTCGCCGCCAGCGTCAGATAACCACCGGTCAGCGCCTTGCCCACGCACATCACATCGGGGGTGACGGCCGCGTGGTCCGCCGCGAACAGCGCGCCCGTGCGGCCGAAGCCGGTGGCGATCTCGTCGAACACCAGCAGCACGTCGTGCGCGTCGCACGCCTCGCGCAGCACCCGCAGGTAGGCGGGGGAGTGGAAGCGCATCCCGCCCGCGCCCTGCACCACCGGCTCCACGATGACCGCGGCCAGCTCGTCCGCGTGCCGCGCGATCAGCTCACGCAGATGGTCCGCGTACGACTCCTCGTACTCCGTCGGCGGGGCGTCCGCGAAGACCTGGCGCGGCAGCACGCCCGACCACAGCTCGTGCATCCCGCCCTCGGGATCGCACACCGACATCGGGTTCCACGTGTCGCCGTGGTAGCCGCCCCGCCAGGTCAGCAGCCGCCGCTTGCCGCTCCGGCCGAGCGAGCGCCAGTACTGCAGGCACATCTTCACCGCGACCTCGACCGACACCGAGCCGGAGTCCGCCAGGAAGACGTGCTCCAGGCCATCGGGCGAGATGTCGACAAGGAGCTTCGCGAGCCGTACGGCGGGCTCGTGCGTGAGCCCGCCGAACATGACATGGCTCATCCGGCCCACCTGCTCGCGCACCGCCTCGTCGAGGACCGGGTGGCGGTAGCCGTGGATGGCCGACCACCACGACGACATCCCGTCGACCAGCTCGCCGGAGCCGTCCGCGAGCCGCAGCCGGACCCCGCTCGCCGACTCCACGACGAGCGGGTCCACGCGTCCGGGCATCGGGCCGTACGGATGCCACACGTGCCGCCGGTCCAGGTCCAGCAGCTCGGGCACGCTCAGGAAGGACCGGTCAGGCATTGGGCGCGAGGTCCGTTCCGGCGCCCCGGCGGCGGACCGCGACGAGATCGGTGCGCGGTTCCTGCGTCGCCGCGACGGTCGCCGTGCCGCAGACACCGGCGCCCTCGTGCGAGCCGCAGCCCGCCTCGGCGTGCGACCCGCAGCCCGCGTCCTCGTGCGAGCCGCAGACCGATCCGCAGCCGCCCGCGGCCGCGACCCGGTGCTCCGGCAGCGTCACCTCGCCGGCGCCCTCCACCTCGAAACCGGCGTCCGCGATCATCTCCAGGTCGGCCTTGCCGGCCTGGCCCTCGCTGGTCAGGTAGTCGCCGAGGAAGATGGAGTTGGCCAGGTGCAGCGCGAGCGGCTGCATCGTGCGCAGATGGACCTCACGGCCGCCTGCGATGCGCACCTCCACGTCCGGGCAGACGAACCGGGTCATCGCGAGGATCCGCAGACAGCGCTGCGGGGTGAGGTTCCACTCCTTGGCCAGCGGGGTGCCCTCGAACGGGATCAGGAAGTTCACCGGAACGGAGTCCGGGTCCAGCTCGCGCAGCGAGAAGACCACGTCCACCAGGTCCTCGTCGCTCTCGCCCATGCCCGCGATCAGCCCGGAGCAGGCCGACAGACCGGCCGCGTGCGCCTTGTGCACCGTGTCCACCCGGTCGGCGTACGTGTGGGTGGTGGTGATGTCCGCGTACGTCCCCTCGGACGTGTTCAGGTTGTGGTTGTAGGCGTCCGCGCCCGCCTCGCGCAGCCGCTCGGCCTGGCCGTCGGAGAGCAGGCCCAGGCAGGCGCACACCTCGACGCCCTCGTTCTGCTCCTTGATGGTCTTGATGGTGTCCGAGACCCGGTCCACGTCCCGGTCCGTCGGGCCGCGCCCGCTGGCCACCAGGCAGACCCGCTTGGCGCCGCCCGCCAGGCCGGCGGCGGCCGCCCGGGAGGCCTCGTCCGGCTTGAGCCAGGTGTACTTCAGGATGTCGGCCTTGGAGCCGAGCCGCTGGGAGCAGTAGGAGCAGTCCTCCGGGCACAGGCCCGACTTGAGGTTCACCAGGTAGTTGAGTTTCACCCGTCGCCCGAACCAGTGACGGCGCACCTTCCCGGCCGCGGCCACCATATCGAGCAGGTCGTCGTCGGAGGTGGCCAGTACGGCGAGCGCTTCCTCGCGGGTCGGCAGCTCGCGCCGAAGCCCCTTGTCCACCAGCGTGTTCAGCAGGTCCATGAAGCCTGATCCTGTCCTACGGGACCGCCCCGGGCCAAGGAGAGTTTGCACAACGGAGACGGTTCACCGTGTGGGTATTGCCACACCTCGGGTGGCCGGTCGTCCCGCTAGTGTCTGTCCGCTACCTACAAAAGCCCCGGAGGACACATGGCGTTCGGCTGGATCGACGAGCAGGCCGAGGCGCGCCGCCGCGCCGGACTCGTGCGGACCCTGCGCCCACGCCCCGCCGACTCCGCCCTGCTGGACCTGGCGAGCAACGACTACCTCGGGCTGGCCCATCACCCCGAGGTCACCGAGGGCGCGGCCCGGGCCGCCCGGACCTGGGGCGGCGGTTCCACCGGCTCCCGGCTGGTCACCGGCACCACCGAGCTGCACACCGAGCTGGAGCGCGAGCTGGCCGCCTTCTGCGGCTTCGAGGCGGCCCTGGTCTTCTCCTCCGGGTACGCCGCCAACCTGGCCGCGGTCACCGCGCTCGCCCCCCACGGCTCGCTGATCGTCTCCGACGCGGGCAACCACGCCTCGCTGATCGACGGCTGCCGGCTCGCCCGGGCCGAGCGGCAGGTCGTCGGGCACACCGACCCGGAGGCCGTGCGCAAGGCCCTCGCCACGCACGACGGGGAGGCGATCGTCGTCTCCGACACGGTGTTCTCGGTGGACGGGGACCGGGCGCCGCTCGCCGCGCTGGCCGAGGTGTGCCGGGAGCACGGCGCGGGCCTGGTCGTGGACGACGCCCACGGTCTCGGCGTGCTCGGCGACGGCGGCCGGGGCGCGCCGCAGGCGGCCGGGCTCGCGGGCGCGGCGGACGTGGTCGTCACGGCCACCCTGTCCAAGTCGCTGGGCAGCCAGGGTGGGGTGGTGCTCGGGCCGGCGCGGGTCGTCGACCACCTGGTCAACGCGGCCCGGACGTTCATCTTCGACACGGGCCTGGCCCCGGCGGCGGCCGGTGCCGCGCTGGCGGCGCTGCGGCTGCTGGCGAGGGAGCCGCAGCGGGCGGCACGGGCCCGCGAGGTGGCCGCGGACCTGCACGCACGGCTGACCGCCGCGGGTCTGGAGGCGGTACGTCCGGACGCCGCGGTGGTCTCCGTGCGGGCTCCGTCCCCGGAGCAGGCGGTGCGCTGGGCGGCGGACTGCCGTACGGCAGGCCTGGCCGTGGGCTGCTTCCGTCCTCCTTCCGTGCCCGATGGCATCTCACGGCTGCGACTGACCGCCCGGGCGGACCTGACCGGGGCCGAGATCGAACGCGCTGTACGGGTGATCGGCGAAACACGACCATGAGTCGGCGTGACACGGCCGGATTTCGCGCGTGAACGGCTACTGGACGGTGGTCACGAACTCAGCCCAGCTCCGGGCGGAGAAGAGCAGTGCGGGTCCGGCCGGGTTCTTCGAGTCGCGCACGGCGAGCAGTCCGGCCCACGGGCCGGAGCGCGGCCGGGCCGTCTCCACGCAGTTGTTGGCTCCCGTGCTGTAACTGCTGCGCAGCCAGCGCACGTCGTGCAGGTCGGTACTGGCAAGGACGTTCCGAGGCAGTGCTGACATGGTGCCTCCTTACGCGCCGTCACCTATTCCGGCGATGTAGTCCAACGAGTCCTCGGGGGAAAGGGCGTGGAACTGAAGGATGTCGAAGGCCTCCGAGTAGGCCATGAGGTCTTCTTTCCGTTCCAGATAGAGGCTACTCGTCAACTGGTCGAGAACAACAACATCCAGATCAGAAGTGCTCGGAAATGAGAAGATAACGAAAGGCCCGGTGAGGCCGACATGCGCTCCCGCCGCGAACGGCAGCACCTGCAGCCGCACCTGGGGCAGCAGGGCCGCCTCCCGTAGCCGCGCCAGCTGACGGGCCATCACCTCCGGGCCGCCGACCTCCCGCCGCAGCACCGCCTCGTCCAGCACGGCGCTCAGCCGCAACGGCGGGCTGACGCGCAGCACGTCCTGCCGGGCCAGACGCACCTCCACCAGCGCGTCCAGGCGCTCCTCGTCCAGGTCCTTCACGGCCGCCCGGGTCACGGCGCGGGCGTACTCGGCCGTCTGCAGCAGGCCGGGAACCACCGTGGTCTCCAGGGTGCGCATCGCGCTCGCCTGCGACTCCAGGCTGATGAAGTCCCGGTACGTCGGCGGCAGCACCCCGCGGTAGGCGTGCCACCAGCCGCGCCGGCCGTCCCCGTCCTCGGAGCCCGCCAGCATCAGCAGCAACTCGCGCAGATGTCCGTCCCGCACCTGGTACGCGTCCAGCAGTAACCTCAGGTCGGCCGGTTTCACCCCGCTGGCGCCGGTCTCGATGCGGCTCACCTTCGACTGGTGCCAGCCGACCAGCCGGGCCGCCTCACCGCTCGTGAAGCCCGCTCCGGTGCGCAGCGTGCGCAGTTCGGCGCCCAGTTTCCGACGGCGCACCGCCGGCCCGTTCTGCATGGGCTCCTCCTTACTCCTCCCGGGCCGCCCAAACAGGGTCTCGCGTCGCAGAGTTCACCGCTTCGAGCGACAGATATATGCACATCTTGGTGGATCGCTCCCCGTGACCGCCCGGTGATGGCAGTCTGGCGACGAAGCACCAGTCCGGGACCGTACTCGAACCATCCGCTCCATGTCGGACTGCGGTCCCGCGGGAAAGGGACGACCTCGCATGGCAGACCATTTGGAAGCATCCGTCACTCTGCCGAGCGATCCCGCCTCGGTCTCCGCCGCCCGCTCCTACGTCGTCGGCACCCTCGCGGAGTGGGGCCTGCCGTCCGACACCGACGTGGCCGACACTGTACGGCTCATCGTCTCCGAACTCGCCACGAACGCCGTACAGCACACCTTCGGTCAGTCCCCCACCTTCACGGTCGACCTCGCGCTGGAGCGCGACGAACAGCTGCGCATCGGCGTGACGGACAGCCACCCCCGCTTTCCCAAGCGGCTGCCCGCCGCGGTCCAGCAGGACAACGGCCGCGGGATGGTCATCATCCGCTGGCTGACCGCGGAGTGCGGTGGCAGACTCCGCGTCCGTCCTACCCGCGAGGGCGGCAAGACGGTCTCCATCGAACTGCCCTGGACGCCGGCCCAGGACCCGGAAGCCGGGCGCCCGGCCACGAAGGCGCCGCAGCCGACCGACACCCTCTGAAATTCGTCCGACATCTCGCGTCCGCCCGCGTCACCAGCCTGTCCGGTCAGCACCCCTGGCGCCCCGCCCGCCCGAAGGCCCCCCGCAGCAGAGCCCGGAACGCATCCGCCGCCGGGGCCGCCTCGTCCGCGCGGTGGGCCACCGAGATCGTCCGGCGCAGGTCCGCGTCCAACGGCCGCACAGCGACCGGGGTGGCCGCCGTCCGCGCCACCATCTCCGGTACGACCGCCACCCCGAGGCCCGCGCTGACGAGCGCGCACACCACCGCGTACCCGGGAGTCGGCACCAGCAGCGCCGGTGTGGCGCCCGACGCGGCGAGCAGCGCCTCGATCTCCCGCCGGGCCGGATGCCGCGGCGCCATGCTGATCAGCGGCTGCCCGGCCAGCTCCGCCGGCGGCAGCCGGGACGACGACGTGCTCAGCGCGTGCCCGGGAGCGGTCACCAGCACCAGCTCCTCCACCAGCACCGGCTCCAGACGCACGGAGGACGGCACCGGGACGGGCTCGGCCGGGTGGTAGGTGTGCGTCAGCGCCAGGTCCACCTCGCCTGCCGCCACCGCGGTGACCCCGGACGGCGGGTCGTAGTCCGCCACCGACAGCGTCACGTCCGGATGTGCCCGGCGGAACGCGCTCAGCGCCGGCGGCAGCAGATGCACCCCCGCCGTCGGAAAGGTCCCGAGCCGCAGCGCGCCGCCGCTGAGTCCGGTGAGCCGGGACAGCTCGTGCCGGGCCTGCGCCAGTTCGTCGAGCACCCGGCGGGCCCGCGCCACCAGCACCTCGCCCGCCTCGGTCAGCCGGGCCCCGCGGTGGTGGCGGACGAGCAGCGCGGTGCCCGCCTCCCGCTCCAGCTTCGCCAACTGCTGGGAGAGCGCGGGCGGGGTGTAGCCGAGCCGGTCGGCGGCCCGGGTGATGGAGCCGGCCTCCGCGACGGCCACCAGTGCGGCCAGCCGGGTGGGGTCGTACATGGCATCAGCCTAAAGCAATGCTTAAGGCTCACGTAGATGATTCGAAATACCTGGTGAAGGCTCCCTCGCGGCAGGCTGGTCGCATGGACGGACAGCTCATCGCCTTCACCGGGATCGCCGCAGGACTCGTCGCCATGCCGGGCGCCGACTTCACCGTCGTGGTCCGCAACGCGCTGGTCTCCCGGCGGGCCGGCGCGGTCTGCGGGCTCGGGATCGCGGGCGGCCTCCTGGTGCACACCACCCTGGCGGTGGCCGGGGTCGCGGCCGTGCTGGTGGCCGTGCCCGCGCTGTTCCGGGCGCTGCAGCTGCTGGGCGGCGCCTATGTGCTGCAGCTCGGGGTGCGCACCCTGTGGGCGCTGCGGCGGCCCGCCCGGACGCCCGAGGAGAGCGCGGCCGCGACCGCGCACCCGCTGCGGCAGGGCTTCGTCACCAACGTACTCAACCCCAAGGCCTCGCTGACCTTCCTCAGCCTGCTGCCGCAGTTCGTGCCCGCGGGGAGCCATGCGCTGCCCCGGACGCTGCTGCTCGCGCTGATCGTGTGCGCGCTGGCCCTGGCGTGGTTCCAGGCGGTCGCCCTGCTGGTGGACCGGCTCGGCGGATGGCTGCGCCGGCCCCGGGCCGCCCGTGGGCTCCAGGCGGGCACCGGGGTGGCGCTGACGGCGCTGGGCGCGGCCCTGCTGCTGGAGCCGCTCCTGGCCTGACGCCGGGTCAGCTGACCCGGCCGTACCAGACGCTCTTGGTCCAGATCTTCTCGAGCCTGACCACGGAACCGGTCCTCGGGGCGTGCCAGATCTTGTTGTGGCCGGCGTAGATGCCGACGTGGTAGACGCTGGAACCCGAGTGGAAGAAGACCAGGTCACCGGCCTTGCGGTGGCCGGAGGAGATGTGGTGCGTCTTGTTGTACTGCTGGGCTGCGGTACGCGGCAGGGTCTTGCCCGCCTTCTTGAACGAGTAGAGCGTCAGTCCCGAGCAGTCGAACCGGCGCGGTCCGGTGGCTCCGTACTGGTACGGCGACCCCTTCTTGGAGGCCGCGACCTGGAGTGCTTTCGTCGCGAGCGTCGCGGCCGAGGCGTCGGTGGCGAGGCCCGGGACCGCGATGGAGCCGCCCACGGCGGCCAGGGTGAGGGCCGAGGCCGTACCGGCCCGGGCCATGAGCGACGGGACACGATTGAGCGCAGTCATGCGCAACCCTTCGTCAGCCGCCTGTGAAGGATGACCTGTCGGATTCGGGCTGGCGAAGTTGCCCGGCCGCGTTGCCGCGGCTTCACCCCAAGGATCGCTCGGAACCTCCGCCCGTCTGCCACGAGCAGACGAACATCCGTGCCGGCGACCCGTCTTGCCTGGGTCCTCCACTCCTGCCGATCCACTCCTGTCGACCGGTTATCCGAGCGGCGGCAGGACTCGGCGTCCGCCCGGATCGCCCCGCCGTTGTGGCGGGGGCTTGTCGTCAGACAGGGATCTTCACCTACAGCTGTCCGAAAATCCCAACGGAACCGGGGATTTGTGGCGTTACTCACCACTCACCCGTTCGGGTGGACAGGGCTGTGTTCGAGTCGCCGTCAGATGCCGGTCGTAGCCCCGGACCTGGGGCGGAACCACGATTCGCGGATCTCGGAACGGCGCGGAGCGCAACTCGGGAGGCCCGGAAAACGATCTGGAAGTACACCGGTCGGCGGTACGCCGTTCGGGCCGTTTCGTGTCCGGCCCGAACGGTTCGTGTCGACGCGGCGGACCCCCCGGGCCGGAGCGGCGTCCGGATCAGCCGACGCAGTCCGGCGGGAGCGCGACGCGCGCGGTCCGGCGTTCCCCGTCCAGCACCCGCAACGCCCGTGCCAGCGTGTCGCCGTGCAGCTCCGTCTCGCCCCGACGGTGCATCAGCGCGAGCGCGTCACGCAGCTCTGCCGCCTTGCGCACCAGGGCCTGGGCCGCGCGCAGGCCGGCATAGGTGTCCCCGTGCCGGGCCGGATTGATGCGGCCCAGCAGGTCGGCGGCCTCCAGGTAACGGTCGATCAGTTCCCCCTCGGCACGGGTCAGAGCGGGCAGCGGGGGCAGCTCGGGTGGCAGCATCGGCGGCTCACCTCGCGTCCCGCGCGCCGGGCACGCTCCGGCGGCTGGGCACGACGCCGTCCACCAGGCCGTAGGACAGCGCGCCGGACGCGTCCAGGACCAGGTCACGCTCCAGATCGCCGTGCACCTGGTCCGCCGTGCGCCCGGTGTGCCGCACCAGCATCTCCTCGGTCAGGGTGCGGGTGCGGACCAACTCCGCGGCCTGGATGACCAGGTCGCTGGGCTGGCCCTCCACCGGCTCCGGCAGCTGGGGCTGTTCGATCACCATGCGTGCGCCGGGCAGGGCGAACCGCTTGCCCGGTGTGCCGGCCGCGAGCAGCACCGCGGCCTGGGAGACGGCCTGGCCCAGGCAGTAGGTCTGCACGTCGCAGGTGACGTAGCGCATCGTGTCGTAGACGGCGGTGAGCGCGCTGAACGAGCCGCCCGGGCAGTTGATGTACAGCGTGATGTCCCGGTCCGGGGCCGCGTGTTCGAGATACATGAACTGGGCCGCGACGTCGTTCGCCGCCGCTTCGTCGAGCGGGGTGCCGAGGAAGACGATCCGGTCCTCGAAGAGCTTGCCGTACGGATCGAGCGTGCGGGTGACGCCACCGGTGCGCTCGGTGAACTCGGGCAGGACGTGGCGGGCGAACGATCGGGTCATGGACACACCCCTCCTCGGTGCACGGGCCTCCGACGGGCCCGTGTTCTGTACAGAATGTACAGGACGTACGTGACGTTAGAATGGGGTCATGGCCTACGAGATTCCGGTGACGCAAGCCAGGGCTGAGCTCGCCGACCTGATCAACCGCGTGGTGTACGGCGGTGAGCGCGTCGTCGTGACCCGGCACGGCAAGCCGCTGGTCGCGCTCGTCTCGGCCGCCGACCTGGAGCGCCTCGACGCGCTCGACGAGCCGGCCGAGGAGCAGGTCATCAGCTCCGTTTCAGGCGTCCACGAGGTCGGTTCCGCCGTGCGGGAACAGCAGCGCTTCGGCATCGCGGCCGAGCACCGGAGGCCGGGCATGCGGTGAGCCGCCACCCGTAAGAGTGAGACCATCGCGCGGTCATGTGCTGATCAAGGTCTGGTTAACGTCGTTGAAACTCCGGCGAACTAGCCTGCCAATCCACGCCACCAGGGCTTTTTCTGCCCGGATTGACGGCGATCCCGGGGATATGTCTGTGTGTTACACCTGTCCCCGTCGCGGTGGCTGCGGCAGCCGGACCCCGCACGGTCCGGAGCGAGGACTGTGAGGTGGGACGTGCAACTGACCCCGCACGAACAAGAGAGGCTGCTCCTTCACGTGGCGGCCGACGTCGCCGAGAAGCGCAGGGCCCGCGGCCTCAAGCTCAACCACCCCGAAGCGGTCGCCCTCATCACGTCGCACGTCCTGGAAGGCGCGCGTGACGGACGTACGGTCGCCGAACTGATGTCCTCCGGCCGCAAGTTGCTCAGCCGGGACGACGTCATGGACGGCGTCGCGGAGATGATCCACGACGTCCAGGTGGAAGCCACCTTCCCGGACGGCACCAAGCTCGTCACCGTGCACGAGCCGATCATCTGAGGGGGCCGCGATGATTCCCGGAGAGATCCTGTTCGCGGACGGCCCCGTCCCCTTCAACGCCGACCGCGCGGTCACCCGGCTGACCGTGCTCAACGCCGCCGACCGGCCCGTCCAGGTCGGCTCCCACTACCACTTCGCCGAGGCCAACCCCGGCCTGGAGTTCGACCGCGGGGCCGCCCGCGGCAAGCGGCTGAACGTCGCCGCGGGCACCGCCGTGCGCTTCGAGCCCGGCATCCCCGTCGAGGTCGAACTCGTGCCCCTCGCCGGCGCCCGGATCGTGCCGGGGCTGCGCGGGGAGACCGGAGGCGCCCTCGATGCCTGAGATCTCCCGCGGCGCCTACGCCGACCTGTTCGGGCCCACCACCGGTGACCGCATCCGCCTCGCCGACACCGACCTGCTGATCGAGATCGAGGAGGACCGCTCCGGCGGCCCCGGCGCGTCCGGCGACGAGGCGGTCTTCGGCGGCGGCAAGGTCATCCGCGAGTCCATGGGGCAGTCCCGCGCCACCCGGGCCGAGGGCACTCCCGACACCGTGATCACCGGCGTCGTGGTCGTCGACCACTGGGGCGTCGTCAAGGCCGACGTCGGCATCCGGGACGGCCGGATCACCGCGCTCGGCAAGGCCGGCAACCCCGACACCATGGACGGCGTCCACCCCGGCCTGGTCATCGGCCCCGAGACCGAGATCATCGCGGGCAACGGGCGGATCCTCACGGCCGGCGCCATCGACGCGCACGTCCACTTCATCTGCCCGCAGATCGCCGACGAGGCGCTGGCCTCCGGCATCACCACGCTGGTCGGCGGCGGTACCGGCCCCGCCGAGGGCTCCAAGGCCACCACCGTGACACCCGGTCCCTGGCACCTCGCGCGGATGTTCGAGGCGATGGAGGCCTACCCCGTCAACGTCGGCTTCCTCGGCAAGGGCAACACCGTCTCGCACGAGGCGATGCTCTCGCAGATCCGCGGCGGCGCCGTCGGCCTGAAGCTGCACGAGGACTGGGGTTCCACCCCGGCCGTCATCGACGCCGCGCTGAGCGTGGCGGACCGGACGGGCATTCAGGTCGCCATCCACACCGACACGCTGAACGAGGCCGGCTTCGTCGGCGACACCCTCGCCGCGATCGCGGGCCGGGGCATCCACTCGTACCACACCGAGGGTGCCGGCGGCGGGCACGCGCCGGACATCATGAGCGTGGTCTCGCAGCCGAACGTGCTGCCCAGCTCCACCAACCCGACCCGGCCCTTCACCGTCAACACGACCGAGGAACACCTCGACATGCTGATGGTGTGCCACCACCTCAACCCGGCGGTACCCGAGGACCTCGCCTTCGCCGAGTCCCGGATCCGGCCGTCCACCATCGGCGCGGAGGACATCCTCCACGACCTCGGCGCGATCTCGATCATCTCCTCCGACTCCCAGGCCATGGGGCGCGTCGGCGAGGTGATCCTGCGCACCTGGCAGACCGCGCACGTCATGAAGCGCCGGCGGGGCGCGCTGCCGGGCGACGGCCGCGCGGACAACCACCGGGTCCGGCGCTATGTCGCCAAGTACACGATCAACCCGGCACTCGCCCAGGGCCTCGCCGCCGAGATCGGCTCGGTCGAGACCGGCAAGCTCGCCGACCTGGTGCTGTGGGAGCCCGCGTTCTTCGGGGTCAAGCCGCTGCTCGTGCTCAAGGGCGGCCAGATCGCCTACGCACAGATGGGCGACGCCAACGCCTCCATCCCCACCCCGCAGCCGATCCTGCCCCGCCCGATGTACGGCGCGATCGGCCGCGCCCCGGCCGCCAACTCGGTCAATTTCGTGGCCGGGTCGGCGATCGAGGACGGGCTGCCGGAGCGGCTGGGGATCGGCAAGCGGTTCGTGGCGATCGAGTCGACCCGCGGTGTCACCAAGGCCGACCTGCGCGAGAACGACGCCCTGCCGGACGTACGGATCGACCCGGACAGCTTCGCCGTGCACATCGACGGCGAGCTGGTCGAGGCGACACCGGCCGCCGAACTGCCCATGGCCCAGCGCTACTTCCTCTTCTGATGGCGGCGTGATGTCACGAGCGGCACTTCTCGTCCTGGCCGACGGCCGCTTCCCGGCCGGAGGGCACGCGCACTCCGGCGGGGCGGAGGCCGCCGTCACGGCGGGCCGGATCACCTCCGCCGCGAGCCTGGAGGACTTCTGCCGGGGCCGGCTGCACACCGCCGGACTGGTCGCGGGCGCGCTCGCGGCAGCCGCCGTACTCGGCGTGGACCCCGCGGAGCTGGACGCGGCGGCGGACGCCCGCACCCCCTCCGTGGCCCTGCGGACGTCCGCGCGCCGGCTCGGGCGGCAGATGCTGCGCGCCGCGCGCGCGACCTGGCCGTCGGCCGAACTCGAGGCCCTGGCGCGGGCGTTCCCCAAGGGGGCGCACCAGCCGGTGGTGCTCGGGATCGCGGCGCGGGCGGCCGGTCTCGCGCCCGAGGACGCGGCGCACTGCGCGGCGTACGAGAGCGTGAGCGGGCCTGCGACGGCGACGGTACGCCTGCTGAGCCTCGACCCGTTCGACGCGACCGGCGTACTGGCCCGGCTGGCGCCGGAGCTGGACCGGGTCGCGGACGCGGCGGTGGAGGCGGCGCGGAGGGCGCTCGACGACGGTGTCGACGCGCTGCCGGTGTCGTCCGGGCCCTTGCTGGAGATCGGCGCGGAGTGGCACGCGGCCTGGCCCGTGCGGCTGTTCGCGTCATAGACACCGTCCCCCATGTCCTGACCGGCCCCGCCCTCGAGCCCGTACGGGCCGAGCGGGCCGGGCCGGCCACCTAGGAGCCGTACATGCACCTCGACCACCCCCACCACGGTCCCGCCGCCCTCAGCGCGGACGCCCACCGGCCGGACGGCAGCCGCCGTGCCCTGCGCATCGGGCTCGGCGGGCCCGTCGGATCCGGCAAGACCGCCACCGTCGCCGCGCTCTGCCGGGCCCTGCGCGAGGAGCTGTCCCTGGCGGTCGTCACCAACGACATCTACACCCGCGAGGACGCCGAGTTCCTGCTCCGGGAGGCCGTGCTGCCGCCCGAGCGGATCACGGCCGTCGAGACGGGCGCCTGCCCGCACACCGCGATCCGCGACGACATCTCCGCCAACCTCGAAGCCGTCGAGGACCTGGAGGACGCGGTCGGGCCACTGGACCTGATCCTCGTCGAGTCCGGCGGCGACAACCTCACCGCCACCTTCTCCAAGGGGCTCGTGGACGCGCAGATCTTCGTCATCGACGTGGCCGGCGGTGACGACATCCCACGCAAGGGCGGCCCCGGCGTCACCACCGCCGACCTGCTCGTCGTCAACAAGACCGACCTCGCCCCGTACGTCGGCTCCGACCTCGCCCGGATGGCCGCCGACGCCAAGGCCCGGCGGGCCGAACTCCCGGTGGTGCTCCAGTCGTTGCGCAGCGAGACCGGTGTCGCCGATGTGGCCGCCTGGGTGCGCGGGCGGCTCGCCGCGTGGACGGCGTGACGGCCACCGGGGTCCGGGCGGACGCGCGGATCGTCGCCCGCACCGACGGCCGGGGCGGTACGGCGCTGCCCGTGCTGGACGGCGAGGGCCCGCTGGCCCTGCGCCGCACCCGGTCGGCCGGTGCCGAGGCGAAGGTCATGGTGGTCGGCGCGATGAGCGGCCCGCTCGGCGGCGACCGCTTCACCCTCACCGCCCGCGTGGAGGAGGGCGCCCGGCTGCACGTCGGGTCGGCCGCCGCCACCCTCGCGCTGCCCGGCCAGGCCAAGGGCGAGGCCCGCTACGACGTACGGCTCGACGTGGCCGACGGCGCCGAACTGCGCTGGCTGCCCGAACAGTTGATCTCGGCCAGGGGCAGCGACCTGTACGTCACCACGCGGGCCGAACTCGGCGCCGGGGCCCGGCTCGTGCTGCGCGAGGAGCAGGTGCTCGGGCGGGCCGGGGAGGAACCCGGGCGGCTGACGAGCCGGTTGACCGTCCGGGTCGCGGGCCGGACCGTGCTGGACCAGGAGCTGGCCTGCGGGCCCGGCGCGCCGGGTGGCTGGGACGGCCCCGCAGTGCTGTCCGGGCATCGGGCGGTGGGACAACTCGTGGTCGTACGCCCCGAGTTCGCGATGCATCCGGTCGAGCCCGAGGTGGTGGGCGAGAGCGCCAGCCTGACACCGCTGGCCGGGCCGGCAATCCTGGTCAGCGCCGTGGCACCGGACGCACTGCGCCTGCGCCGAGTCCTGGACCAGGTCTCGGCCCGGTGGAGCTGAAGCGCGGAGCAACGCCTCGCGGCACGAACATGATCGTCCGGTTATCGGATTGGTAAAGATGGGCGGCGCCCCCTGTTCCCAGGCGACTCACAGCCGAGAGGATCCCCGGACTGACCACTCGCAGCGATCCTGATGTAGGGGGAGGGGCCCACGTGAGGGAGAACAGACCGAAGAGCCGCCTTGTGGCGCTCGGTTCGGCCGGAGCGCTCGTCACCGCCACGCTGATCGCCGGCGCCGTCTCGGCGCCCGCGGCCAGTGCCGCCGGCCGGCCGAGCCAGGACCGGGAGGCCAAGGGCGCCGAGATTGCCGCCGCCCGCGCCGCCGAGGCCGGCATCGACTGGCAGGACTGCCCGGCCGACTGGGGGCTGGCCAAGCCCATCCAGTGCGGCTGGGTCACCGTGCCGGTCGACTACGCCCACCCGTACGGCAAGCAGATCAAGCTCGCCGTCGACCGTATCGGCAACACCGGCACCAAGAGCGAGCGCCAGGGCTCGCTCGTCTACAACCCGGGCGGCCCCGGCGGTTCGGGGCTGCGCTTCCCCGCCCGGGTCACCAGCAAGAACCCCGTCTGGGCGAACGTCGCCAAGGCCTACGACTTCATCGGCTTCGACCCGCGCGGCGTCGGCCACTCGGCGCCCATCTCCTGCGAGGACCCGCAGGAGTTCGTGAAGGCGCCGAAGATGGACCCGGTGCCGGACACCGAGGCCGACAAGACCGCGCAGCGCAAGCTGGCCCGCCAGTACGCGGACGGCTGCCTGGACCGCACCGGCCGGACGATGCTCCAGCAGATGACCACGCCGAACACCGCACGCGACCTGGACGTCATCCGCGCCGCGCTCGGCGAGAAGAAGCTGAACTACCTGGGCGTCTCCTACGGCACCTACCTCGGCGCCGTCTACGGCACCCTCTTCCCGGGCCACCTGCGCCGCATGATCGTGGACAGCGTGGTCAACCCCGCCCGCGACAACATCTGGTACCAGGCCAACCTGGGCCAGGACATCGCGTTCGAGGGCCGCTGGAAGGACTGGGAGGACTGGGTCGCCGCCAACGACGCCTCCTTCCACCTCGGTACCACCCGCGCGGCCGTCCAGGCCAAGTGGCTGGAGCTGCGCGCCAAGGCCAAGAAGAGCCCCCTCGGTGGGGTCGTCGGCCCGGCCGAGCTGATCTCCTTCTTCCAGAGCGCGCCGTACTACGACTCCTCGTGGGTGCCGGTCGCCACGGTGTTCAGCAAGTACGTCGCGGGTGACACCCAGGCGCTGGTCGACGCCGCCGCCCCGGACCTGTCGGACACCGCGGGCAACATCTCCTCGGAGAACGGCAACGCCGTCTACACGGCCGTCGAGTGCACCGACGCCAAGTGGCCCACCAGCTGGCACAAGTGGGACCGGGACAACACCCGGCTCAACAAGGACTACCCGTTCATGACCTGGGCCAACGCCTGGATGAACCTGCCCTGCGCCACCTGGCCGGTCAAGCAGCAGAACCCGGTCGACGTCACGACCCACAAGGGCCTGCCCCAGGTGCTGATCGTGCAGTCCACCCGGGACGCCGCCACCCCGTACGAGGGCGCCGTCGAGCTGCACAAGCGCTTCCACGGCTCCCGTCTGATCACCGAGAAGGACGCGGGCTCGCACGGTGTGACCGGCCTGGTCAACCCGTGCATCAACCAGCGCGTCGACGCCTACCTGATCGACGGGAAGCTGGACGGTTCGGACGTGACCTGCACCCCGCACGCCACGCCCAAGCCGTAACCGTCCCGGTGCGGTGACGAGGGGCGGCCGGAGCCTTCGGCCGCCCCTCGTTCATGCCGTGCGCCAGGCGTCCTCCGCCGGGTAGTCGAAGAGATCGGGATACACCTGGGCGAGGAGCGGGAAGCGCTCCCGCCACTCCCGCCCGCCGAGCACACCGGTCAGCCACTCGACCGTCGCCGGCAGGCTCTCGGCGTAGGACACCACCGGGTGGTAGCCCAACTCCCGCTCGGCGGCGGCCATGTCGAAGACGACAGGCAGCGGCACCGACCACGGAGTCCGGCCGACGGAGCCGGCGGGCGGACCGTCGAGGAGGGTCGTCCGCGTGCTCACCCCCATGACCGCGTCGACCGCCGCGCCGATCTCCGCGACCGTCGGCGCCTCGCCGTCACAGGCGTTCAGCACCCGGGATCCGGGCCGGGCCGCAGCCAGCCGCACCAGCTCGGCGATGTTCCGGGCGCTCGACGGATGGAACCGGCTCTCGCCCCGGTACGCCAGCACCCGCTCGCGCCGCCCGTCGAGATTCCGCTTCACGAAGTACAGCTCGCGGGGCAGCGGGCTGTACGGCCCGTGCACCGCGCCCGCCCGTAGCACGGTCACCGGCAACTTCGCGCCCGCCGCGAGCAGTTCGCGCTCCAGGGCGACCTTGCGGGTGCCGTACGACGTCTCGCCCGCAGCGGTCGTCCGCTGCGTCTCGGGGACCGGCACCGGATAGACCGGGAAACCGTCCGGCTCGCCCTGGGTGTCGAACCCGCGTCCCCGGTCGTCCTCGTACACGGCCACACTGGAGACGACGACCGCCGAGCCGACCCGCGCCGCGAGGTCCGTCAACTGCCGTGCGTGGACGGCGTCGTAGGCCACCATGTCGACCAGCAGGTCGCAGCCGTCGCCGACCACCGCGGCCAGTGCCGCGTCGTCGGAGCGGTCCAGCCGGACCGCTCGTACCCCGTCGTCCCACGCTCGGTCCCGGCCGCCGCGCCGCGAGGCGGCCGTCACCTGCCAGCCGTCCCGCACCAGCGCGTCCACCGTGGGACGCCCGATCTGCCCCGTCGCCCCGATCACCACAGCCGTTCTCATACGGGAAGGCTAGGCGCGCGGGCGCCGCCCGCGACGCTTCTTCTGCCCACGGCAGAGCGTCAACCCAGCGGTGCCCTCGGGAACTTGCGCTCCTTCGTCTCGGCCGCCCGATCCGCCTTGGCCACGGCCGCGTACTGGTCGACGTACTCCTGCTCGGACAAGGTCAGGATGGCGTACATGATCTCGTCGGTGACGGCCCGCAGGACCGCCTTCTCGTGCTCCATGCCGGCGTAGCGGGAGAAGTCGAGGGGCTTGCCGAACCGGATGGTGACGGGGTGGATCCTGGGTACCACCTTGCCGGGCGGCTGGGCCTCGAAGGTGCCGATCATGGCGCAGGGCACGACCGGGACACCGGCCGTCAGCGCCATCACCGCGACACCCACCTTGCCCTTGTAGAGCCTGCCGTCGTGCGACCGCGTCCCTTCCGGGTAGATGCCGAGCAGCTCGTCCTTGTGCAGCACTCCGAGGCCCTCCCGGATCGCGGCCTGCCCGGCCTCCTTGCCCGAGCGGTCCACCGGGATCTGCCCGGCGCTGCGGAAGAAGAACGCCGTGAGCCGGCCCTTCAGCCCGGGCCCGGTGAAGTACTCGGCCTTGGCGAGGAAGGTGATACGGCGCTTCAGTATCGCCGGCATCAGGAAGTGGTCCGAGAAGGAGAGGTGGTTGCCGGCGACGATGGCCGGCCCCTCCGCCGGCACGTTCTCCAGACCCTCGATCCGGGGCCGGAACACCAGCCGGAGCAGGGGACCCAGCAGCACGTACTTGAGCAGGTAGTAGAACACGGCTCGCTCCTCACTTCACCGGCCACCCGCCGGGCCGGTGTTCCCCGGGTCAGCGCAGGGATCACGGGCAGGGGCTCATGTGCGCCTGTGGTCATCTCTAGCCACGTTCAGCCGGTCTCATGCTGTCACTGCGTGAGCCTGCCGTTGCGGCGTCGTCGCCCCGGCTTCCCTTCCCCGCTGGTGCGACCGGCCATGCATGCATAGCGTGATCGCATGACCACAGAAACGCCCCCGCCCGCTCTCGACGACCGGCGGTGGAAGGCGCTCGGGGTCTGCCTGACCGCGGGCTTCATCTCGCTGCTCGACGTCTCGATCGTGAACGTGGCGCTGCCTTCCATGGAGCGTGGGCTCGGTGCCTCCGAAGCCACCCAGTCCTGGGTGGTGTCCGGGTACGCCCTCGCCTTCGGACTCGCGCTGGCGCCCGCGGGACGACTGGGTGACCTGCGTGGGCGCCGCCAGGCGCTGTTGTTCGGCCTCGGCGTGTTCACGGCCGCGTCGGTGGGGTGCGGTCTCGCTGCCGGCCCCACCTGGCTGGTGGTGTTCCGGCTGGTCCAGGGTGCGGCCGCCGGTGTGGTCGCACCGCAGACCTCCGGGCTGATCCAGCAGATGTTCCAGGGCGCCGAGCGGGCCCGGGCCTTCGGTTTCCACGGCAGCGTCGTCGCCGTGTCCACCGCGGTGGGCCCGCTCGCGGGCGGGCTGCTGATCCAGGCGTTCGGCACGGACGACGGCTGGCGCTGGGTGTTCTTCGTCAATGTGCCCATCGGGGTGGCCGCCCTCGTCGCGGGCCACCGTCTGGTGCCCCGCCTCCCGGTGCCGAGCGACAGACGGGAGAAGTTCGATCCGGTCGGCGTACTGCTCCTCGGCGCGGGCGTGCTCGCGTTGCTGCTTCCCCTGGTCCAGGAACAGCAGTGGCAGGGGCGGGCGAAGTGGGTGCTGCTCCCGGTGGGCGCACTGCTGCTGGGGGCCTTCTGGATGTGGGAGAGGCACCGAGGCCGCCTGGGGGAGGCGCCGCTGGTCGACCTCGAGCTCTTCTCCCTGCGCTCCTTCACGCTCGGCGCCCTGATCAGCCTCACGTTCTTCGGCGGGCTCACCACCATCTTCTTCGTCCTGTCACTGTTCCTGCAGAACTCCGCGGGATACAGCCCCCTTGCCGCCGGTGTGACGATCCTGCCGTTCGCGGCCGCCTCGGCGGCCGGTGCGGCCGTAGGGGGCCGGCTGGTGACGCGTCACGGCCGCAGCCTGGTCGTCATCGGCCTGAGCGGGGTGGTCCTCGGGCTGCTCGGCGTCGTGTCGGCCGTTCAACTGGTGCCCGGTGGGGGCGTGGGCTGGGCCATGGCGCTGCCGCTGGTCGTCGCCGGGCTCGGGGCCGGTCTCACGGTCTCACCGAATACGACCCTCACTCTCACGCTCGTGCCGGTAGGACGGGCCGGTGCGGCCGGCGGGGTGATGCAGACCGGCCAGCGCATCGGTTCGGCCGTGGGTGTCGCCGTGGTCGGCGCCGTGTATTTCGCGCACCTCGCCCAGCACGGCCGCGCCACGACGGCCCTCCAGGTCGGGCTGCTCACCGCCGTGGCCATCATCCTCGTCGCCCTCGTGCTGGCCGTGGCCGATCTGCGCGAACGCCGGGCGCGTCCGGGCCGTGACCTTCTCTCGGCGACGCTGCGCCGGGGCGTGGGGGAGAGCGGGGCCGACGAGAAGGCGGGCCGCGGGGCCTGAGGCCGGACCGTCGGAACAGAGAGGCTCGCCGCGCGTCAGCCCTTCGAGGCGCTGGGCCGACGCGCTGCGAGAAGAGCCATGGAAATCTTCACCGCGGTCGAAATGGTCAAAGCCTGCAGGAACGGCATTCCCATGAGCCACAGTGCCACCATCATGGCCGTGAGGACCAGGAAAACCGGGAGCAGATTGGTCTGCTCGGCCGCACAGCGCAGAACACCCGTGAGCGTTCGAGGCTGAGCCGGCGTATCGACCGCGTCAACGCGGATCTCTTCTTCTTCGTCGACGTGCGGCATTCCCATTCCTTCCCACGGGCTCGTTCCCGCCAGCGAGCCTAGGGACGGCCCGAGCGGCCTGCCACCGCTGCTGCTCCGACGTCATCCGTACGCGGCTGGTGATGTGAACCTTTACGCCCGTTGGGAGGCATGCGGGCGAGTGTCGCGCGGACGTCCGCCGATTCGGTCCTACGTTCCGGACATGAAACGCAACCACGTTCGGTACGCCGCGTTCGTCGCCGTACTTCTCGGTGCGGCCCCGGGTGCCTTCCCGGCCTCGGCGATCTCCTTCCCGGCCGCGGCGGCCCCGCGGACCCTGACCGTGCACCCGGGTCAGTCGATCCAGAAGGCGGTGGATGCCGCCCGTGCCGGTGACACGGTCCTGGTGCAGGCGGGCACCTACCACGAGAGTGTCACGGTCAAGACCTCCGGACTGACCCTCCGCGGCGTCGGTCCGCGCACGGTGATCGTGCCTCCCCGGAAGAAGGCCGTCCCCGGGCCCAGGGCAGCGATCGGCTGTGTGGAGGGAGGCAAGGGCATCTGCGTGGTCGGGCTCAGGAACAAGCCCGTCGCGCGCGTGACCGTCTCCGACCTGAAGCTGACGGGCTTCTCCAGTGTCGGTCTGTGGTCCCTGGCCACCGACCGCCTGACGGTGCAGCGGGTGAGGGCCGAGAAGAACGGCAAGTGGGGCATCTCGCAGGAACACTCCACGCGCGGTGTGTTCAGGAACAACATCGCCCTCGGCAACGGTGACGCCGGCCTGTACCTCGCCAACACGACGATGTCGGAGAAGGGCGCCACGGACAGCCGGGGCCTGGTCGTGGAGGGGAACGCCCTGGAGGGCAACCGGAACGGCCTGTCGGTCGTGCGCCTGCGCAACCTCACGGTCCGGCGGAACTACCTGACCGGGAACTGCGCCGGGATGCTCGTCATCGGTGACGAGAACAAGCCCCGCGCCGGCGCGCTCACCGTCAGCGAGAACCACGTGCTGCGCAACAACAAGTACTGCGCCAAGACGGCCCGGCTGCCGTTCGTGCAGGGCTCCGGGATCGTCCTGTCCGGTGCGGAGAGCGTGCTGCTGACGCACAACGTGGTCTCGGGCAACAGCGGCCGGTCGCCGCTGTCGGGCGGGGTCGTGCTGTTCAAGGGCATGGTCGGCGTGGCCAACGACAAGAACCGCGTCGACGAGAACTGGATCACCGGCAACGCCCCGGCCGACCTGGTCAACCAGAACGCCTCGAAGGGCAGCAACCTCTTCCGCGGCAACCTCTGCCGGGTCTCGGTCCCGGCAGGACTGTGCTGAGCTGAGCCGGACGGTGTCCCTTCGCAGCGCCGCTCCCTCGCGAGCGCTGCGGAGGGACACTGCCGTTGCACGCGGTCAGGCGGGAGCGAGGGCGGGCAGCAGACGCAGGGCGTTCGCGCGGTTGATGTGGCCGCGTTCCCGCTCGCCGAGGGCGGGATCCCCGTCCAGAGCGGGAACGGTCACCTCGGTGACCACGCGCGTGGGGGTGGGCGGCCAGTCGCTTCCGTAGAGGATCCGGGAGGCACCCGCGGTGGCCAGCAGAGTGGGGGTGGCCGACGGGGACATGGGCGCGGCCGTGTCGTAGTAGAAGCGGTGCAGGTAGTCGCGGACGCGGCCGGGGTCGACGGCGGGGACGAGCTGGCGGCCGAAGACCTCGATACGGCTCGCGATGTAGGGGAGGTACCCGCCGCCGTGGGGGAGGATGAAAGTGAGCCGCGGGAAGCGGTCCAGGGTGCCGTTCATGATCAGGCTCAGGGCCGCGCGCGTGGTGTCCATCAGGAAGTCGCACACGAACGGCGGTACGCCCTGGGGGGCGCCGGAGGTGTTCACCTGCATGGGGTGCGTGCTGATCACCGCGGCGCGTTCGTCCAGTTCCGCCATGATCGGATCGAGTGCGGGATCGCCCAGGTACATGTCCCCCATGCTGGTGCGCGCGCTGACGCCTACGGCCCCGAGCCGGTCCATTCCGTGGGAGACGGACCAGCGGGAGAGTTCGGCGTCGTCGAGGAAGAGAGGCGTGAAGAAGGCGAAGCGGCCGGCGTGCCTGGTGGTCAGGGCGCCGGCGGCGTCCAGGGCGACCCGCGTGCTCTCCTTGCGTGCCGCCGCCTCCTTGAAGCGTCCCAGCATGGCGACGGTGAGGACGCTGGTGCGCGTGCCGGTCCGGTCCATCAGGTCCAGGGCGGCGGTTTCGTCCCAACGGGTCCACGGCGGCAGGCTGTCACGGTTCGCGATCCCGTTCTTCTCGGCCCACCGCACCCATTCGGGCGCGGTGTAGTGGTGGTGGACGTCTATTCGTTCGTGCTGGGCGTCGTCGCCGCTCAGGGCGGTGCGATGGCCTATGTCGCCCGGAGCTTGCAGGTCGGTCGTCTCTGCGGCGTGCGGCATGGAAGGGCTCCCTAGGGTGGAAGGGTCCGGGGGCGTGGGCGAGCGGGATCAGCGGCTGAGGAGGCCTTCGAGGACGTGCGTCAGCTCGGCCTCGGGGTTCGCGGGGAGGTCTGCGGAGCGCCAGGCGACGATTCCGTCGGGGCGCACGAGCACCGCGCCCCGAGGGGTGACGCCGTGGACGGCGGCCCAGTCCCCGCCACCGCCGTCGGTGCCGTGGGCGGCCGTGGTGTCGAGGTCGAAGTCCGGGCCGGCGCCGATGCGGTAGGACACCAGGGGGACGCCGAGCTTGGCCGCCGCGGCGTGGGCGGCCGACGGCCACGGCCCGTCCGGGAGGCCGGAGAGCAGGACGAAACACCGCTCGTACAGATCGATGGTCGACTTGCTCTCCCCGTGGTGCACGACCGTCATGTGCGGGGCCCGGGTACCGGGGTCCGCCTGCAGGCGGAGCGTCTCCGGGATGACGGGCGCTTCGGTGTCCGCGCCGGACACGGCGGTGGAGACGTAGCGGTAGCCGAGGGACACGGTCATCAGGTCCGCGCTCTGGCCCGGGCCCTGCGCGGCGGCGTAGCCGGGGTGCTCCTCGCGTGCCGCCTGCTCGATGGCCCGGGCGATCGTGGCCAGGGCGACCGGGCGCCGCTCGTTCTCGTAGGTGTCGAGCAGGCCCTCTCCCGCCCAGCCGTGCAGTACCGCGGTGATCTTCCAGGCCAGGTTGTGGGCGTCCTGGATGCCTGTGTTGGATCCGAACGCGCCGGTGGGGGGCATCTCGTGGGCCGAGTCACCGATGAGGAAGACGCGCCCCTGCCGGTAGCGGTCGGCGACCCGGTCCGCGGCGTGCCATGGCGCACGCCCGGTGACCTCGACGTCCAGGTCCCGTACGCCGGCGGCGGCCCTGATGTGGTCCGCGATGCGCGTGTCGGTGAAGTGGTCGAGCGTCTGGCCGCGCTCGGGGAACCACGGGATGTGGAAGACCCACTTCTCCTCGTTGTCGACCGGCAGCAGGACCCCGTCGCCCTCGGTCCCGTTCAGGTAGCAGACGAGGAAGCGCTGATCGCCCACCACCTCGCGGAGCAGCTTGCTGCGGAAGGTGACGCTGACGTTGTGGAACAGGTCGCCCCCTCCGCTCTGTCCGATGCCCAGGCGCTCACGCACGGGGCTGCGCGGCCCGTCGGCCGCCAGGAGGTAGGCCGTGCGCATGGTGTACGTGCGGCCGCTCTCCCGTTCGCGCAGTTCGCACGTCACGCCGTCCGGGCCCTCGGTGAAGGAGACCAGCTCCGTACCGAAGCGCACGTCCCCGCCCAGTTCGCGGGCGTGGGCGAGCAGGACCGGCTCGAGGTCGTTCTGGCTGCACGCGCACCGCAGGGTGGAGCACACGTCCTTCTCGGGGGCCCCGCCGGTGAGCCGGGCCGAGAGCCATCTGCTCTCACCGCCCGACAGCCTGTCCGTCTGCATGATGCCGTGATTGCCGGACAGGTTGGCCGCGGCCTTCCTGATGTCTGGTTCCAGGCCTGCGGTGCGGAACAACTCCATGGTCCGCATGTTGTTCCCCCGGCCCCGGGGGTGTTCGGAAGTGGCGGCCCGGCGTTCGACGACCGTATGGCTGACGCCCAGTCTTCCCAGAAACACCGACGCGGACAGTCCGACGAGCGAACCGCCCACGACCAATACCGGAACCATTTCTTCGTCGCGCCTGTCCACGGCCCGTCCTCCTCCAGTGACCCAGCGGTAGTTCGGGCAGCAATTCGAACTCTCGGCGGCCCTGGGTTCGAAACTGTCATACGCCGACCGGGTCGGCAATCGAGCATTCCCCCGGACGGCGCACTCGTCATTTACGCGTCCGCACCGTGCCGAAGAGGGCGGTCGGCGACAGGGTGAATCGCGTTTTCCCGTCAGGAGCGGCGTCAATGCATTTCTGCGTTCCGGCGTTCAGCCGCCTCGTACGACTGCGGGAAGAGAAGAAGGGCCGTCGATGACTCAGATGCAGGAGCAGGAGACCGCGGACGAGACAGCCCGGGCAGTGGACGCGGCATCCCGCGGTTGTCCCGAGTACCGGTCCGACCCGCACCCCCTCTATCAGCATCTGCGTGAGAACGCGCCCGTGTGCCGTCTCACCCCGCCGCACGGCGTGGACTCGTACCTCGTCACGCGGTTCGAGGACGCGAAGGCAGCCCTGGCCGACCCGCGGATCAGCAAGGACATGTACGCGGCCATCGACGCCTACCGCTCCATCTTCGGCGACTCCTCCATCGCCCTGGACGACAACATGCTGTTCGCCGACCCGCCGAAGCACACGCGGCTGCGCCGGATCGTCAACCGTGCGTTCGTCCCGCGCCGTATCGAGGCCCTGCGCCCGCGGATCCAGGAGATCACCGACGCGCTGCTCGACCAGTGCTCCACCCTGCAGCCCGTCGACCTCCTGTCGGCCTTCGCCTTCCCGCTGCCCCTCCAGGTCATCTGCGAGCTGATCGGCGTCCCCGAGGACGAGCGGCAGGAGGTCCAGCAGTGGTGCAGCGTCGTCGCGCGGACCGGATTCAGCAAGAAGGACAAGGACCGGCTGGCCGAGGCGGAGACCGCGCTCCGGGAGTACTTCGAGGTCCTGATCGCCCGTAAGCGGAAGGCCCCCGAGGACGACCTGCTGAGCGTCCTCATCCAGACGCGGGACGAGCAGGAGTCGCTGACGGACGGCGAGTTGCTGTCCACGCTGTGGGTGCTGCTGTTCGCCGGCCACAAGACGACCGCCTACCTCATCGGCAACGCCGTCTACACACTGCTCACGCATCCCGAGCAGCTCAAGCAGGTGATCGACTCGCCCGAACTCCTCCCGAACGCCGTCGAGGAGATCATCCGCTTCGAGGGCTCGGTCGAGAACGCGACCTTCCGGCACGCGCTCGAGGACATCACCATCGCGGGGACGCTCATTCCCAAGGGCTCGCTGGTGCAGATCGCGGTCACCTCGGCCAACCGTGACGCCGCCGCGTTCGAGAACCCCGACACCTTCGACATCGCCCGGCCGGGCGTGCAGAGCAACCATCTGGGATTCGGTACGGGCCCGCACTACTGCCTCGGCGCGCCGCTGGCGAGGATGGAGATGCAGATCGCCCTGACCTCGCTCTTCCGCCGCTTCCCCAAGCTCTCCCTGGCCGTGCCGGCCGACGAGGCCAAGTGGCTGACCGTGCCCTTCCCCGCGTTCCGCGGACTGACCGAGCTGCCCGTCGCGCTGGACCCCTCCAGGGTGCTCGACGACTGGGCGTCCGGGACGCTCGACATGGCGTGAGGCGCAGTACGCCGCGGCGGCCCGGGTCACGACCCGGGCCGCCGCGTTGTGTCCGCTCGACCGGCGGAGCGGTCACGGGAACGGCCAGCACCCTGGAATACCCCCCAGGGGTATTCTGTTGACGTGGGAAACCGGATCGCGAAGGGGAGAGCGACGATGGACCACGCGGCGCACGACGACGGACACCACACACCTCACGCCCACCAGCACGAGCAGGAGCCCGGCACGTCCTGGCGCACGGCCGCCCGGGCCACGCTGCACTGCCTCACCGGCTGCGCCATCGGCGAGGTACTCGGCCTGGTGATCGGTACCGCCGCCGGTCTGCACAACGGGACCACCGTGGTCCTCTCCATCGCCCTGGCCTTCGTCTTCGGCTACGCCCTGACCATGCGCGGCGTCCTGCGCGCCGGCGTTCCCGTCCGTCAGGCGCTCAAGGTCGCCCTGGCCGCCGACACGGTGTCCATCGCGGTGATGGAGCTGATCGACAACACCGTCATGGTCGGCGTGCCAGGCGCCATGGACGCGGGCCTGTCCCAGTGGCTGTTCTGGGCCTCCCTCGCGCTGTCCCTGGCCCTGGCGTTCGTACTGACCACGCCCGTGAACCGGTGGATGATCGGTCGCGGCAGGGGACACGCGGTCGTGCACGCCCACCACTGAGCCCGTCCGGACGCACCGACCGCGCCCCCGGGCGTCCGCCGCCCACCGCCCCCGTACGATGTCCCCGATGCCCAGCACCGGACCGCGCACCGCCACCCCGCCCCAGCGGCGGTGGCGTGCGCTGCTCGTGCTGTCGGTGCTGGCCGGGCTGCTGGGCATGCACGCCCTGGCGCCCGGCGGGGCCATGGGCCACGCGGAGCACATGCGCCCCGAGCCCCGAGTCGTCGCGATCTCCGCGTCGGACGACTGTCCGGGCGGCGACGGCCACTGCGGCGGCGGCCATCTGCACCATGCGGACCCCACCTGTGCCTCGGGCGCGGTGAACGGCGGCCCGCAGTTGCCCGCACTCGCCGCCGACCCCGCGGCCGCCCCGGTACCGGACCACTGCCCGCGCTCCCGCGTGGCCGCGGCACCCGAGGGCGCACGGGCCCCGCCCTCCCTGGCCGAACTCCAACTCCTGCGGATCTAGAGGCCGCACCGGCCGCACCCGCACCCGTCGAGGGCGCGGCGGCCGGGTCCACGCGTGCCCGAAAACCTTTCAGAACAGCAGGAGTTCCCGCATGACCATTCGTACCTCCCCGCGCCGTGCCGCCCTGGCGGCGGTCACCGTGACCGCCGCCGTCGTCCTCGCGGCCTGCGGCGGAAACAGCGACAGCGGCGGCCACGCCGGCCCCGGCCACGACGCCTCCGCCACCCCGGGCGCCTCCGCCGGCGCAGGCCGCCACAACGCCCGGGACGTCGCCTTCGCGCAGAGCATGATCCCGCACCACCAGCAGGCCCTGGAGATGGCGAAGCTCGCCGCGGACCGGGCCTCCTCGGACCGGGTGAAGGACCTCGCCGCCCGCATCGAGAAGGCGCAGGACCCGGAGATCCGCACCATGACCGGCTGGCTGAAGGGGTGGGGCGAGCAGGTGCCCATGGCCGGTATGGACCACTCCGGTGGCTCGGGCCACGCCGGCATGTCCGGGATGATGAGCGACGACGACATGGCCGCACTGCGCAAGGCCGACGGCAAGGACTTCGACACGAAGTTCCTGACCATGATGGTCGAACATCACCAGGGCGCCGTCGACATGGCCGGCGCCGAACGGAGCGAGGGCGCCTACGGGCCCGCCAAGGCCATGGCGGGCGACATCGTCACCGGGCAGACCGCGGAGATCAAGGAGATGAAGGAGCTGCTCGGCAGCTGACGCACGTGAGCGGGGGCCGGTGCCCGTCGCACCGGCCCCCGCCTGCCGCTCGCTCAGGCCAGCACCTTCTCCAGCGCCGCCAGCGCGGAACGCAGTTCCTCCTCGGTGATGGTCAGCGGCGGGGCCAGCCGGATCGTGGAGCCGTGGGTGTCCTTGACGAGGATCCCCTCCCGCATCAGCCGCTCGCTGATCTCGCGGCCGGTGCCGATCGCCGGGTCGATGTCGACGCCCGCCCACAGCCCGCGCGAGCGGAAACCGACCACGCCCCTGCCGACCAGCTCGGTCAGTCCGTCCCGCAGGACGCCCCCCAGCTCGGCGGCCCGCCGCTGGAACTCACCGGTCTCCAGCAGCTCGATCACCGCCGTGCCGACGGCCGCCGCGAGCGGGTTGCCGCCGAACGTCGAACCGTGCTCGCCCGGGTGCAGCACCCCCAGCACCTCCCGCCGGCCCACCACCGCCGACACCGGCACGATGCCCCCGCCGAGGGCCTTGCCGAGCAGCAGCACGTCCGGCAGGACGTCCTCGTGCTCGACGGCGAGGGTGCGGCCGGTGCGGCCGAGGCCCGACTGGATCTCGTCCGCGATGAACAGGCAGCCCTTGCGCCGGGTCAGCTCGCGGACCCCGGCGAGATAGCCGTCATCGGGGATGATGACACCCGCCTCACCCTGGATGGGCTCGATCAGCACCGCCGCCGTCGTCTCGTCGACCGCCGCCTCCAGTGCGGCCAGGTCGTTGTACGGCACGATCCGGAAGCCGGGCGTGAACGGCCCGAAGCCCGTCCGGGCCGTCTCGTCCGTGGAGAAGCTGACGATGGTCGTCGTACGGCCGTGGAAGTTCTCCGCCGCGACCACGATCGTCGCCCGGTCGGCGGGGACGCCCTTCACGTCGTACGCCCACTTGCGGGCCACCTTGACGCCGCTCTCCACCGCCTCCGCGCCGGTGTTCATCGGCAGCACCATGTCCAGCCCGCACAGCTGAGCGAGTCGCTCGGCGAACTCGGCGAGCCGGTCGTTGTGGAAGGCCCGCGAGGTCAGCGTCAGCAGGTCCAGCTGACGGTGCGCGGCCTCGGTCAGCGCCGGGTGCCGGTGGCCGAAGTTCAGCGCCGAGTACCCGGCGAGCATGTCGAGGTAGCGGTTGCCCTCGACGTCCTCGACCCAGGTGCCCTCCGCCCGGGCGACGACCACCGGCAGCGGGTGGTAGTTGTGCGCGAGGACCGGCTCCTCGGCACGGATCAGGTCGGCGGACGTACGGGTGCGCGCGGGTGCGGTCATCAGCGGATCTCCTGGGTGCAGCACTTGATGCCCCCGCCGGCCTTGTGGAACTCGGACAGGTCGACGGGGACGGGGACGTAGCCGTGGTCGGCGAGACGATCGGCGAGGGCCTCGGCGCGGGGCGCGATGAAGACGTTGCGGCCGTCGGAGACGGAGTTCAGGCCGAACGCCATCGCGTCGTCGCGGGTGGCGAGCACCGCCTCCGGGTACAGCCGCCGCAGCACCTCCCGGCTGCCCGCCGAGAAGGCCTCCGGGTAGTAGCAGATGTTGTCGTCGTCGAGGACGAACAGCGCCGTGTCCAGGTGGTAAAAGTACGGATCCACCAGGGTCAGGCCGATCACCGGGTGGCCGAGGAACTCCTGCGCCTCCCGGTGCGCCTCGCGGGTGGTGCGGAACCCGGTGCCGGCGAGTACGTACCGGCCCGTCCACACCAGGTCGCCCTCGCCCTCGGACACCGCTTCGGGGCGGTACACGTCGTAGCCCGCCGCCTTGAACCAGGTGTCGTAGTGCAGCGACTCGGGGCGCCGCTCCGGTGCGTGGAAGAGGGAGCCGAAGACCCGGCCGCCGACCACGAACGCGGCGTTCGCGGCGAACACCATGTCGGGCAGGCCGGGCACCGGCTCGACCGCCTCGACGGTGTGCCCGTGGTCCCGGTAGGCGCCGATCAGGGCCTGCCACTGTTCACGGGCGAGGTCGACGTCGACGGGCCGGTCGGGATGCATCCAGGGATTGATCGCGTACTGAACGGCGAAGTGTCTGGGTTCGCAGACGAGAAAGCGCCGAGAGCGCGGCACACGACGTTCGGACACAGAGGGTCTCCTCCGGTTTCCTGTGTGTCACTGGGGGGTGACACCACGGTAGAAAGGGAGGGATACGAGCGACAAGCGAAGAAAGCTGCGTGGTGACGCAGGATCGCTGCGTTTTCTGCGGCAGATGCGCACGGGTGCTGCGCACTTTCCGGTCACTCCGGGGCCGCATGGGTGGCGCCCGCTTCCGGGCTTTCCGGGAGGAGGTGGGACAGCACCATCACACTGATCGTCTTCCGGATGAACGGCTCGGTGCGGATCCGCTCCAGTACCTCCTCGAAGTGCTCCACGTCCCGCGCCCGTACGTGCAGCAGCGCGTCGGCGCCCCCGGTGACCGTCATGGCGGCCGTGATCTCCGGGTGGTTGCGGACCACCTCCGCCAGCCGCCGGGGCGGGGCCGCGCCCTCGCAGTACACCTCGACATAGGCTTCCGTGCGCCAGCCGAGCGCCGAGGGCTTCACCGTCGCGGTGAACCCGGTGATCACGCCGGTCTCCCGCAGCCGGTCCACGCGTCGTTTGACCGCGGTGGCGGACAGCCCGATCACCGCACCGATCTCGGCGAAACTGCTCCTGGCGTTCGCCATCAGCGCGGTGATGATCTTGCGGTCGAGCTCGTCGAACGACGGTGTCCTGCTGTTCATGCGGGCACTGTAATCAGCCCCGCGAGACCCGGTCGTCCGCTACGACTGCGTGACGACCATGGCGAGTGTCAGCAGTCCCAGCACCACCCATCCGAACCACAGCCAGCCGTTGCCGCCGAGCGCGACCGTGTAGGCGGTCACGGCGACGAGCCCGCCGACCGTGAGAGCCCCCATCGCCTTGGTGGAGCCGTTCGTGGAACCGGGCATCGCGACACCCTCCTCGTGGTCCGTCCACGCCCATGGTGCCCCGATTCCCGCCCGGAGGGGATACGGCGGACCGGCCCGTGCGGGGAGCCGGCCCTTGCGCGGTCCGGGGATCCGGCGCTTGCCCGGTCAGCCCTCGCGCGCGTTCAACGAGGCCAGGTAGGCGTTGTACGCCTCCAGCTCCTTGTCGCCGTCCCGGTCGGCGGCCCGGTCCTTGCGCCTGGCCTGCCGCTGCTCGGAGCCGTACCACTGGAACAGCAGCGCGATCAGCACCAGCACGGAGGGGATCTCGCTGAAGGCCCAGGCGATGCCGCCGGCCGCGTTCTGGTCGGACAGCGCGTCGATGCCGAGTGAGGCGGGCGGGTTCTTGAACGTCTCCACCATCGGCGTCGTCGCCATCATCAGCGCGATGCCGAAGAACGCGTGGAACGGCATGCCCGCGAACAGCTCCAGCATCCGCATCAGGTGCCCCGGCCGGTGCGGGCCCGGGTCGACCCCGATGATCGGCCAGAAGAAGACGACACCGACCGCGAGGAAGTGCACCATCATCGCGACGTGCCCGGCCCTCGACCCCATCAGGGAGTCGAAGATGGGGGTGAAGTACAGGGCGTACAGGCTCGCGATGAACAGCGGGATGGTGAACGCCGGGTGGGTGACGACCCGCATGTACCGGCTGTGCAGCAGCGCCAGCAGCAGCTCCCGGGGACCCTTGCGGCCCCGGCCGGCCGTCGGCAGCGCGCGCAGCGCCAGCGTGACCGGGGCGCCGAGCAGGATGAGGATCGGCGACAGCATGCTGATCACCATGTGCTGCACCATGTGCACGCTGAACATGACCATGCCGTAGTCGTTCAGCCGGGTGCACATCATCAGGGCGACGGTCAGCACCCCGACGACGTAGGAGACGGTACGGCCCACCGGCCACGCGTCCCCGCGCCGCCGCAGCCGCAGCACACCCCAGCCGTACAGGACCAGTCCGGCCACACAGGCGACGAGGAAGAAGGGGTCCGCCGACCATTGGAGCCCCCGCCCCAGCGTGAACGGCGGCAGATCCGTCATCATGCCGTGCCCGCTGTGATCCATCCGACGGCTCCTGATTCGTGGGGGTTGTGCGAGTTGTCCGCCCCAAGAGTAGAACCGCCCCCGGTCGCGATCGTGACCGGGGGCAGGTAGTTCTCGGGTGGACTACAGGACGCACTCCGCCTCGTCGTACCGCTCCACGGGGACGGTCTTCAGGGTCTCCACGGCCTCCGCCAGCGACACCATCACGACGTCGGTCCCGCGCAGGGCGGTCATCCGGCCGAACTCACCGCGGTGCACGGCCTCCACCGCGTGCCACCCGAAGCGGGTCGCCAGCACCCGGTCGTAGGCGGTCGGCGTGCCACCGCGCTGGACGTGTCCGAGGATGACCGGCCGCGCCTCCTTGCCGAGCCGGTGCTCCAGCTCGACCGAGAGCTGCCGGGCGATCCCGGCGAACCGCTCGTGGCCGTAGATGTCCTTGCCGCCCTCGTCGAAGTCCATCGTGCCGGCCTTCGGCTTGGCGCCCTCGGCGGCGACGACGATCGCGAACCGCTTGCCCGCCTCGAACCGCTCGCCGACCTGCCTGGTCAACTCGTCGATGTCGAAGGGCCGTTCCGGAACGACGATGGCGTGGGCGCCGGCCGCCATGCCGGAGTGCAGCGCGATCCAGCCGGTGTGCCGGCCCATGACCTCCACGATCAGCACGCGCTGGTGCGACTCGGCGGTGGTCTTCAGCCGGTCGAGCGCCTCCGTCGCCACGGTGACGGCCGTGTCGAAGCCGAAGGTGACGTCGGTGACAGCGATGTCGTTGTCGATGGTCTTGGGCACGCCGACGATGGGCAGGCCGTTGTCCGACAGCAGCCGGGCCGCCTTCAGCGTGCCCTCGCCGCCGATCGGGATGATCGCGTCCAGACCGAGTTCCGCGACATGGCCCTTGGCGCGCTCCACGCCGTCCCGCAGATGCTCCGGGCGGACCCGGGAGGAGCCGAGGATGGTGCCGCCGCGGGCCAGGATGCCGCCCACGGCGTCGAGGTCGAGCTTCAGATAGTCGCACTCCAGGAGGCCCTTCCAGCCGTCCCGGAAGCCGATGACCTCGTCGCCGTGGTCGGCGACGGCACGGTGCACGACGGACCGGATGACGGCGTTCAGGCCGGGGCAGTCGCCGCCTGACGTGAGGACACCAATGCGCATAGCCCGAAATACCTTCTCAACGTGGGCCGGGAACCGGACCACGTCGTCCGGCGGATTCCCGGCCACCCTACCGGCGTGAGGGGGTGGCGCCGTAGCGGGCGTCCGCCTGCTGGACGCGCCCGCACATGTGAGCGGACGGCCCGTCAGGCGGGCCCGCGACGAGCCTGCCGGAAGGCGCTGAGGACTTTCTGGCGTGCGTCTTAAGCAGGCTGCTGAGCAGCGGTGATGCGCTCGTTGCGGAGCGCGTCGTACCAGCGGTCGTCGACCGGCGGCAGCGCGTTGACGTCGAGCGCCAGCTTCAGCAGCAGGTCGGCGATCAGCGGGTTGCGGGCGAGCACCGGGCCGTGCATGTACGTGCCGAACACGGTCCCGTTGTACGCGCCCTCGGTGCCGTCCCCGGTGCCGTTGCCCTTGCCGATCTTCACACGGGCGAAGGGGCGGGCGGTCGGACCGAGGTGGGTGACGCCCTGGTGGTTCTCGAAACCGGTCAGCTGGGGGAGCCCGAGCTGCGGGTCGATGTCGCCCAGCACGTCACCGACGCACCGCTCGCCCTCGCCGCGCACCGAGACCACGTCGAGCAGGCCGAGGCCCGGCTCGCGCTGACCGAGATCGTTGATGAACTCGTGGCCGAGGATCTGGTAGCCGGCGCAGACGGAGAAGACGATCGCGCCGTTCTGCACGGCCTGCTGCAGATGCCCGTCGCGGCGCAGCCGCTCGGCCGCGAGCCGCTGCGGACGGTCCTCGCCGCCGCCGATCAGGTAGATGTCGCCGGAGGTCGGGATCGGCTGGTCGCTGCGCACGTCGAGCCGGGCCACGTCCAGGCCGCGCTGCCGGGCGCGGCGCTCCACGACGAGGGCGTTGCCCTGGTCGCCGTAGGTGCTCAGCAGGTCCGGGTAGATCCACACCAGCCGCAGTTGGTTGTCGCTCATGAGGTGATCGCCCTTCGAAGATCAGTTGCCGACGCGGCGGCGCAGGTCCTGGAACGCGGTGTAGTTCGCGATGACCTCGATCCGGCCCGGCGGGCACATCTGCACGGCCTGGTCGAGGTTCTCGCAGACCTGGAAGTGCTGGTTCGCGACCTCCAGGCGGACGGCGAGGTCCAGCTTGCGGTCGCCGATCACGAAGATCGGGTGGCCGGTCAGCCGGGTGTAGTCGACGTCCCACAGCCAGGAGGTGTCGGTGCCGTCGGCTCCGCGCGCGTTGACGGACAGGATCACCGGGGCGGGCGGCGGGTCGATCAGGGAGAACGTCTCCAGCCAGCCGGCCGGGTTCTTGGCCAGCAGCAGCCGCAGATCACGGTTCTCGAACTGCACGACGTCGTACCGGCCGGCCACGGCCTGGACCTGGTACATCCGCTCCAGGGCGACCTGTGGCGGCACGCCGAAGACGGCGGCGACGGCCGCGGAGCTGGCCGCGTTCGCCTTGTTGGCGCGGCCCGGCAGCTGCAGGTGGATCGGCCAGGCGGACCCGTGCGGGTCGAGGACGTGGTCGCCGGAGAGCGCCCAGGTCGGCGTGGGACGCCGGAACCCGCACTCGCCGCAGAACCAGTCGTCGCCGGGCCGCTGCATCACGCCACCGCAGGACGGGCACGACCAGGCGTCGTCCTTCCACATCTGCCCCGCCGCGACCCAGATCACATTCGGGGAGGAGGAAGCCGCCCACACCACCAGCGGGTCGTCGCAGTTGGCGACGACGACGGCCTTCGAGCCGGCGAGACCCTCGCGCCAGTTCTCGGCGAGCATCCGGGTCTCGGCGGCGCGGTCGAGCTGGTCGCGGGAGAGGTTCAGCAGGGCGATGCACTTCGGGTCGGTGTCCCGGGCCACACCGGCCAGGTACTTCTCGTCGACCTCGATGACGCCGAACTTCGCCTCCGAGCCACCCGCGAGCGCGGAGGTGATGCCGGCCGGCATGTTGGCGCCGAGCGCGTTCGACACGACCGGGCCCGCGGCACGCAGGGCCTCCGCGATGAGCCGGGTGGTCGTGGTCTTGCCGTTGGTGGCGGACACCAGGACGACGTCCAGGTTCTGGGCGAGCCGCCCGAGGAGATCGGGGTCCAGCCTCAGCGCGACCCGGCCACCGATCACCGACCCGCTGCCGCGCCCAGCGGCGCGCGATGCCGCAGCGACCGCCTTGCCCGCGGTCACGGCCAGCTTGGCCCGCGGCGAGAGCGGGTCCGAGTTGCCTGCCATCAGTTCTCGATCCTCCTTGCGTACGCGCCGCGCCTGGGGCCATCCGGCAGCGTGGTGTGGACCTGAAGCCTATCGAGATCCATTCGCACACCCGAATCCCGGCCCACACCTGTGCGGCGGGCATGACCTGAAGGAACCGTACCCTTGCCGCTATGCGACACGGCACGATCCCGGGCGCCCACGGGCGCGTCCGGCCCCTTTCCCTGCTCGGCGACGCCCCGCTGCGCGAGCAATGCCGGGAAGTCACCGACTTCGGCCCCGAGCTGGCGGCCCTCGTGGAGGACTTGTTCGCCACGATGTACGCGGCGCAGGGGGTGGGCCTGGCCGCGAATCAGATCGGGGTGGGTCTGCGGGTGTTCGTGTACGACTGCCCGGACGATGACGATGTGCGTCATCTCGGGCATGTGGTGAACCCGCGGTCGGTGGAGACGGACGGGGTGGTGATCAGGGGCCCCGAGGGCTGCCTGTCCCTGCCGGGGCTGGAGGCGGGGACGGAACGGTACGACCATGCGGTGGTCGAGGGTTTCACGGTGACGGGGGAGCCGGTCACCGTGCACGGCACGGGGTTCTTCGCCAGGTGCCTGCAGCACGAGTGGGACCACCTGGAGGGCCGGGTGTACGCGGATCACCTCACGGGGTGGCGGAAGCGGAAGCTGGCGAGGCAGATCTCCCGGGCTTCTTGGCGCCGGTGAAGCGGTCCGCCCGGGGCGACCGGCCGTCAGAACCCCGGGCCCCCCATCCGGTCCCCGGCGGCCGCGAGCCGCCCCCACAGCAGATCCGCGAGGGAGCGCACCAACTCGGCCCGAGAGCAGGGGCGTTCACCCAGCCACCAGTCCCCGGCGGCATGCATCATCCCGACGATCCCGTGGCCCCACACCCGGGCCAGCTGCTGGCTCTCCGGCCCCAGATCGACCCGCTCCTCGATGACCTGGGCCAGCTCCTCGCCCATCCGCCGAAGCAGCGGAGCACTGTGCTTGCCGACGTCGAAGCCCTGGTCGCCGCCGGTGCTGCCCTCCGCCGGATGCATGAGGAACCGGTACACCTGGGGCCGTGCCTCGATCGCGGCGAGATAGGTGTCCAGCGTCGACTCGACCCGTTCGCGCCGGCCGGCCGGCGCGTCCAGCGCTGCCCGCAGCGAGTCCAGCAGCGCGTCCGTGTGGCGCTTGGCCAAAGCCGCGTAAAGGCCGCCCTTGTCCCCGAAGTGGCGGTACAGGATCGGCTTCGTGATTCCCGCCTCCGCCGCGATCGCGTTCATCGACGCCTGCGGGCCGTCGCGGAGCACCACCCGGTCGGCGGCTTCCAGCAGCTCGCGCCGTCTGCGGTCGGCGGACCGCTGCTGATCGGTCCGCTGTGTGGTGTCCATGTGCTCTCCCCACCCGTGCTGATTCGGTGACGCCTGCGCAAACTAACACTGTCTGTGCCCCTGACATCGAACGGGATGCCGAGCGTCAGCGCCGGTTGACTTTTCCTACCGGTCGGTAACAGACTCGGGTTACCGCTAGTAACATCGTAGTGCCGCCGCTGGAGGGGACATGGCCGAGTTCACCATGGAGCTGAACGACGAACAGAAGGAAGTCCGGGACTGGCTCCATGGCTTCGCCGCGGACGTGATCCGCCCCGCCGCGGCCGAGTGGGACGAGCGCGAGGAAACCCCCTGGCCGGTGATCCAGGAGGCCGCAAAGGTCGGCATCTACTCCCTCGACTTCTACGCGCAGCAGTACTTCGACCCCACCGGCCTCGGCATCCCGATGGCGATGGAGGAGCTGTTCTGGGGTGACGCGGGCATCGCCCTCTCCATCGTGGGCACCGGCCTCGCCGCCGTGGGCGTGCTCGCCAACGGCACCGAGGAGCAGATCGGCACCTGGATCCCGCAGATGTACGGCGACGTCCACGACGTCAAGGTCGCCGCGTTCTGCTCCTCCGAGCCCGACGCCGGCTCCGACGTCGCCTCCATGCGCACGCGTGCCGTGTACGACGAGGCCAAGGACGAGTGGGTGATCAACGGCACGAAGACCTGGGCGACCAACGGCGGCATCGCCAACGTCCATGTCGTCGTCGCCGCCGTCGACCCGGAGCTGGGCTCCAAGGGCCACGCCTCCTTCATCGTCCCGCCGGGCACGCCCGGGCTGTCCCAGGGGCAGAAGTTCAAGAAGCACGGCATCCGCGCGTCGCACACCGCCGAGGTCATCCTCGACAACGTCCGCGTCCCGGGCTCCTGCCTGCTCGGTGGCAAGGAGAAGCTGGACGAGCGGCTGGCCCGGGCCCGGGAGCGGGCCGAGGCGGGCGCCGAGCGCGTGAAGAACGCGGCGATGGCCACCTTCGAGGCCTCGCGGCCGGCCGTGGGCGCGATGGCGGTGGGCACCGCCCGGGCCGCCTACGAGGTCGCCCTCGACTACGCCAAAACCCGTGAGCAGTTCGGGCGGCCGATCATCGACAACCAGGGCGTGGCGTTCCAGCTGGCCGACATGCGGACGCAGATCGACGCCGCCCGGCTGCTGGTGTGGCGGGCCTCGTGGATGGCGGTCAACGGCAAGCCCTTCACGGCGGCCGAGGGGTCGATGTCCAAGCTGTTCGCGAGCGAGACCGCGAAGAAGGTGACCGCTCAGGCGATTCAGATCCTGGGCGGCAACGGGTACACCCGTGAGTATCCGGTGGAGCGGATGCACCGGGACTCCGCGATCTACACGATCTTCGAGGGCACGAGCGAGATCCAGCGGCTGGTGATCGCCCGGACACTGGCGGGGATGCCGATCCGGTAGCGCCGTGGGGGCGCGGGTGCGGTGCGGTGGCACCGCCTCGCGCCCCTCACATCGGGCTGCTCACCGGTGTCTCAGCGGGGTGAGCTGCTCGATGTCGTACTTCACCCGCAGGGCCTCGATGGCCTCCTGGTCGGGCGGGCCGCCGTTGCCCAGGATCTCCAGCAGTTCCTCGAAGTAGCGTTCGTGGTCCGGGGGCGGGGACGCCTGGAAGAACATCTTCGCCGGCGTCTCCGTCGGGTTCGCGAACGCGTGCGGGCACCCCGGGGGCACGACGATCACCGTGCCCGGTGTGGCCCGTACCACCCCGCCGCCCGAACGCGACTGCCACTTCCGCCAGTTGTCGGGGGTGCGGACACGGGGCTCGAAGGCCAGGACGTCCAGTTCGCCCTCGAGGACGTAGAACAGCTCCTCGCTGCGCGTGTGCACATGGGCGCCGACGTCGAAGCCGGGCGGGACCTCCACCTCGAAGGTCGAGGCCATCCGCGAGTGCACGCCGGTGACCTTGTACGTCACCCGCTGCGCGGGCGTCTGGACGACCCGGCCCTCGCCCGGCGGGACGAGCAGCCCGTCGACCGGTGTCGCTTCCCGGGACGGCGGATCCACCCGGACCGGTGCCGCACCTCGCGCCGCGGGCCCTTCGGGTACCGACAGTCCCTCGGTCGTCGTCATCGGTCGCTCACCACCTCACCGGCAGGGCCTCGGGACCCCGGATCAACGCGCCCTTCCTGAAGGGCACCTCGTCCGGTGGCACGGCCAGCCTCAAGCCCGGCACCCGGTCCAGCAGGGCGTCCACCAACAGCTCCGACTCCAGCCGGGCCAGCATGCCGCCGGGACAGTAATGCGGGCCGAAGCCGAACGCCACGTGCGGGTTCGGGGTGCGGGAGAGGTCGATGGTCTGCGGGTCAGGAAAGACGTCCGGATCGCGGTTGGCGGCCAGGTAGGAGAGGTAGACCGGCTCGCCCGCGCGGATGCGGACCCCTCCGAGCTGCACGTCCTGCAGGGCGATCCGGGACAGGCCGACCGCGTTGCGGTGGGGGATGTAGCGCAGCAGCTCGTCGATGGCCTTCGGCCGGATGCCGGGTTCCGCGCGCAGCCGTTCCGCCAGCTCCGGGCGGCTCAGCAGCAGATGGAACATCTGCCCGCTGTTGTTGGTGACCGCCTCACCGCCGATCTGCAGCAGGACGGCGAGGCCGACCGCCTCCTCCAGCATGACCTCGCCCCGGCCCACGGCGGCACCGAGCAGCGAGGTGACGTCCTCGGCCGCACTGTCCTCACGCAGCCCGATCAGGTCGGCGAAGTAGGCGCTCATCTCGCCCTTGGCCTGCTCGCTGACCTGCCTGCCGTGCGCGGAGGACAGGATCAGCTGGGTCCAGGCGTGCAGGGTGTGCCGGTCGCCGACCGGGACACCCATCAGCTCGCAGATCACCGCGATGGGGAACGGGCTGAGGACCGTCGCCGTGAGGTCGGCCGGCGGGCCGTCCTGGAGGAGTTCGTCGATCAGCTCGTCCAGCATCGCCCGCGCCTTCTCGCGCACCCGCTCCACGCCCTTGGCGGTGAACGCGGCGGCGACCGAGCGGCGCAGCCTGGTGTGGTCGGGCGGGTCGAGGAAGCCGACCGCGCCCCGGTCCGGGACGAAGTGCGGGGCGAGCCGGGTCACCTGCCGGCCCAGGACCGCCCTGCGGCTGAAACGCGGGTCGTTGGCCACCGTCCGTACGTCGTCGTACCGGGTGACCAGCCACGCCCAGCCCTCGCCGTTGGGCAGCTGGACCCGGGTGACCGGACCGTCGCGCATCAGCTCGGTCAGGACCGGGTCGAACTCCGTCCCGGGCAGGTCGAGCCCCGGCCACTGCCGGACGGGCGGCAGGGTTCCGGCGGGCGCCGTCGGCTCGCTCCGCACGGTCTCCTCCGTCATCGCCCGTCCCCGTTGACCCAGCGGCCCACCGTCATCTCGGCGGTGATGCCGGGCCCGAACCCGGCGAGCAGCCCGCGTGCCCGGTCCTCGGCGCCGCCCTCCTCGAACAGCCGGCGCAGCGCGTCCAGGACGACGGCGCTGGCGATGTTGCCGTACTCGGTGAGCGTGGACCGGCTGAACCGGAAGGCGTGCGGGTCGACATCCAGGAACTTGCTGAGGTCGTCGAGTATTCGGGGACCGCCCGCATGGATGATGTAGAAGTCCAGGTCGGACGCGTCCCAGCCATGCGTGCCGGCCAGGTCCTTCAGGGCCGGGGCGAGCGGCTCCATGGTCGCGGGCACCCGCTTGTCCAGCAGGAAGTGGAAGCCGGTGGCCCGGACGTCGTACGCGATCCAGTCCTCCGTCTTGGGGATCAGGTACGAGCCGTTGCGCTCCAGGCGGACCCCCGTGCCGCCGCTGCCGCGGACCACGGCGGCGGCGATGCCGTCACCGAACAGTCCGTTGGAGAGCAGCGAGCCGACACCGAGGTCGGTGGGCTGGTAGCACAGCGAGCAGAACTCGCAGGCCACGATGAGCGCGTTGGAGTTGGGGTACGCCGAGCAGAAGTCGTGCGCCCGGTTGATCGCCGCGCCGCCGGCCGCGCAGCCCAGCTGGGCGATCGGGAGCTGGCGGGTGGTGGAGTCGAAGTCCATCTCGTTGATCAGCCACGCGGTGAGCGAGGGCATCATGAAGCCCGTGCACGACACGTAGATGATCACGTCGATGTCGCTGGTGAGGAGTTCCGCGTCGTCGAGCGCCCGCTGGATCACCGCCGGGACCCGGGCCTTGGCCTCGGACTCGTAGAGCTTGTTCCGCTCCTCGAAGCCGGGGTGCTTCAAAGTCTCCTCGATGGGCTGCACGATGTGCCGGGTCTTGACGCCCGTGTTCTCGATGAGCCGCAAGGCCAGCGGAAGCTGAGGGTGGTCCGCGTGGCGGGAGCGCGCCAGCTCCAGCGTCTCCTCCATCGTGATCACGTGCTCCGGGACCGACACCGAGGGCCTGCACAAAGTCGCCATGAACCGTCCCTGCTTTCAGCCGTCCGGTGGGTTCTCACCCACCGGTCAGAAGGTGGTTCACCTCAGGAGGTGCTCCAACCACGGTCACCCGGGAGGGCGATGAGTTCGCGTCGGGTTACTCCGAATCGGGGACGCCGTGCCAGGCTCGAAGGACGACTTCTGCGGCCGGACGAGGGAAAACGCCATGAAATCCGTTACGGCGAAGGACCTGGCGAAGGACCTGCTGAGGACGGCCGTCGGGACGCTCGTCCCCGACCCGTCGGCCACCCGCTGGTGCCGCTCGTCGAACGCGGCGAGGCCGCCCGGGAGACCTTGGCGGCGCTGGTCCTGGAGCAGCAGTGGGTGATCCCCGCCGACCGCACCGCCTTCCGGCTCCTGGCGGACCGCTCGGCGGACGCCTGCGGCATCACGGAGAAACGCTCGGGGACGTACACCCCCTGCCGGGCTGCCAGGCCTGTCCGGCGTACGTGGCCTGGCTCGCCGTCCACGCCTCCCCGGCGGACGTCGTCCTCGCGCTCACGGCCGATCGGCGTGGGGCGGCCATTGCTCCCGCATCGCCTCCGGTCTGCGCACCCGGTACGGCTTCCCGGACGAGGCGTGCGCCTCCTTCGGCTTCTTCGCCGAGCCGGCACCGCAGCCGGAGGCGACGGCGGCGGTCCGGGCGGCCCTGGACACCGGCCGCCTCGACCCCGGCCTGGCGCACACTGCGGAAGGCTGCTCCAGGCGTACGAGGCGATGTTCTGGGACGCGCAGGCCGCGACCCCCTGGGCACGTCCTACGGCGCTCCGCTGCTGTGCGCGATGCAGGCCACGTCGATACGGTCCGCGAGCTTGGCCAGCTCGATGGTCAGAGCGGCCACCGTGTTCTCGTCGAGTCCGTGCTCCCCCGCCTCGACGAGATGCAGCCACCGTCCGCCCACGGTCCGCAGCAGCTTGCTCACGTCGGCCGCAGCCACCTGCAAGGTACCGCGGTCGTCGACGATCAGAGGCAGGGTCACTTCGCGGTTCACAAAAGGGGATGGTAGCCGCGCAGCGCTCACGCACCCTGCCAAACCGTGGTGATGTTGCAGAACTCCCGGATTCCGTGCCCGGACAGCTCACGCCCGTACCCCGACCGCTTCACTCCGCCGAACGGGAACGCCGGATGGGAGGCGGTCATCCCGTTGACGAACACGGACCCGGCCTCCAAGTCCCGGGCGAACCGCTCGACCTCGCTCTCCTCCCGCGTCCACACGTTCGAACTCAGTCCGAAAGCGGAGTCGTTGGCGATGAGCACGGCCTCGTCCAGGTCGCCGGCCCGGTACAGCGTGGCCACCGGCCCGAACGCCTCCTCCCGGTGGATGCGCATCTCCCGGGTGATGCCGGCGAGCACGGTCGGCGGATAGAACCAGCCCGGCCCGTCCGGGCGCCGGCCGCCGCACAGCACCTCGGCCCCGGTGCGCCTGGCGTCGTCGACCAGCTCCTCCAGGTCCCTGCGCCCCTGCTCGCTGGAGAGCGGCCCGACCTCGGTGTCCTCCTCCAGCGGGTCGCCGACCTTGAGCGCCTTCATGCCCGCCGTGAACCGCTCGGCGAAGGCGTCGTAGACGTCGGTGTGCACGATGAACCGCTTGGCGGCGATGCAGGACTGCCCGTTGTTCTGCACGCGCGCGGTCACCGCGACCTGGGCCGCCCGGTCGAGGTCGGCGGAGGGCATGACGACGTACGGGTCGCTGCCGCCCAGCTCCAGCACCGTCTTCTTGATCATTTCCCCGGCGGTGGACGCGACCGCCCGGCCGGCCGGCTCGCTGCCGGTCAGCGTCGCCGCCTTGACCCGCTCGTCCCGCAGGACGTCGTCCACCGCGCCGGAGCCGATCAGCAGCGTCTGGAAGCAGCCCTCCGTGAAGCCCGCCCGGTGGAACAGATCCTCCAGGTACAGGGCCGTCTGGGGGACGTTGGAGGCGTGCTTGAGCAGGCCCACGTTGCCCGCCATCAGCGCGGGCGCGGCGAACCGGATCACCTGCCAGAGCGGGAAGTTCCAGGGCATCACCGCGAGCACGGGGCCGAGCGGCCGGTAACGGACCCGGACCCGGGAGGCGCCGGAGTCCTTCACGTCCGCCTCGGCGGGCTCCTCGTCGGCGAGCAGTCCCTCGGCGCGTTCGGCGTACCAGCGCATGGCCTTGGCGCACTTGGCGGCCTCCGCACGGGCCTGCTTGATCGGCTTGCCCATCTCGGTGGTCATGACCCGGGCGATCTCCTGCTGGTCCTCGTCCAGCAGCTCGGCGGCCTTGTTCAGCAAGCGGGTGCGGTCGGCGAACGTGGTCGTCCGGTAGGTGCGGAACGTGGCCTCGGCGAGCTGGAGCCGGCGTTCCAGCTCCTCCTCGCCCATGGGCTCGTACGTCTTGAGCGTCTCGCCGTTCGCCGGGTTCACCGTCGCGATGGGCATGGCTGACCTCCCTGGGAGCGGGCTTGCTTCGACCTTCGCGCGCGGCCGGGCAGGACGCAACGCGAAAGGCCCCTGGTCAGCCCGAGTGCTCCGCCAGCCGGTCGAGAAACGCGGCCTGGGCCGTGATGATCAGCTCACGGGCCCGGCCGAGGGCGAACCACGCCACCCGGTCCAGCTCGGGGAACTCCCGCACCCGGCCCGACCTCGGCGGCCACTCCATGGTGAAGGTGCCGGGGGTGACGGCCTCCGGGTCCAGGTCGCCCTCGACGGCCCACGCCGTGACGATCTTGCCGTTCTTCTGCGTGACCTCGCCCAGCGGTACGGCCTCCCCGTCGGGCGGCGCCAGCCCCAGCTCCTCCTGGAACTCCCGCCGGGCCGCCTCCCAGGCGGGCTCGTCCGGGTCGTACTCGCCCTTCGGTACGGTCCAGGCCTCGGCCTCCTTCTTTGCCCACAGCGGGCCGCCCATATGGCCCAGCAACACCTCGAGACCCTCGCCGGTGTGCCGGAACACCAGCAGTCCGGCACTGCGCTTCGTCGTACGCACCGTCACGGCGTGACCTCCGGGTGAGCCGCCAGCAGGGCCTGAACGGTATCGGCTTCCTCGGGCCGCTTGTCCTCGCGGTAGCGGACCACGCGGGCGAAGCGCAGGGTGACACCGGCCGGGTAGCGGGAGGAGCGCTGCAGGCCGTCGTAGGCGATCTCGACGACGAGTGCGGGACGGACCCGCACTCCCCAGCCCTCGTCCTCGACGGCCAGCTCCTGGAGCCGCTCGGTCTGCCAGGCGAGCATCGCGTCGGTCATGCCCTTGAAGGTCTTGCCGAGCATGGCGAAGCCGCCGTCCGGGGTGCGGGCGCCCAGGTGGAGGTTGGACAGCTTGCCGGTGCGCCGGCCGTGGCCCCACTCGGCGGCCAGCACCACCAGGTCGAGGGTATGGACGGGCTTGACCTTCAGCCAGGCGGCGCCGCGCCGGCCCGCGCTGTAGGGGGCGTCCAGCGCCTTCACCACCACGCCCTCGTGCCCGCGGTCCAGCGTGTCGGTGAGGAACCGCTCCGCCTCCGGGAGGTCCTCGGGACCGGCCGCCACGGTACGGCGCACCCGCATCGGCTCGGGCACCAGCCGGGCCAGCTCCGCGTGCCGCCGCGCGAAGGGCAGGTCGAGCAGGTCGCGGTCGTCGACCGCGAGGGCGTCGAAGAAGACGGGGGAGACCGGCACCTCCGCGGCCGCCCTGGTCACGTCCGTGCGGGAGCCCACCCGGCCCGCCGTCTCCTGGAAGGAACGGGGGCGGCCCGCGGGGTCGAAGGAGATCACCTCGCCGTCCAGGATGAACCGCTCGCCCGCCAACTCCAGGGCGGCAGCGGTCACTTCGGGCAGCCGGTCGGTGATGTCGTCCAGGGTGCGGGTGTGGATGCGGACCGTGCCGCCGTCCCGGTGGACCTGGACCCGGATGCCGTCCAGCTTCTCCTCCACCGCGCAGGCGCCCAGCTTCTCCACCGCCTCCGCGACCGAGGAGGCGCTGTGCGCCAGCATCGGCAGGACGGGACGGCCGACGGTGAGCCGGAACCGGTCCAGCGAGCCCGGTCCGTCGGCCAGCAGCGCCTGGGCGACCGTCTGCAGCGAGCCGGCGAGCATCACCGCCCGCCGTACGTCCGCCGCGTCGGCGCCGGTCGCCCGGGCGAGGCCCTCCACGGCGACCGCGTCCAGCGCGCCCTGCCGGACCTCGCCGGTGAGCAGGCCCAGCAGGAAGCGCTGCTCCTCCTCGGTGGCCGCGCCCATCAGCTCCCCGACGAGCCGGGCCCGTTGCGCCTGGGAACCCGGCCCGGACACCTTGCCGAGCTCGCCGAGGCGGGCGTCGACCTCGCGGACCGTGAGCGCCGGCTCGGAGGACGGCGGCACCCGGCGGCTCAGCACCTTCCAGCCGACGCCGAGCCGCCCTTGCGGGAGGCGTCCCGCCAGGTACGGGATGACGATCGGCACGTCGTCCGCCTCCGCCTCCCGGAACAGCTCCGCGAGCAGCGCCGTCTTGCGGGACCGCGCCGCCGTCGCGGCGACCTCCCGGGACACCTGGGCGAGCCGGATCAGCAGCATGCCCCCAGGGTGCACCGGGAGAGCGGGGCCTACACCCGGGCGGCCGCGTCGAGGTCGGCGAACAGCAGCTCCCCGTTGATCGCCGCCCCCGCCCGGTACCCCCGGCTCGCCGCGTTGACCACCTGTTCCGCGAAGCCGCTCGTGTTGCCCGCCGCCCACAGGCCGGGCACGGTCGTCAGACCCCGCTCGTCGATCACCGGGTAGGCGCCGAACGGCGTCTCGCGCAGCTCGGCACCCAGCCGCACGAGCAGGCCGTTGTTCGGCAGGGCGCGCGGGGCGGCGTACAGCACCTCGCGCTCGTGGACCGTGCCGTCCGCGAGCGCGACCCCGGTGAGCCGGTCGTCGGTGACGACGAGTCCGGCGACCCGGCCGGGCACCACCGCGACCCCGGCCGTGGTCAGCCGGCGCAGGTCCTCGTCCGTCAGCTCCGACTCGCTCGTCCCGTGCAGGAAGAGCCGCACGTCCTGAGACCACTGGGTGACCATCAGCGCCTGGTGCACGCTGAGCGGTGAGGTGGCGAGCACCCCGGTCGGCAGGTCGCGGACCTCCCAGCCGTGGCAGTACGGGCAGTGGACCACGTCCCGGCCGAACCGCTCGGCCAGCCCCGGGACCGCCGGCAGCTCGTCCTTCAGGCCGGTGGCGATCACCAGATGCCGGGCCCGTACCGTCCCACCGCTCGCGAGGTCCACGGTGAAGCCCGCGCCGTCCCTGCGCGCGTCCACGGCCCGGTCCCGGACCAGCTCCACCCCGTACCCCGCGACCTCCTCCCGTCCGACCGCCAGGAACTCGGCCGGGGACATGCCGTCCCGGGTCAGATAGCCCTGCAGGTGCGCGGAGGGCGCGTTGCGCGGCTCGCCCGTGTCCACGACCAGCGTGCGGCGCCGGGCCCGGCCCAGCACCAGTGCGGCGGACAGCCCGGCGGCGCCGCCTCCGACGACGACCGCCTCGTACGCATTGTTCTCGGTCATGCCGGAGACGGTCGCCCGGCGGTCACGGTATTGACAAACAAATTTGCCGATTCTGCAATGGAAGGCATGAGTGCCGACGATGTGCTGGCGGAAGTGGGCGAGCGGCTGCGCCGCATCCGCAAGGAGCGGGAGGTGACCCTGGCCGCGCTGTCGGAGGCGACGGGGATCTCCGTGAGCACCCTCTCCCGGCTGGAGTCCGGGCTGCGCAAGCCCAGCCTCGAGCTGCTGCTGCCGATCGCCCAGGCCCATCAGGTGCCGCTGGACGAACTGGTCGGCGCCCCGCCGGTCGGCGACCCCCGGGTGCGGGCCCGGCCCCTGCAGCGGCACGGCCGTACGTTCTGGCCGCTGACCCGCCAGCCCGGCGGGCTCCAGGCCTTCAAGGTCCTCGTGCCCCAGGGCGGCCAGGAGCCGGAACCGCGCACCCACGAGGGCTACGAGTGGCTGTACGTGCTGTCGGGCAGGCTGCGGCTGGTCCTCGGCGAGCACGACGTGGTGCTGGCGGCGGGCGAGGCCGCCGAGTTCGACACGCGCGTCCCGCACTGGTTCGGTTCGGCGGGGGAGGGACCGGTGGAGTTCCTCAGTCTGTTCGGGCCGCAGGGAGAGCGGATGCACGTACGGGCGCGGCCGACGCGGAAGTGACGAGGCCAACTGTTCCCTGATCGGCAAGCGACCGCTTAGTATGCGATCGGACCCGGTCAGACGAAGCAGTCCCGTGGAGGCCCCGCATGCAGGCATGGCAAGTGCACGAGAACGGCGAGCCGAGCGAGGTGATGCGCCTCGCCGAGGTGGAGCGGCCCGTGCCCGGTGACAACCAGGTGCTGCTGCGGGTGCGTGCCGCCAACGTCAACTTCCCGGACGCGCTGCTGTGCCGGGGCCAGTACCAGGTGCGCCCGCCGCTGCCCTTCACGCCCGGCGTGGAGATCTGCGGCGAGACCGAGGACGGCCGCCGGGTGATCGCCAACCCCGCGCTGCCGTACGGCGGTTTCGCCGAGTACGCCCTCGCCGACGCCCGCGCCCTGCTGCCGGCGCCCGAGTCGCTGGACGACGCGGAGGCCGCCGCGCTGCACATCGGCTACCAGACCGGCTGGTTCGGCCTGCACCGCCGGGCCCGCCTGGAGGCGGGGGAGACCCTGCTCGTGCACGCCGCCGCCGGTGGCGTGGGCAGCGCGGCCGTCCAGCTCGGAAAGGCGGCCGGCGCCACGGTGATCGGTGTGGTCGGTGGCGCCGACAAGGCCGCCGTGGCCCGCGAGCTGGGCTGTGACGTGGTGGTCGACCGTCGCTCCGAGGACGTCGTCGCGGCCGTCAAGGAGGCCACCGGGGGCCGGGGCGCAGACGTGATCTACGACCCGGTCGGCGGCGAGGCCTACGCGCAGTCCGCCAAGCTGGTCGCCTTCGAGGGCCGGATCGTCGTCGTCGGTTTCGCGAGCGGCACCATCCCCAGTCCGGCGCTCAACCACGCCCTGGTGAAGAACTACTCGATCCTCGGCCTGCACTGGGGCCTGTACAACACCAAGAACCCCAAGCTGATCCAGCGCTGCCACGAGGAGCTGACCGAGCTGGCCGCGCGTGGCGCGATCAAGCCGCTGGTGAGCGAGCGGGTGCCGTTGACCGAGGCGGCCGTGGCCGTGCAGAAGGTGGCGGACGGCCGGTCCACCGGCCGGGTCGCCGTGGTGATGGAGGGAACAGCATGACCGACGCCGAAGAACTGCGCCGCCGTACCCGGGAGTTGCTGGCCGCGTATCCGCCCGCGGACACCGACCGCCTCGAGTTCCTGCGCGCCCGTTTCGACGCCGGCCTCGCCTGGGTGCACTACCCCCAGGGCCTGGGCGGACTCGGCGCCCCCCGTTCCCTGCAGGGCGTCGTGGACGCCGAGCTGGAGGCCGCGGGCGCGCCCGACAACGATCCGCGCCGCAACGGCATCGGTCTCGGCATGGCCGCGCCGACCGTCCTGAAGTACGGCACCGAGGAGCAGAAGCAGCGGTTCCTGCGGCCCCTGTGGACCGGGGAGGAGGTCTGGTGCCAGCTCTTCAGCGAGCCCGGCGCCGGGTCCGACCTGGCCGCGCTCGGCACCCGGGCGGTGCGGGAAGGCGACGACTGGGTCGTCAACGGGCAGAAGGTGTGGACGTCCGGCGCGCACAACTCCCGCTGGGCCATCCTCATCGCCCGCACCGACCCGGACGTGCCGAAGCACGCGGGCATCACCTACTTCGTCTGCGACATGACCGACCCCGGCGTCGAGGTCCGGCCGTTGCGCCAGATCACCGGTGAGGCCGAGTTCAACGAGGTCTTCCTCACCGATGTCCGCATCCCCGACTCCCGCCGCCTCGGCGAGGCCGGCGACGGCTGGCGGGTCGCGCAGACCACGCTCAACAACGAGCGCGTCGCCATCGGCGGTATGCGGCTGCCCCGCGAGGGCGGCATGATCGGCCCGGTGTCCAAGACCTGGCGCGAGCGCCCGGAACTGCGCACCCACGACCTGCACCAGCGGCTGCTGAAGCTCTGGGTCGAGGCAGAGGTCGCCCGGTTCACCGGCGAGCGTCTGCGCCAGCAGCTCGTCGCGGGCCAGCCGGGTCCCGAGGGCGCCGGGATGAAGCTCGCCTTCGCCCGGCTCAACCAGGAGATCAGCGGCCTGGAGGTCGAACTCCGCGGCGCGGAGGGCCTGACGTACGACGACTGGACCCTGCGCCGCCCCGAGCTGGTCGACTTCACCGGCCGCGACGCCGGCTACCGCTATCTGCGCTCCAAGGGCAACAGCATCGAGGGCGGGACCAGCGAGGTCCTGCTGAACATCGTCGCCGAGCGCGTCCTGGGCCTGCCCGCCGAGCCGCGCACCGACAAGGACGTCGCATGGAAGGACCTGTCCCGATGAGCACGCAGCCCGACCTGCTGTACTCGGACGAGGAGGAGGCACTGCGGGCCGCGGTCCGGGACCTGCTCGCCGACCACTGCGACGCGCCCGGCGTCATCTCCCGCACCGAGTCCGGCACCCCGCACGACCTCGCGGCCTGGAAAGCGCTCGCCGACGGTATGGGCCTCGCGGGTCTGCTGGTACCCGAGGCGCACGGCGGACAGGGTGCCACGCACCGCGAAGCCGCCGTCGTCCTGGAGGAGCTGGGGCGCGCGGTCGCTCCCGTGCCGTACCTCACCAGCGCGGTCGTCGCCACCGAGGCGCTGCTCGCCTGCGGTGACGAGGAGCTGCTGGGTCGGCTGGCCTCCGGGCGCACCATCGGTGCCCTCGCGGTCGGACTGCACACGGCACCGGGCGTCGCCTTCGCCACCGCACGCGTCGAGAACGGCACCCTCCACGGTGAGTTGACCGGCGTCGCGGACGCTGCCGCCGCCGACGTGCTGCTCGTCCCGGCCGACGACGGCGGCCTGTACGCCGTGGCCGCCGACGCCGTGACCCTCACCCCGCAGGTCTCCCTGGACCTGACCCGGCCGCTGGCGACCGTCCGGCTGGAAGGCGCCCCCGGCCGCCGCGTCGGCGACGCCGAACCCGCCGTACGACGGGCCCTGCGGGCCGCGGCCGGACTGCTCGCCTCCGAACAACTCGGTGTCGCCGACTGGGCGTTGACCGAGACGGTCCGCTACCTGAAGGAGCGCAAGCAGTTCAACCGGCCGGTCGGCGGCTTCCAGGCGCTCAAGCATCGGCTCGCGCAGCTGTGGCTGGAGGTCGTCAACCTCCGTGCCGCCGCCCGCGCCGCCGCCGACGCGCTGGCCACCGGCGAGGACACCGACGTGACGGTCGCCGTCGCGCAGGCCTATGCGGCCCCGGTCGCCGTCCACGCCACCGAGGAGGCGCTGCAGCTGCACGGCGGCATCGGGATGACCTGGGAGCACCCGGTGCACCTGTATCTGAAGCGGGCCAAGGCCGACTCGATCGCCTACGGCACCGCCGGAACCCACCGGGAGGCACTGGCCGGTCTGGTCGACCTCCAGGCGCCCTGACCCACGGCACGTGAAGCCCGCCCCGCCCGGGGCGGGCTTCTCCGTGTGCCCGCGTCGCGGAAGTGCCCGCGCCGGAGAAGTGAACAACGCGCCAACTCCCATCAAGGCCAAGGCACTTGAGGGGTGATCGCACGCATACTCTCCCCGGTCCCATCCGGCACCTCAAGGGAGGCAGCGCATGGCCCTCACCACCCGCCGCAGAGCCCTCACCACCCTCGGCGCCGCCCTCGCGGGTACGTTCGCCGTGCCCGCGAGCCGCGCGCTCGCCGGTGGGCGCGAGCGCCACCCGAACCCGCTGTGGCGAGCCCACGCCCACAACGACTACGAGCACCCGCGGCCCCTGTACGACGCCCTCGACCACCGCTTCGGCAGCGTCGAGGCCGACATCTTCCTCGTCGGCGACCAGCTCCTCATCGGCCACGACGCCTCCGAGCTGGACCCGACCCGCACCCTCGAGTCCCTCTACCTCGACCCGCTCGCCGCCCGCGTCCGGACCGGGCACGGCAGCGTGTACCGCGGCCGGCACCGGCCGCTGCAGCTCCTGATCGACATCAAGACGGAAGGCTCCACGACGTACCTCGAACTCGACCGCCACCTCAGGCGCTACCCGCACCTGTTCACCCGCTACGCGCACGGCCGGGTCCACCCCGGCCCGGTCACCGCCGTCATCTCCGGCGACCGGGCCGCCCGCGTCCCGATGGAGGCGCAGACCGAGCGCCGCGCCTTCTACGACGGACGGCTCACGGACCTCGGCAGCCCCGCCCCCGCCTCCTTCATCTCACTGATCAGCGACAACTGGACGCTCAACTTCACCTGGTCGGGCGAGGGTCCGATCCCGGACGCGGAGCGGCAGAAGCTGCGGAGCATCACGGCCGCCGCGCACGCCCGCGGGCAGCAGGTCCGGTTCTGGGCCACCCCCGACACGGCAGGTCCGGCCCGGGACGCGCTGTGGACGGAACTGCTGGCCGCCGGGGTCGACTACCTCAACACCGACGACCTCGCCGGCCTCCAGGCCTTCCTCGACGCCCACCCCTGCGCGTAACACCACACGATCGGGGGACACGTCAGCCGCCCGGACGAACCCTCCGCTACGCCACACTTGCGGCCGAAACGCCGCACGTGGGGCGTGGCGGAGGAGGTTCCCGATGGCTATTTCCATCTCTGTGGTGCTGCTGCTCCTGATCCTGGCCGTGATCTTCATGCGCAACTGCTCGCTGAAGATCTCCCATGCCCTGGTCTGCATGCTGCTCGGCTTCTTCGTGGCCGGCACGAGCATGGCACCCACCATCCACAGCGGCCTCAGGGCCACCGCGGAGCTGGTGAGCAGTCTGCGGCCCTGAGGTCACACGGCGGCCTCAGCCGGTGGAGAAGACCCCCACGCCGTTCGGCACCGGACGCTCCGTCTCGCCGCTCGGGTGGTTGCGGACCGTCACGGAGCTCGCACCCGCGGCGCGGGTGACCATCTCAGTGGAGCCGCCGCCGTCGAGGTTGAACGCGTCGGACGCGCCCAGCGACCGCATGGTGTCCGCCTCCTCGGCGACGGTCATGCCGCTGCGGTACTCCGCCGCCCCGTCCAGGGCCAGGATGAGCATCTGCCGGCCGCCGCCGCGGAAGCCGACGACCGTGCGCACCGCCGACGTGGCGTCGTCGAGCCCGGACAGCGGCTCGCCGCCCCGCAGCACGGGGAAGCCGCCGATCGCGAACGCGTACGGCACCCCGGAGCCGGCCGCCACGAGTGTGTGGGTGACGCGCACCCGGTCGCCCACCGACAGCTTCCGCAGCCACTGCGCGCCCTTCTCGCGGCCCACCAGGACCGTGGTGCCCGAGGGGATGGAACCGCTCCCCGGGGCGTCGGAGGCGGACACCACCCGGCCGTCCCTCACCTTCACCTCGTAGGTCTCGGTGCTGCACTTCGCGGCCCGGTCGGTGTCGGTGCCGCAGACGGCGCGCTCCCGTGAGGCGGTGCCCCAGCGGGGGGTGAAGGCGCCGACGGAGTTCTGCGGCAGCGCGTACTGGTTCAGGCCCTTGAGGGGCAGCGCGCCGTCGGGCGTGGTGACGGTGCCGGCGAGGGAGAGGCGGTCCAGGCGCGCCCGCCGGTCGGTGCCCACGCCGAAGACGTCCTGTGTGCTGGTCCCCGGGGGCAGCGCGGGCCCGAACCGCTGGCCCTTCGGCACCGCCGCCTTGAGCACCTGCCCGTCCGCGACGGCGGGTCCGACGCTCGCGCCCGTGGCCTCCACGCCCGGGTGCTGGGTCTCGGTGATGTCGAAGAAGTCACCGTTGACCCCCGCGACCGCCCCGGCCGAGTCCGCCAGCCGGGAGACGGTGGCCCGGGCCGCCACGGCGCCCGGGTGGAGCAGATCGACCCGGACATGGGGATTGCCCAGGTCGACCGTGAGCAGATGGGCGTGCGTCGTACCGGCGGCCACGGCGAGGTCGAACTGCCGGTAGGTGACCCCCGGCGCGATCCGCCTGGCCGTCGGTACGGCACCGGCCGGCGCCGCCCCCGCCAGGGCCGCACCGGCCAGCACACCGAACGCCGTGACAACCGTGAGAACCGATCTGCCCGCTGCCGAACGCTCGTGACGTCTCGTCACCGTGCCCCCTGATGTCTCGTCGACCGACCCAGCTATCGGGGGCAGTGCACCAGACGGCGGCGGACGGCGGGCGGACTAGGCGTCGACTACGCGAGAACGGGTGAGAAAACGCACCCCCTCGGGTGCCTCCAGGGAGAAACCGCTGCCCCGTCCGGGAACGACGTCCACGATCAACCGGGTGTGGCTCCAAGCCTCGTACTGGCTGCGCGACATCCAGAAGGTGACGGGCTCCGCCACGCCCTCCACCGTCAATTCCGCCAGCAGCACGTCCGAGCCGCCGGTGCGGAACTCTCCGTCCGGGTAGCACATGGGCGCGCTGCCGTCGCAGCAGCCGCCGGACTGGTGGAACATCAGCGGACCGTGGGCGGCGCGCAGCCGGCGCACCAGCTCGGCGGCCTGCGGGGTGAGTTCGACGCGGGGAGATTCCTCTTCCATGGTTCACCGTCCTGAGAAGCGGGGGCGTCGGATCCGCCCAGTCTCACGGGCCGTCAGGGCCCCGTCCAGAAGGCTCGCGTCCGCGCCCGCCGGGTCAGCGGTGACCGAGCACGTTGACCACACGCCCGTTCGGATCGCGCACGAAGAACCGGCGCACGCCCCAGTCCTCGTCGGTGAGCGGGTGCACGATCTCCGCACCGCGCTCGCGCATCGCCGCGTACGCCGCGTCGACGTCGTCCACCTCGATGCTGAGGTCCGGGGCGACCGGGGCGGTGCGGTCCTCGCTCATGAGGCTCAGCTGCACGGCCGGGTCACCGGTGGAGGCCAGCGTCATGATCCAGCCGTGGTTCATGACCTCCTCGAGACCCAGGACACCGTAGAACTCCGCGCTCCGCGGCAGCGCGGTCGACCGGACGTTGGGCACGACACGGCGTACCTGCATCTCGTGGCTCTCCTGTTCGCCGGGCGGTGGGTCGGCGGCAAGACTAGTCGCGGTGACCGGGTGAGAAGATGGGATCATGCATCCCCACCCCGTCCGACAGCCCGAGCCGCGTTTCGTCGCCGAGGGTGAATTCCCGCTCTGGGACGAGGCGCTGGCGGTGGTCAACCGGGACCTCGCGGCGACCCTGCCCGAGCAGCGGCCGCTGTGCCTGATCGCGTACCCGGGCTGGGAGGAGGGCGAGGACGAGCACGTGCACGTGGCCTTCGAGAGCGGCTACTTCCACGGCAACGCCCTGCCTCCGGAAGCGACGGCGGCCGGGGCGCTCCCAGCCGTCGCCGAGGCCGCCCAGGAGACGGTTGTGGAGTTCCTGTGGCAGGCGTGGCCGGTCTGCACCCTGCACGGGCTGGGGATGCACGTGTCCGAGGACGCGGGCCGCCCGTCCTGGTGGTGCGCCGGCGGATCCCGTCCCGGCGACCCGGCCCACGTCCGCACGGCGATAGGGGAGCTGACCACGGCCCACCGCCCCCACCGACCGAACCGCAAGCGCCGCAAGAAGCGGTGACCCTCTCGGTGCCGGGGCGGGCTCGGCTGCGATCATCCCAGGATGCGAGAGATCGACGAGCTGGTCCAGGTGGACGACCCGGCGTGGCCGCACCTCCAGGAAGCGATCGCCGGTAGCGCCGTGCCGCTGCGGGTTCTGCCCGCCGACCCCGACGAGGGCCGCCGCTGTCTGCTGCAACTGCAGGTCACCGCACGGTCGGTGCTCGGCGCGCTGACCCTCCACTGCGGCGGGCTCGTGCTGGACGACGGGTGGGTGCGGGCGTACGGGGCGGGCTCCGCCATGAGCGGTCTGCCGAGCCTCGGCCGGGTCAACGGATTTCCCGCCGCCTTCGAGCCCGGCTGGCACCCGGCCACCGGACTCGTCGTCGGCCACGACGTGCTCGGCGGGGTGTTCGGCCTGAACGGCCACGACCCCGCCCGGACCGGCCGGCCGGGCGCGCCCGGGCAGATGACGTACTTCGCGCCCGACACCCTGGAGTGGGAGGCGTTGGACATGGGTCATACCGACTGGGTGTGGTGGCTGCTGTCCGGTCGGCTGGAGACGTTCTACGACGGGCTGCGCTGGCCGGGCTGGCGCGAGGAGGCAAGGGCCTGCGACCTCACGCAGGGCATCACCGTCTATCCGTTTTTGTGGTCCGAGCAGGCGCACGAGGATCTGGCCGCCACCAGCCGGCGGGGAGTGGCGATGCGGGAAGTCCTGGGAGTGGCCGCCGACTTCGCCCGGCAGATGGGGACGGCCGATCCCGGGTTCCTCGGGGACGTGTGAGTCCCGGTCCCGTCCTCAGGCGGTCGTGCGGAGCCGGCGCATCAGCAAGGCGTAGACCGCCGAGGCCACCAGCAGGCCGGCCGGCAGCGCCAGGTCGACTCCGCCCAGCGCTGCGGCCAGCGGTCCCGTGTAGACCGTGTCGACGCACAGGGCGGAGGCGGTGACACCCACGGCAAGGGCCGGCGCGCCCGACCAGTTGACGCCGCCCCGGTACCAGGAGGGGCCGGTGGGGGTCTCGTCGGCGAGGGCGAGGCCGTCGTAACGGTTGCGGCGCAGCAGGATGTCGCTGAACGAGCGCCGGACGCGGATGCCCACGGCCTGGAGGGCGAGACCGGCGCTGTAGGCGGTGAGCGCGTTGAGGGCGACCGTGCCGAGGACCAGCGCGAGCAGGAACACCGGGCGGAACCAGTTCGGCAACAGTGGCTGCAGGGCGGACTCCGGGTCGCTCATGTCGACGGCGGTCGCGGCGGCCGCGCCGATGCCGCACACCACGACGCTGGGCAGGAACCCGCCCAACGCCGTCCAGCCTGCCACCGCCCGCGCCGAGGTGGTGCGCGGCAGATACCGCGAGAAGTCCGCGCCGGTGGTGTACGACAGCGGGCCCGAGGCCATGAGGGCGACGCCGGCCGGCATGGTCACCCAGAGGTCGCCGCCGCTCAGTGGCCGGTCCGGCGCGTAGCCGAAGTCGGCGTGCCGGACGACGGCGACGGCCACGACGGCGAAGACGACCATCAGGGCCAGGGTGATGGGCACGTACAGCCGGTCGATCGCGGCATGGCCGTAGACGCTGATGGCGAGGGTGACTGCGGCGATGAGCACCACGACCACCGCCTTCACCGCGTCGTTCACCGGCAGCCCCGTCCGCGCGACCAGCGAGAAGGCCGCGGCGGCCGCGGCGGCCAGGTTCGGCGCGAAGCAGCAGACCGAGATCATCCATCCGGTCACCGCGTTGTTGACCCGGTTCCCGCGCACCCCGTACATCGCCCGCGTGACGACCTCGCTGGGCGCGCCCGCCGCCGGTCCGCACCGAGGCCGAGGTGCGGGCCCGGTCCGCAGAGGTGCTGCGTGCCATGGCCGCCTCCGGCCTCACCGGCGGGCACGCCATGGACGCGAACGGCGACAGTCTCGCCGTCCACGCCGTCCTGGAGGCCGAGGACGCCCTGCCCCTGCGGCTGCGCGTGGCTCCCTGGTGCCGGCCCGAGGCGGACGACGACACCGTCGCCGACCTCGTGCGGCTCCAGGGCACCGGCGGCGCACTGTGGGGCGTGGCGGGCGTGAAGCTCTTCATGGACGGCACGATCGACAACGGCACCGCCTGGCTGGAGGCGCCCGACTGCCACGGCCAGTCCGCGCACGCCTACTGGCCCGACCCGCAGCGCCACACCCAGGTGATCACCGCCCTGCACCGCGCGGGCGTGCCGACGGCCACCCACGCGATCGGCGACGCGGCGGTCCGCCATGTGCTCGACTCCGTCGAGAAGGCGCGCAGCGACACCCTTGGAGCGGCACGCCCGGTACGACACCGGGTCGAGCACATCGAGACCGTGCCCGACGACACGGTACGGCGGTTCGCCCCGCTCGGCGTCGCGGCCTCCATGCAGCCCACCCACTGCTGCGAGTTCACCCGCGCCGACCACACCGACAACTGGTCGCGTCGGCTGGGCGAGGAGCGGGCCGGGCGCGCGTTCCGCTGCCGCGACCTGTGGGAGGCCGGGGCGAAGGTCGTCCTCGGCTCCGACTGGCCCATCGCGCCGTACCCACCGCTCCAGGTCATGGCCGGCGCCCGGCACCGCCGCCCCGCCGACCTCTCCCTGCCCCCGCACGGCCCGGGCCAGGCCCTCACCGCCCTGCAGGCCCTCCAGGGCATGACGGTCAACGCCGCCTGGGCCGCGGGCGAGGAGCACGCCGCCGGTCTGCCGGCCGTCGGCCGCCGCGCCGACCTGACCGTGCTGGCCGACGATCCCTTGCGGGTGGCCGATACCGACCTGGCCGCGCTTCCGGTGGTGCTCACGGTGGTGGCGGGGCGGGTCACGCACCGGGTGGCTGATCTGTAGGGGGCGTCGGGCGGGGCGGGTCCCGATGCTCCGGACGTGAGCGGGGCCCGGGCGGGCCGGCCGGTGATCGGTCGTGGGGCGCGGGATGGGGCGAGGCCCGGCGCTCGTGGCGTGAGCGGCGGGCCTCGAGCAGCAGGGGCAGCAGGGAGAGGGCCACGACCACGCCGACCAGCGGCAGCAGATAGTCGTCGACGTGCGGCACGGACGCGCCGAGGGTGTAGCCGGCCAGGACGAGCGCCTGCGACCAGAGGATTCCGCCCACCGTCTGCCACAGGGTGAACCTCCGCGTGGGCACCCCGAGCGCCCCCGCCACCGGGTGCAGCACCGTCCGCAGCAGCGGCACGAACCGTCCGATCACCAGTGCCTTGCCGTAGCCGTACCGCGCCAGCAGTTCCTCTGCCCGGGCGGCCGCCGTCTTCACCCGCCGGCTGCTCGTGCGCGCCAGCAGGGCCCGTCCGCCGCGCCGCCCGACCAGATATCCCACCTGCCCGCCGGCCACCGCACCCACCGCCGCGCACAACAGCACCTGCCACAACGCCAGCCGCGGCGGCTGGGTCGCACTCCCCGTGCACAGCACACCGGCCGGGAACAGCAGGGTGTCGCCGGGCAGGAAGAAGCCGACGACCAGCAGGCCCGACTCCGCGAAGATCACCGTCAGGACCCCGAGCGCGCCGAAGGCGGCCAGCACCGAGGCGCTGTCCAACGGATCGACGGCGATCACCGGCCGAGCCTCCTGGCGTCCTCGTAGAGTCGCTCGCACCACCCAGCATCGCGTGTCGGCCGGAAAAGCGCCCGCCCCCGGATCCCGGACGACCTTCCGTGTCCTTGGCACGGGCACGGCTCGAAGGCCGGCTCCTCGGACCCGCCGCCCGAGGATCAGGACGGGGCGGCCTGCTGCCCGCGGGTCTCCTCGTCGCGCCGCCCCCGCAGCAGCCGGCCGGTGATGACCGCGACGACGGCGGCGATGACGACGAGGGGCATCTGGTTGTGGGCGTCATGGCCGAGGAGCAGGACGGCCAGGACCGAGCTGGTCAGCGGAAGCCCCGTGACGGTCGTGGCGCCGGCGGCCATGCCGAGGCCGAGGGCGGGGGTGACGCCGAGACCGGGAAGTCCCGCGCAGGCCAGGGCGGTCGCGGAACCCAGCAGTACGGAGGGGAAGATCGGGCCGCCGCGCATGCTGCCCAGACAGATGCCCCAGGCCACCGCCTTGCACAGGACCAGCGCGACGAGGGCCCCGACGGACCAGGCGTGCGGGTCCGCGGCCAGCTCGCTCAGCGCGGCCTGACCCGACAGCGAGGCCTGCGCGGGGGAGCGGCCGGTGATCAGGGCGTAGGCGGCGAGGAACACGCCGGCCGCCACGGCGCACACAACGGTGCGGACGGCCGTGGCGCGCCTCGCCGTCCACCGGTGGGTGCGCTCCCCGAGCCGGTGCCCGAGGGTCATGACCACGGTGACCAGCGCGGCCGCGGGGATGCCCCACAGGAAGTCGCCCGCGTCCGGGAGCACGTTCGGCGGCACGGTGGGCAGACCCAGGGCGCCGACGGACAGACCGGTCCACCGGCCGAACCCGGTGAAGACGAGGGCACCCGCCGCGCTCGCGGTCAGACAGGGCAGCAACAGAACGGCGAGCTCGGGACCGGCGAGGCCGGCCGCCTCCACCACCATGATCGCCGCCACGATCGGCCCCCCGAGGATGGTGGAGATCGCCGCCGTCGACCCGGCGGTGGCCACCACCGTCTTCTCGTGGGGCTCGATCGCCTTCCGGCGCAGCTGCAGCGCGAGCAGCGCGAGTGCGGATCCGACCGCCATCAGCGGCGCCTCGGGACCCAGCACGACACCCAGGGGCAGGGTCAGGACGGCTGCCAGGAAGACTCCCGGCAGCTCACGCGGCCCGACGGGCGCACCGCCCAGTCCCCGCGCCGGGATGTGCCCGCCGTGTCCGGGCACCCGGGTGACGATCGGGGCCAGGATCAGGCCGGCCAGGGCGAGGGCGGGCAGCGGCCACCACCAGGGGACGCGGGCGTAGCCGACGGCCGCGGGGAGTACCTCCCACACCTGGTGCTGGAGCCACTGCTGGAGGCTGACGAAGAAGAAGCAGGCGAGCGCGACGGGCACACCGAACACGAGCGAGAGCAGCAGGAGCCGCAGATAGCCGGCGCTGAGCAGGGAGGGCCGACGCGCGGCCCCTCCGGGAGGCGGCGACGGGTCCACGGTTCCGCTCACGGTCGCTCCTCGGGCCTGTCGTCGCCTCAGTAAACGGCGCACCGGATCACACCCCCGAAGAGGCCGCACTACAGCGGCGGCCCGCAGCACTCCAACGGAGCAGTCCCGATGGCGGACCCGGCCGGCTCCGACGGAGCAGTCCCGCCGTCGGACCCGGTCGGCTCCGACGGCGCTCAGCGACCGTCCGTCGCCTGCTCGCACCAGATGGTCTTGCCGTGCCGCCCGAACCGGGTCCCCCAGCGCTTCGCGAGCTGGGCGACGATCTCCAGCCCCCGCCCGCCCTCGTCGAGGGCGCGGGCATGGCGCAGATGCGGGGCGGTGCTGCTGCCGTCGGAGACCTCGCACACCAGGCTGCGGTCGCGGATCATCCGCAGCCGGATCGGCGGGCTGCCGTAGCGGAGGGCGTTGGTGACCAGTTCGCTGACGACCAGCTCCGTGGTGAACGCCAGATCGTCCAGCTTCCAGGCCGCCAACTGGTGTTCGGCGAGGCGGCGGGCGGTGCCCACGACGGCCGGGTCCTCGGGCAGTGTCCACTCGGCGAGGCTCTCCTCGTCCAGCCCGTGCGTCCGGGCCAGCAGCAGGACCGCGTCGTCCTCCCCCTGTCCGCGCATCAGCGCGTACACCGCGTCGTCGGCGAGCTGCCGCAGCGCCTGACCGGGATGGGACAGGACGCGGTGCAGGGTCCTCCGCGGGTTTGGCGCCGTACGGACCAGACCGCTCGTGTACATCCCCAGCAGGCTGCCCTCGGGGAGTTCGACGCGGGCCGACTCGTACCCGCCGCGGCCGGTGCCGAGCAGCGGGCCGACCGGTGGCTCGAAGAGGATGGGCTCGCCGTCCGCTCCGACGACCACCGGGGCCGTGTGCCCGGCGCCGGCGGCCGTGCAGATGCGGGTCACCGGGTCGTAGACGGCGTACAGACATGACGCGGTGACCGGCTCATGGGCCTCCCGGGGCAGCGCCGCGGTGATGTCGTCCAGGCAGGACAGCAGCTCATCGGGCGCCGGGTCCCGGGCCGCGAGCGTCATCAGGGCCGTACGCAGCTGACCCATGGCGGCGGCGACCTCGATGCCACTGCCGGTGACGTCACCGACGGTCAGGGCGACCCTGCTGCCGGACAGCGGGAGCACGTCGTACCAGTCCCCGCCTCCGCCCCGCAATCCGGGCAGGTGCAGGGACGCGGTGTCGACGGCGGTCAGCTCGGGCGGTGTGCGGGGCAGCAGGTGGCGTTGCAGGGCGGTGGCGACGGCACGTTCGCGGGCGTAGTTGCGGGCGTTGTCCATGCAGAGCGCCGTGTGCCGGGCCAGCTGCTCGGCCAGGGCCAGATCGTCGTTGTCGTACGGCTGTGGAACGCTGTGCCGGTAGTACCCGACGACGCCGAGGACGGCGCCGCGCACGACGAGCGGTGTCACGATCAGCGAGTGCACACCGGCCTCGGTCAGCACTCGGGTCCGCTCCGGATCGGTGGCCAGCCAGGGCTCGTCCGCCGACAGACGGGCGACGAGCCGGGGTACGGCGTCGTGCAGGCTCTGGGTGAACGGCGTCGGGAACGGGAAGGTGGTCAGCCCGCCCTCCCGCACCGGTCCCGGACCGCCGGTCGCCGAGCGGAAGGCGGCCCGGCGCAGCGGTACGTCCGCCTCGACCGGCCCCGCGGACAGGGCGGCGCCGCGTACCGCCTCGTCGAGCACGTCCACGGTCACCGCGTCCGCGAACCGGCCCACCACCACGTCGGCCAGCGCGTTCGCCGTGGCCCGGACGTCCAGGCTGGTACCGATGGCGCGGTGGGCGTCGTGAAGGACCGCCAGCCGGTCCGCCGCGTTCTGGCGTGCGGTGACGTCCTGGACGACGGCGACCCCGAACGCGCGCCCGTCGCCGGGCCGCACCCGGAAGACCGACACCGAGACCACCAGTTCGCGGTCCGGGTCACCGGGAGGCCGGCCGCGGATCAGACGGTCGCGGATCGGTCCCCCGCCCGCGAGCACCCGGCGGGCCAGTGCGGGGAGTTCCGCTTCGTCGAAGCCCTCCGCGACCTCGTCGATCCGCCTTCCCAGCACCGCGTCACGGGGGACCCCGCGCATCCCGCGCGCGGCGGTGTTGTACTGCACGATCCGCAACTGTTCGTCGAAGACGTACAGCCCCAGGGGTGCTTGGGTGAACAGGGCCTCCAGGACGGCGGCGGGCAGGTCCTGGCCGGCGGCTCCGGGCATCCCCGCCCCTACGTCCGTGCGGTCGGGGCGGCGCCGGACGCAACGTCGGGGGCCGGGTCCGCCGGCAGCGTCCGCAGCCGGCGGACGGGCAGGGAAGGGAGAGAGGTGAAGGCGCTCGCCGAGCCGGACCACGGTCGGCAGAGCCGGTCCAGGGCATTTCGGCAGGAGACCGGCGCGCAGGTCTGCTGGTCTCCGACGAGACCGCGTACGTCGCTGGGCGGGTAGCTGCGCATCACGTGCCCTTTCGGCGTGGACCTCGGGCTTCTCCTCACGACCCTCCGGGGTGCGGCGCCCGGCAGCCATCGGGGCGAGCCGAGCGGGTGAAACGCGGCGCCGGGGCCCGAACGGCTGTCGACGCCGCAGTCGCAACCGACGAGCGGGTACGCACAGGATCGGGGATTCCTCCACTGTCCTCGGACGGGGACTCTGCCCAGACTGCCTCTCATGACGAATGACGCGCTGCCCGAGCGGCCGGCCGTCGTCGTGTGCTCGGCGGAGCAGCGGCCGGCCGCGCGACTCGGGAACGCAGACGTGCCGGTGCGCGCGCCCCGGCGCACCGGACGAGCCGGACGCCTGTCCCGCTACGTCGCCGTACACCGTACGGCAGGCTCGCTCGCCGGCCGCGTCGCCGCCGAGGCGGTGGGGACGGGGCTGCTCGTGACCGTGGCCGTCGGCTCCGGGATCCAGGCCGCCGCGCTGTCGCAGGACGCCGGCGTGCAGTTGCTGGCCGGCTCGCTCGCCGCCGTGTTCGGCCTGGGCGTGCTGCTGACCCTGCTGGGGCCGGTGTCCGGCGGACACCTCAACCCGGCGGTCACCCTGTGCGCGTGGTACGTCGGCCGCCGCCACGGCACCGGACCGACCGTGCGGGACGTCGCCGCGTACATACCCGCGCAGGTGGCCGGCGGGATCGGCGGCGCGGTCCTGGCCGACGCCATGTTCGCCAGGCCGGTCCTGCGGCTCTCCACCCACGAACGGTTCGCCGGACACCTGTGGCTGGGCGAGGCCGTCGCCACGGCCGGTCTGATCCTGCTCGTCGTCGGCCTGGAACGCACCGGCCGTGCCGGACTCACCCCGGCCGCCGTGGCCTGCTACCTCGGCAGCGCCTGCTGGTTCACCTCGTCCACCGCCTTCGCCAACCCCGCCATGACCATCGGCCGCGCCCTCACCGACAGCGCCACCGGAATCGCCCCCGCCTCCGTCGCTCCCTTCGTCGGGGCACAACTGATCGGCGCGGCCATCGGACTGGGCACGGTGGCGATCCTGTACGGCCGCGTCCCGCGCACGGCGGACGGCACGGAACCACCGGGCCGACCGGAATCCTCGGGTCACTGACCGGCCACGTGGCCCCGTACGGCTCGTCGGAGCCGTCGGCCCGGGAATGGCGCGGATCTTGTCCTCAGGGAGACGGGCCTGGTCACCCGTCGACGCCGCATCCCTCGGCTCACGGACTGCTCCCAGCCGATGTGCCGGCCCGTCGAGTGCTACATCGAGCTGGGCAGGTGCGGGGAGCGGAGCACGAGCAGGGTGATCTCGCTGGGGGCGAAGACGCGGAACGGCGGGCCCCAGAAGCCGGTGCCGCGGCTGGTGTAGAGGAGGGTGCGGGAGCCGTGGTGGCTGAGGCCGGCGAGGACGGGCTGGTCGATGCGTACCAGGTGGTGGAAGGGCCAGATCTGGCCGCCGTGGGTGTGGCCGGAGAGTTGGAGGTCGATGCCGGCCGCTGCTGCCCGGTCGATGAACTTGGGCTGGTGTGCCAGGAGCAGGACGGGCAGGTCGGGGTCGGCGCCGTCCAGGGCACCGGCGAGGTGGGCTCGGTGGCCTGTCAGGCCGGAGGACTCGGCGGTGACGTCGTCCACCCCGGCCACCACGAGGGTGTCGCCTCCGCGTTCGAGCAGCAGATGGCGGTTGCGCAGCGGCTCCCAGCCCAGCTCGTCCATCAGGTCGACCCAGCCCTGGGCCTCGCTGTAGTACTCGTGGTTGCCGGTGACGTACACACGGGCCCGGGTGGCCCGCACGGTTCCGAGTGGGGCGGCCTGGGCGCGGCGGCGTTCGGCCGTGCCGTCCGCGATGTCGCCGGTGTGGCAGACCAGGTCGGCTTCCAGGGTGTTCACCGTCTCGCAGACCCGTGCCGACCAGCGGGCGCGATCGAGTGGGCCGTAGTGGGTGTCGGTGATGAGGACGACGCGGGTGCCGTCCAATCCGGCCCCCAGTCGGGGGAGTTGTACGTCGAGTCGGCGCACGCGTGGCACGCGGCGGGCCTCGGCGTACCCCCAGGCGAGCAGCACGGCGGTCACACCGAGGACGGCCCACGTGACGAGGCGGGCCCGGTCCTGACTCTCACCGACGCCGGCCACGGTCAGGGCGAGCCGCAAGAAGACGCCGAGCAGAACGGACCAGGTGAACAGGACCCAGCTCGTGCCCAGCAGGGTGTCACCGACGATCGCCGCCCGGTCCTGCTGGCGCCGGCCGTGGCCGCGCACCATCGCGAGCGGCATACCGGCGAGACCGAGGACGGACAAGGCGGTGCCGACCAGCGTGACGGGCAGCGGCCAGTGCTGGCCGGTGTACAGGAGCATCCAGCAGGGCACGGCCCACAGCAGGACGGGGGCGATCAGGGGGATGAAGCGCATCAGGCGGTGCAGTCGGCTCTGCCGCGGCGCTTGCGCTTCACCCTCGGCGGGCCGTGTGTCGCTGGTGTCGGTCACGCTTCCCCTCCCTGACCAGGCTGCCGTCCCGCGCACTGTATCCGGTCGCCCTCGGGCCGGCCTGACCGGCGTCCGTGGGCTCGGCCCCTTGGGGCGAGGGGGTTCCCTGTGGGATGGGGAAGACTCCGCCGCGGACACCTCCCTCGGCATGAGCCGCGATCAGGGCGCTCCTGCCCCGGCCTCGTTTCGCCTCGGCACCGCTCAGCTGCTTCTGTCGTTGCAACAGGTCGGCACGCTTGCGCCGGGCCTCCGTGCGGCTGCCTGCCGTGTCGGTTGCCTGGAGCGCAACGACGCCTCCAGGTAACCGACTTCAGGCTCTAGAAGAAGCCCAGCCTCTTCGGCGAGTACGACACCAGAAGATTCTTCGTTTCATGGCGGTACAGCTACCGCACCAGTGTTGACCGGCAGGAACGCAACTCATGGCGGCGACCGTTGGGCCGTCGGCCCGTGCATGGCCCTGATCCTGGTCGGCTGAGATCCGGGAACGGCACGGTGTCAGCCGGCCGTCCCCGCTCCGGCGCCGCCGGGCCCCCCTCCTGGCCGGAGCATCTGGCTGGCGGCCAGTTCGCGGTAGAGGGCGTTGTCGGCCAGCAACTCCTCGTGGCGTCCGCCGGCGGCGGTGCGGCCGTCGTGCAGGACGATGATGTGGTCGGCGTGCTGCACGGTGGACAGGCGGTGGGCGACAACCAGCAGGGCGCACTCCTGGGCGACGTCTTTCATGACGGTGGTGAGCGCCGATTCATTGATCGCGTCGAGGTGGGAGGTGGGCTCGTCCAGCAGGAGCAACGCGGGGCGGGCCAGCAACGCGCGGGCGAGGGCGATGCGTTGGCGTTCGCCGCCGGAGAGGGTGCTGCCGCGTTCACCGATGACGGCGCTCAGGCCGCCGGGCAGCCGGTCGACGACTTCTTCGAGTCGGGCAAGTTCCGTGACGCGCCGAATCTCCGCTTCCGTGGCGTCGGGCACGGCGTAGGTGATGTTGTCGCGCAGGGTGCCGTGGACGACGTGAGTGTTCTGGTCGACGACGGCGATGCGTCGGCGGCATGCGTCCAGGGTGAGTTCGGTCGCAGGCCGTCCGTCGAAGAGCACGTGGCCCGCGTCCGGCTCGTAGAACCTCGCCACCAGCGCGAACACCGTGCTCTTGCCGGCTCCGGACCGCCCCACCAGGGCGACGTGCTGCCGGTGCTCGACGGCGAACGAGACGTCGCGGAGGACCGGCCTGCCCGGGGCGTAGCCGAAGCGGACGTCGCGCAGGGCGAGGGCGGGCTGCGCGGGGGTTGCGGACGGCACGGCCGGCCGGGGGGTGTGCGTGCGGACTCCCGTGATCCGCGGCGCGGTGGGCTCGACAGGCAGACGGAGCGCCTCGTCGATGCGCTGGTAGGCGCCCATCCCGCGTTGGATGAGGCCCACGGCACGGAAGACGGAGGACAGCGGCAGGACGAGGTACGAGGCGTACAGCAGGAAGGCTACGAGGTCGCCGAGGGAGCCGGCCCGGCCGTTGACGCGCAGGCCGCCGACGACCAGGACGATGAGGAAGGAGCCCTGAACGGCGAGTTCGACAGCGGGGCTCATGACAGAAGCGAGCTTCGCGGTGCGTACCCCCGCGCCGTAGGCCGCCTCGACGCGTGCGCCGATGCAAGCCGCCTCGCGCTCCTCGGCGCGGTGCACCCGGACCATCGGCAGGGCACCGAGGGCGCGTTCCAGGTCGGCGGCGATGGCACCGACCGAGTCCTGCATCTGTTCGGACGCGCCTCTGATGCCGGTGAGTAGCGAGGCCACGACCAGGGCCGCCGCGGCCACAGTGACGGCGACCAGAAGCAGCAGCAGAGGGTCGAGCCACGCCATGAGGACGATCGCCCCGGCGGCGACAAGGCTTCCCGTCACCAGATCGACGAGGGCCTGCGACACGACCTCCCGGAGCAGGGTGGTGTCGGCCGTCACCCGGGAGATGAGGTCGCCGCCCCGGTGGCGTTCGTACTCCCTCATCTCCAGCCGGAGCAGCCGCCCCACCAGCCCGTGTCTGAGCTGCCGTACGACACCTTCTCCCATCCGTTCCAGAAGGAAGCGTCCCGCGGCTCCCGTCACCGCTTCGGTGAGGAACAGTGCGCAGAGGAGTGCCAGCAGCGGCCAGATGACCTGCCCGCGGCCGCTCGCGTCCACGACGTGCTTGGCGACGAGCGGCTGGGCCAGTCCCAGGGCGGAGCCCACGAGGGTCAGTACCGTGGCGACCGCGACGGCGCTCCGGTGCCCGGCGGTGAGCCGGTACATCGTGGCCACCGCCGCCCGGGTGGACTTGTCACCCTCGGTGACCGCGCCCCGGCCGCCGTTCAGAACCGTCGTGCCGGTCATCGGGCGGTCGGCCGTGGCAGCGGATCGACGGCCACGAGCCGGGCGAAGTAGCCGTCCGGCACACCCTCGCCGACGGGACGGCCCTCCGCCTCGATCCAGGCATGTGCAGTGAAGGGCGGGACGACGCGTACGCCGGTGCACCAGGTCGGCCATGTTCCGCCGAGCCGGCACACCAGTGCCGCCCCCAGAGAGCGTGGCAGGCACCCCTTCGGACCGGCGCAGCGCAGGCTGGCGGCGCACATGGCGTCGCGCGCGTTCTGGGCCTGCGCGGCGGTGGCGGGCGCGGCACCGCGCCGCAGGATGCCGAGTACGGTGCGGATGCGGCGGGGCGGCAGAAGAGCGAGGACGACGGCGGGGAGCAGGACGAGGCGGGCGGCCAGGCGCCGGGCCACAGGAACACCGGCGGGTCGTTCCAGCGCGCTGGGCGTCGTCATGAGGCGAGCCCCGAACTCCGCAACTCCCGTACGAGCGTCCCGACGTCCTGCACGGCCTGCGCCTGGTCGATGTCGAACTCCCGGACCAGGGCGGCGGCCGCGTCCGACTCCTCGCCGCCGTCGAGCAGCGTCCGCACGACCAGAGTGGCGGTCGGATTCAACTCCCAATAGGCACCGGCCCGTTCGTCCAGCAGTACCGTGCCGTAGTCGGTCTCGGCCGTGGAGACGTTGTCACCGAACCGCAGGGGCATGTGTGGGGCCTTTCTGACGTGGGGACGTGGTCAGGGGTGTGGGACATGGGTGCGGGTGCGGGCGAGTCCCCGCAGCCACACCTCCGCGGCGATCGTGGAGTAGAGGATGGCGTCGGACAGCCCCGGAGAGGCGGGCCTCCGGGCGAGGCGGCGGAGTTCGGCGCCGTCCACCAGGCCCAGCGCCTCCAGCCGCGAGTCCTCCCACAGGGTCAGCAGGTCGGCGCGGTGTTCCCGCAGTCCGTTGGAGGCGTCCATGGAGGCCGTGGCCTTGTTGGCCCGCCGCAGGCAGGCCTCGGGCACGATCCCGCGCATCGCGGCGCTCAGGACGGGCTTGTACGCCCAGGGCGTGACGCGCTCGCTCGGGCGTACGGCGAGACATGCCTCGATGACGCGGTCGTCGAGGAAGGGAGAAGCCATCGGCAGGCCGGCGCGGGCTGCCATCCGGTCCCACTGCCGGATGACGCGGGTGCACGAGCGGATCTGTTCCAGGTCGGTGTGCAGGCCACGGTCCGGATGCAGTGGCGAGATGGTCTCCGAGGCCGCAAGCAGTGCCTGACGGGCCATCTGTTCGGCGTCGGGAGTCACCCAGTCGAACAGGCGCGGGGCCATGCCCCAGCCGAGACCCGTCGCGACCGACGGGGCCAACGGGCCACGCAGCCGGCCGGCTGCGTCGGCGAGCCATTTCCCGTACGGCCGGGAGTCGGCGAGAGCGCGGACCGTGCCGGCGAGCGGCCACTGCCACAGTGCCCGGAACCCGCGCAACTGGCGCAGGGCGAAGAGCGGACGGCCGCGCAGCAGCCGGTGGTAGTACGCCTCTGAGCACCATGCCACGTGGTCGCCGCCGATGCCGGTCAGGTGCAACCGGCTGCCGCGTGAGGCGAGGCCGGGCAGATGATGCAGGACCCGGGAGCGGTCCATGACGCCGATGGTGGGCTCGTCGAGGAGGTCGTCGATGGCGAGCAGGTCCTCGTAGACCAGCGGCGACGCGTCGGCGTCCCAGACCACGTGCTCGACGTCCGGGAGGTGGCCCATCGCCCGCTCCGCCCAGTACAGGTCGGTGTCCGCCGGATCGCGTCCCGGCCATGTACTGGCCACCACGCGGGCGGGGGAGCGGTCGGCCAGGAAGCAGACGGAGGTGGAGTCCAGGCCGCCGGACAGGTCGCAGCTCACCACGCCGCCCTGCCGGGTACGCGCGCCGACGGCCTCCTCCAGCGCGGTCCGGATCAGCGGCGCCGCTTCGGCGAGCGGCCGGACCGGCTCCGGCGGTGTCCACCACCGGGTATGCCGTACGGTGCGCCCGTCCGCGGCGACAATCACGGCGTCCTGTGGAGGAACGGCGGTGACCGCGCGCCACAGAGACGTCTCGAACAGCGGATACGGGGCGGGCCACAGCAGCCTTACGGCCAGCTCTTCCACGTCGGGGTCGAGGCCCAGGACGGCGGCGAGCGTGTCGGCACGGGTGGCGGCCACCCGCACGCCGTCCGTCTCCGCGTGGAAGACCAGTCGCAGGCCGGAGGCGGTGCCCTGAACCCTGATCTGTCCGTCGAGGGCGCCCACGAGGTGGAAACTGCCGGGGAGGGAACGGGCCAGGGCGTCGAGCTCCGCGAGATCGCGCAACCGTGCGGCCCGCCGCCGCAGTTCACCGGCGTCGATGGGGCAGCAGCCGACGACGGCGACGGCGGCACCGCCGGCGGTCGCCGTGACCATTTCGTCGTCGTGCCAGCGGCCGACCAGCCAGGGCCGGCCCGACGCATGCGCGAGGATCCGGCTTCCGGGGCGGGTGAAGGAGCGGGCCACGGCGGCCGCGTCCGCACGGTCGGTGAAGACCGCGAAATGCGCGTCGCCGGGGCCCGTCCCCGCACTTTCGTGCAGTTCAGTCATGACGTCGGGTCAAGGACCGTCGGTCGTCAGTTCTTGCTCAGGATCAGCCGGTCGTTGCCGGAGCGCTGAAGGAGCCCCGTTTCCTTCCGGAAGGTGCCGAGCCGGACGAGCGTCGGTGCCTCGTATGCCTTCTTCATGACTACTCCTCACGTGCGGTTTCCCGACCGCTTCCCTGACCGACGACCCGGCACTGCCCGGTGTGCCGTCGGTCTGCCCAGGGTTCATCGGGAACCTGGGCCGGAAGTGGGCGCATCACCCAGCTAGCTGCAAAACGTGAGTCGGTGGCAAGGACGTTCATAAAAGTCGCATGATATGCGGAATTCAAAACCCCCGGAATGCGTGCACCTCGCCTGGTGGCTGTTGTTGGCACTGCATTGTCGTGCGGCTCGGGGTGTGCTTGGTGGAAGAAACGATATGGGCTGTGTCCTTGCAGCTACCTGCCGCTCCTCCCGGACGCGCCTGACGACGGCCGTGGGCGGGCGCCGCCGGGCGCACTCCGCGCCCGTAGACACGCGCCGCTTCCTGGCGCTCCACTCCATGCGTTCACCAGATGTCTCACCGACCGCCGAGTGCAGGCGAAACCGCCGGGCCGTGCCGGAACGGACGTACGGCCCCGCCGGACATGAACGGACGGGGTCGGTCGTGACGTCTCGGCCACCAAGCCACACCGCGTTCCCGCCCCTCTGGAGATCTTTGAGGGGGCGGGTTACGTGGGGGCGTGCCGGCTGTCGTGGGCCGCGCTGTGCGGCCCGGCGGTTCAGGGTGACGCGTAGGTCGGCGAACCGCCGGCGTCGGGCGTCGGCTTCGGGCGGTCGGCAGGCCCTGGTCTCCAAGGGCCCCGGCGATGCCCGCTCGACCGCGCTTTCCGCAGGCGGTGTCAGAGGCCGGCCCGCCGCCGCTTGGAGCGACCAGTGCCGGAGCTCGGCCAGGATCACCGAGGTCGTACGTCACAGGTTCGGCGTCGAGTACACCCTTTCCGGGCTGGACCTGATGCTGCACGGCACCGGCTGGAGCGTGCAGATTCCCAAGGCCCGGTTCGAACGGATGCAGTACCGACCGGGTCTGTCCAGTGAACGTGTTTCTGGAGTTGTTACAGAAGGCGGTGGGTGACGACGGCGAGGGAGCAGCGTTCGGGGCAGTGCAGCTTCTTGCGCAGAGAGAGCAGGTGCGCGCGGACCGTGTGGTGCGACAACGTCTCGGCGTCGGCGATCTGGCGTACCGGCAGGCCGTTCACCACGTGCTGGGTCTCTCGGCCGGGGTGAGCGGTGTGGTCGGGGCGGGGGCAGCCATGGTGGTCTTCCTCGTCGGTATCGGTCAGTGGCTCGACATAGGGCGCAGGCGCACGGGGACGGAGGTGTGCCCGTTGCTGATGAGGCTCGGCAGCCTCTTCAGCGCAGTTCGCTGCGTGGCGAGGTGACGTACCCGAGGGCTGAACCGGGGGTTTGGTCCGTGACTGGTCCGGAAGCACTGGTCAGGAGGGGTGCAGTCGTGGGAGGAGTTGGGAGTTAGCGCGCAAGCCGGGCTCGGTCGAGAGCGGGTTGAGCGAAGGGCGCCTGACGGGTGAAAACCCAGGTCAGGCGCCTTTTCGCACGTGTCTAGAAGAAGCCCAGCTTCTTCGGCGAGTACGACACCAGGAGGTTCTTCGTCTGCTGGTAGTGCTCCAGCATCATCTTGTGCGTCTCGCGGCCGATCCCGGACTGCTTGTAGCCTCCGAACGCCGCGTGCGCGGGGTAGGCGTGGTAGCAGTTGGTCCACACGCGGCCCGCCTGGATCGCGCGGCCCGCGCGGTAGGCGGTGTTGGCGTCCCGGGTCCACACGCCCGCGCCGAGGCCGTACAACGTGTCGTTGGCGATCTTGATCGCGTCGTCGAAGTCGTCGAAGGAGGCCACCGAGACGACCGGGCCGAAGATCTCCTCCTGGAAGATCCGCATGCGGTTGTCGCCCTCGAAGACGGTCGGCTGGACGTAGTAGCCGCCCTTGAGCTCGCCGTCGTGCTCGATGCGCTCCCCGCCCGTGAGGACCCTCGCGCCCTCCTGCCGGCCGATGTCCAGGTAGGACAGGATCTTCTCCAACTGGTCGTTGGATGCCTGGGCGCCGATCATCGTGTCGGTGTCCAGCGGGTGGCCCGGCTTGATCTGCCGGGTGCGCTCGACCGCCGCCTCGAGGAACTCCGTGTAGTGGCCCCGCTGGATCAGCGCCCGGGACGGGCAGGTGCACACCTCGCCCTGGTTGAGCGCGAACATGGTGAAGCCCTCGAGTGCCTTGTCACGGAAGTCGTCGTCGTGTGCCCACACGTCGTCGAAGAAGATGTTCGGCGACTTGCCGCCGAGCTCGAGCGTGACCGGCTTGATGTTCTCCGACGCGTACTGCATGATCAGCCGCCCCGTCGTGGTCTCGCCGGTGAACGCCACCTTCGCCACCCGCGGGCTGGACGCCAGCGGCTTGCCCGCCTCGACCCCGAAGCCGTTGACGATGTTCACGACACCCGGCGGCAGCAGGTCCGCGATCAGGCTCATCCAGTAGTGGATGGACGCCGGGGTCTGCTCCGCGGGCTTGAGGACGACCGCGTTCCCCGTGGCGAGCGCCGGCGCCAGCTTCCACGCCGCCATCAGGATCGGGAAGTTCCACGGGATGATCTGCGCGACGACCCCGAGTGGCTCGTGGAAGTGGTACGCCACCGTGTCGTCGTCGATCTCGCCCAACGACCCCTCCTGCGCCCGGATCGCCCCCGCGAAGTAGCGGAAGTGGTCGATCGCCAGCGGGATGTCCGCCGCCAGCGTCTCCCGCACCGGCTTGCCGTTCTCCCAGCTCTCCGCGACCGCGAGGGCTTCGAGATTGGCCTCCATCCGGTCGGCGATCTTCCGCAGGACGTCACTGCGCTCCGTCACCGACGTGCGGCCCCACCCCGGGGCGGCCTGGTGCGCCGCGTCCAGCGCCCGCTCGACGTCCTCCGCGGTACCGCGCGCGATCTCCGTGAACGGCTGCCCGTTGACCGGCGACGGATTCTCGAAGTACTGCCCGCGCATCGGCGGTACGTACGCGCCGCCGATGAAGTGGTCGTAGCGCGCCTGGTAGGAGACGATCGCGCCTTCGGTGCCCGGCGCCGCGTAACGAGTCATGCTGGTCTGCCTCCCGGTGCAGCGCTGCCCGCCGTTGGGCAGCTCTCGCCCGCGAGGCTAGGCAGACGGACGTTGCACCCACGTTGCGCCGCGCATCCGCGCCGGTGCCCGGCCGGCCGGTGCGGTCAGTTCGGCCTCGAGCGCGGTGAGCCGGGCCCGCACCGGCGCGGTGGGCCGCACCGCTGCGAGCGCCCGCCACACCTGGAGGTCGTCCTCCCCCCAGGACGCGTGCGCCCAGTCCGCCAGCAGGTCCGGATCGCGGTGCGCCATCAGTGCCGTGCGCAGCCCGTCGGTGAGACGGTCCCGCAGCCGTACGATCGCCGGGGCCTGCGAACCGGGCAGCAGCGGCCCGGTGTACGCCTCCATGGCCGCGGTGAGCGCCCCTGCCTCCAGCCGTCGCTCCACCATGGTGGCGTCCGACTCGACCGCGACCGCGAGCCGGTACGGCCGGGAAGCGAGCAGCCCCGGACCCAGCAACCTGCGCAGCCGGGCCAGTTCGGCCCGCAGCGTCACCGGGGTCACCGACTCGTCCGCGTACAGCGCGCACAGCAACTCGTCACCGGTGAGCCCCTCGGGATGCACGGACAGCAGCACGAGGAGCTCGCTGTGCCGGCGGCTGAGCCGGATCCGGCGTCCGTCCAGGACGAGTTCCGCCTCGTGCCGGCCCAGCGCGCTCAGCAGCGGCGTGTCCTGCGTGCGGCGCGGCGGGGCGAGCAGGGCCAACTGCGCCTCCGCCGCCCGCGCCACCGCCTGCACGAACCCGAGGCTGTGCGGGTGCGCCAGCCCGTCCCCGCCGGTGATGTCCACCGCGCCCAGGACCCGGCCGGTGCGCGGATCGTGCACCGGCGCCGCCGCGCAGGTCCATGGCTGGACCCGGCGTATGAAGTGTTCCGCGGCGAACACCTGCACCGGCCGGCCCACCGCGACCGCGGTACCCGGCGCGTTGGTGCCCACCGCGTTCTCCGACCAGCGTGCTCCCGGCACGAAGTTCATCCGGTCCGCCCGCCGCCGGGTCGCCGGATGCCCCTCGACCCACAGCAGCCTGCCGTGCGCGTCGCACACCGCCAGCAGATGCTCGCCGTCTGCGGCGAACGTACCCATCAGCTCCCGGAACAGCGGCATCACCGGGGCCAGCGGATGCTCCGCGCGGTAGGCGCCGAGGTCGGCGTCGGTCAGCTCCACGCTGGCGGTGCCGTCCGGCCCGACCCCGGCCCGTGCGCTGCGTCGCCACGACTCCGCCACCACCGACCGGACAGGGCGCGGCACCGTGCCCACACTGGTGAACGTCTCGTGCGCCCGGCGCAGCAGGCGGACGCGCTCGGCGGGGTCGGCCCCCGGCTCCAGGGCCACCCACGGATCGGTCAAGTCGGCCTCCCCGGACGGTGAGAACGGCGGTGTTGTGGCTACGACCATCGTCACGCGCAGTGTTCGCGCCGACAACCGGTTCGACACGGCCGGCCGGACGGCCGTGTCGAAGGCTAGGCGAAGTTGACCAGTCTCAGATAGCGGACCCAGTCCCACTCCGGTCCCGGGTCGGTGTGGTCCGTGCCCGGGACCTGGTAGTGGCCGATGATGTGCTCCCTGTCCTTCGGAATGCCGTACAGGTCGCAGATCGCCGCGGTGAGCCGCGCCGACTGCTCGTAGAGGGCGTTGGTGAAGTAGGCGGGCTGGTCCACCCAGCCCTCGTGTTCGATTCCGATGCTGCGGGTGTTGTAGTCCCAGTTGCCGGCGTGCCAGGCGATGTCGGTGTCGTGCACGCACTGGGCGACATGACCGTCGGCCGAGCGGACGAGATAGTGCGCGGAGACCTTCTTCTGCGGGTCCGCGAAGATCGCCAGCGTGTCGGCGTACGTCTCCTGTGTGACGTGGATGATCACCCGGTCGACGGCGTAGCTGCCGGGGCGGTACGACGAGGTGTAGTTGGCGGCGTTCGCCGGCTGCCACTCGGCGGGCGGATAGTCGACGGTCCCGGTCTGGGCACCGGCGCGGGGGTCGGGGAGCAGCGCGTAGGGGACGGCGGCGAGTGCCGCGCCCTTGAGGAGCCGGCGTCTGTTGAGGCGTGGCCGTGCCGGGCCCGCTGACGTGGTCGGTTCAGCCGGGCCGATCGGGTCCATGTCCATCGGCGGGTGCCTTTCAGGAGTGTGTGGGGGGGAGCGGAGCAAGGCGCCGTGCGGGCACGTCATCGGGGTCGGCCGGACCTCGGCGCCGTGCGGGCACGCCGACGTCCGTCAGCGGCGCAGGGCTGCCGCGGTCTCCCGCAGCCGCGCGTGCACACCGCGGTACGTCTCCCGCGCGGGCAGCCACTCCTTGCGGAGCTTGGCCACGCAGGTGTAGTTCGTGTCGCACACGTTGGCCAACGGTGATTCGACCGCCTGGGTTGCGAACTGATACGCGTCCAGCTCACTGAATCCGTAGTCGCGCACCAACCACTGCACCAGGTCGAGCTGCGATATCCGGAACGCGTCCTCCAGCGGCCGCGCCGAGCCGGTCGAGACGATGTGCGTGTCCGACTCCAGGCGGGGCCACGGTGTCGCGACGTCCTTGAGGAGCTCCACGACCACCACCGTGTGCATCGCGCACTCCACGGCCACCCCGCAGGTCTCGCCCTCGCCCTGCCGGGCGTGTCCGTCGCCCAGGCTGAGCAGAGCGCCCTCGACGTTCACCCCCAGGTAGCAGGTGACGCCGGCCCGCATCTCGGGCGTGTCCATGTTCCCGCCGTGCGCGTCCGGGACCAGGGCGGAGCGCACCTCCAGGTTGGCGGGGGCCACGCCCACCGTCCCGTGCATCGGGTCCAGGGGCAGTTCGATCTCGAAATCACTGTCCTGCGCCCGGAACAGGGCCGTACGCCGTGCGCGGTCGAGCTGCCAGATCCAGACCCGCTCCGGCAGCGGAGGCTGCAGAGTGGCCGTGCTGTATGTGGAGGTGAGCGCGCCGAAGAGGGGTACCGTCGTCGACGCCGCCCAGTCGCGGGCCGGTTCGATCGACACGAAGTGCACGGCCACCGTGTCGCCGGGCTCGGCGCCCTCGATGTGGAAGGGGCCGGTCTGCGGATTGAGGAACGGGAACTCGCAGACCTCGGAGACGAGGTCCTTCTCGGAGCGGACCCGGCCGGCGAAGCAGTCCTCGGTGTACAGGTCGAGAACGGTGCCGGGCGCGATCCGGGCCATCGGCGCCGCGCCACCGAACGTCCAGGCGTACTGGTCCGGCTCCGGGCGCACGGTGAGGATCCGGGGGTCGGTCATCGTGACAGGGGTCCCTTCTGGCAGCGGTGGTCACGGGGCGAGTGGCTCGAGTCTGGGGAGAGGCGGCGGCTCGTGGGCGGGGGGTGGCGGCGGCTCGGGGTCGCGGAGTGGCGGTGGCCCGGGGTCGTCGGGTGGCGGTGGCCCGGGGCCGTGGCGTGGAGGCAGGTCGGGGCGTGGCCGGCTCCGTTCCTCCGGCTCGAGGGGTCAGCGCGCTACGGTGCCGTCCTGCCGAGGGCCGACCGCGGGGTCGTACTCCTCGAGGTGCACGCGTGCGGTCTCGGCTATGCGCTCCGGGTGACGTCGCATCAGTACCAGCAGCACCACCAGTCCCGCCGCCATCCAGGCGCCGACGACCGGCCCCGCATAGGACACCGGAGGCGTCAGCTCGGTCACGAAGTCGAACACCGGGAGTCCGGCGGCGGTCAGCAGCGCCGGGACGAAGGCCGCGATGCCCAGCAGGGGGAAGAGCAGGTGGCGTACCGGCTTCAGGGCGCCCCGGCCGGCACGCAGGAAGTGGCCCGCGCAGGCGAGGTCGACGACGATGTAGACGCCGACGACGACGGTGACGATCACCGTGGCGAGGAGCAGGAACGCGGTCACGGGGTCGTAGGCGAAACCGAGTCCCAGCACCGCGCCGACCGCCACGACGGTCTGCGCGGCCGTACCGGCCACGGGGGAGCGGTGCCGGGGATGGAGCGTGGCCAGCAGACGGGGCAGTACCCGGATGCGGGCCAGGGCGAAGGCCGTACGGGTGGAGACGTTCGCGCACGCGTTGGCGTTGGCGATCGTGGAGTTGACCACCGCGAGGAACACCAGCACCCAGAACAGGCCGAAGGAGGCGCGGGCGACCCCGTCCCAGGACGCCTCGCCCGACGCGCCGAACTTCGCGAAGCGGTCCGGGCCGAAGTAGACGGTCATCGCGTAGGTGGTGATCACGTAGAAGAGTCCGATGCCCAGCGCGGCCCCGAGGACCGCGCGGTGCATCGTGCGGCGGGGGTCGCGGGTCTCCTCGGCGAGCGGCGCCGCCGCCTCGAACCCGGCGAACGCCAGAACCGTGTACACGGATCCGGCGAACACGCCGCCGACTCCCGCGTGAGCGTCGGCGGTGTGGGACGTGCCGAACACCGAGAGGGTGTTGGCGTCGCCCGCCCTGCCGATGAGCAGGAGGGAGAACGCCAGGAAGACGAGGATCTCGAAGACGCCGAGGACGGTGCCGAAGCGGGCCGAGGCGCGGACGCCGAGATAACCGGTGACGGCGATGACACCGGCTCCCGCCAGCGACCAGGGCCACCACAGGTCCGCCGGGTACGAGGACCACTCCTCGTGCAGCGTGCCGGCCGCGGTGAAGCCCAGTTGCAGGAGCAGCAGGGGTGGGACGAGCATCTCCACGAACACGTAGCCCCATCCGACGAGGAAGCCCACGGCTGGGTGCAGCCCGCGCGCCGCATAGGTGGCCACCGAGCCCGCGGCAGGCAGCTCGCGTGCCAGCTCGGCCACGCACGATGCGGTGAACAGGCAGGCCACCAGGGCGATCAGCACCGCCAGCGGCAGGCTGCCGCCCGCGAAGGCGGCGCCCGACGGAATCGACGCGGCCACCGCGGCGGCGGGCGCCATCGCCGTGACGCTCTGGAACAGGACCTCGCGCAGACCGATCGCGTCTCGCCGCAGAGTCCCGGTCGTCTCCCCGCCCATGCGTCCCCCCGATGCGTGTCGGGCCACTGCCGTCCGACGTGTGTGATGTCCCGTCAGTTAACAAGCCCCGACGTGGACTTGACCGTCCGACGGCTGCGGCTCGTGTGCATCACGGTACGGCGCCGGAGGGACGGGCAGAAGGCCGCGGAGCGGTTCCGTGGAGAGCGGGCGGCCTGTGGACAACTCCGTCACCCGATCGGCTGAGCCGGGGGGGGGGAACGGGGCCTGGGCGCTGATGTCACCGCCGTTCCTCGGGCACCGACGGGCCGCCGACGCGCGGCCGTCACATCGGCCCACGCTCCCGCAAGGACACCACCGTGGCGCAGCAGCAGGATGCGCGCCTGCTCGTCGAGCATCAGCGCGCACGAAGCGAGCAGCGCCTGTGGTTGCGTCCTGGTCCGTTCCCCACGTGGCACCCAGTCCGTCACGTCCTCCAGGCAGTACGGTCCCTCGGAGACTGGTCGCGCCCCCGTCAGGACCGTTCCGTGACCACCGCCGGGTCGTCCAGCACGGAACGTACGACCGAGTGCGCCGCACCCAGCAGCGGGCCCTGTGGGCCCAGCCGGGACACCGTCACCGGGCAGGGCAAGCCCGCCGTACGGCCGGCCAGTTCGGCTTCCAGGGAGGGCAGCAGCCAGGGGGAGAGGCCGGCCAGCGCCCCGCCCAGCACCACCGTCTCCGGGTCGAGGAGGTTCACCGCGCCGGTCAGGGCGATGCCGAGCGCCGTGCCGGCGTCCCGCAGAGCCGTTCGCACGGGGGCGTCACCCTTCTCGGCGCGGTCCGCGAGCAGACCCACCAGATCCTCGCGCGGCTCCAGACCGGCCGCACGCAGGACTGCCTCCTCGCCCGCGTACTGCTCCAGACAGCCGCGGCTCCCGCACGGGCAGCGGGGCCCGTCCGGCCGTACCGGGACGTGGCCCAGCTCGCCCGCGAAGCCCCGGGTGCCGCGGAGCAGCCCGCCGTCCACGACGACGGCCGCACCGATGCCGATCTCGGCCGAGACATGCAGGAAGTCGCCCGGCGTGCCGTCGCCGAGCCACAGCTCGGCGAGTGCGCCGAAGTTGGCCTCGTTGTCCACGGTCAGCGGCCATCCGCCGGGCAGCAGTGCGCCGAGATCCGTGCCGTGCCAGTCGAGGTTCGGTGCGCGTACGACCGTCCGTCCGTCCCTGGCCACCAGTCCGGGCACGGCGACCGCGAGCCCGGCGGGCCAGAGTTCCTCCCGTTCGGCCTCCGCGACGACCCGGTGGATCAGCGCGGTCAGCTCCGCGACCACCGGCTCGGGGTCCCGGCCCCGGTTGGCGCCGTGCCGCACGGCACGCGCGCGGACCGCGCCGCGCAGGTCCACCGCGCACACCGCGAGATGGTCGACGCCGATCTCCGCCCCGATCCCGGCCGGACCACGGCCGCTGACCGCGAGTGCCGAGCCGGGCCGGCCCACCCGGCCGGGCCGCTCCGGGCCCAGCTCCTCCAGCAGTCCCCACCGGATCAGCTCGTCCACCAGCGTCGACACGGCCGCCCGGGTCAGACCGATGCGCGAGGCTACGGCAGCCCGGGACAGGGAACCCTCGTCGCTGACGGCGTGCAGCACGCGGGCGAGATTGCGCCGGCGCATGCCCTGCTGGGTGTCCGGAAGAGCGCGGCCGGTGCCGGGCGGGCGGCCCTCGTGCAGCGGTGCGGTCATGCCTGAAGTCGATCCTCTGATCTGCCGCTCAGCTCGGTGTGCGTGGCGGGGTCTGTGCGTCCCGCTCCAGCAGCGGGGCCGCGTCGGAGAGTACCCCGGTGATCCGGTCCAGCGTCTCCTGATCCCGCTCCACGGGCTCCAGCACCGGGCCCGCGGCCGTGTTCCAGCGGCGGGCCACGGCTGCTGGATCCTCGCCGGTCAGCAACCCGGCCGCCTGCGCCGCCGCTCCCAGGGCGACCAGCTCACGGGCCTCCGGCACCTGTACGGGCCGTCCCGACAGCCGGCGCACGGTCTGCTGCCAGGCCGCACCGCGGGCCCCGCCACCGATGAGCAGCAGCGGGGTGCTGCGGTCCGCGTCCTCGTCGAGGACCAGGTCGAGCGCGCCGAGCAGCGCGTGCACCGCGCCGTCGTAGGCCGCCTGCAGCAGCTGGCCCGCGGTCGTGTCGTGCCGCAGCCCGTGCAGCAGACCGGAGGCGGTCGGCAGGTTCGGGGTGCGCTCGCCGTCCAGGTACGGCAGCAGCGTCACGGAGCCGCCCGGCTCCACCGCCTCCCGGTCCCGGCTCAGCAGGGCCGCGACGTGGTCGACGGCGAGCGTGCAGTTCAGGGTGCAGGCCAGCGGCAGCCAGTCCCCGTGCGCGTCGGCGAAGCCCGCCACCGTGCCGGTCGGATCGGTCGGGCGGCGCTTGGAGACGGCGTACACCGTGCCCGACGTACCGAGGCTGAGCACCGGGGCGCCCGGCCGCAGCCCGAGCCCCAGCGCCGCCGCCGCGTTGTCGCCTGTGCCGGGCGCCACCAACGTGCCCTTGGAGAACGGCAGGTCGTGGCTGTCGCGCACGGTGCCGGCCACCTCGCCGGGCCGCACCACCCGGGGCAGCAGAGCCGGATCGAGACCGATGTGCGCGAGGGTCTCCGCGTCGTACGCCTCCGTCCCGGACGCCCACCAGCCGGTGCCGGAGGCGTCGCCCCGGTCGGTCGTACCCTGCCCGGTCAGGCGCTCGGTGAGGTAGTCGTGGGGGAGCCGTACCGCCCTGGTCGCACGCACCGCCTCCGGCTCGTGCTCGGCCAGCCACGCCCACTTCGTGACCGTGAAGGACGCCCCGGGCACGCTGCCGGTGCGCTCCGCCCAGGCCTTCGGGCCGCCCAGCTCCTCCACCAGGCGGCGGGCCTGCGGCGCGGAGCGGACGTCGTTCCACAGCAGCGCCGGACGCACCGGCTCCCCGTGCTCGTCCAGGGTCACCAGACCGTGCTGCTGACCGCCGATCGACACCGCCGCGGCCTCGTGCGCCGCGTCACCGCACTGGCGCAACGCCTCGCACAGGGCCTGCCACCACTGACGCGGATCACTCTCCCGGCCCGCACCCGAGGAGACGGTGTGCGCGGCCTGGCCGCTCGCCACCACCTGCCCGGTCGACGCGTCGACGACCAGCGCCTTCGTGGACTGGGTGGACGTGTCCACGCCGACGACGAGCGGACCCTCGGCTGCTGACATCGGGCTCTCCCTTTTCGCGACGTTCCGTGACGGTCACGACACTCCGTGACGTTGCGCGACGTCCGTGATGTTCCGAGACGCGTGCGTGATGCTCCGCGACTTGCGGGTCAAAGACATCTTGTCTCTTCCCAGAGGTGCGCCCGCATACTAATTTGTAAACGGCCATGACGAAATAGTCGTACGCAGCAAGGAGTCGCGGCATGAGCTACCAGCCCACCCCCGAGGACAGGTTCACGTTCGGCCTGTGGACCGTCGGCTGGCAGGGAAGGGACCCGTTCGGCGACGCCACGCGGCGTGCCCTCGACCCGGTCGAGACCGTGCAGCGCCTGGCTGAGCTGGGCGCCCACGGGGTGACGTTCCACGACGACGACCTGATCCCCTTCGGGTCCACGGACACCGAGCGCGAATCCCACGTCAAGCGGTTCCGGCAGGCCCTGGACGCCACCGGCATGACCGTCCCGATGGCCACCACGAACCTGTTCACGCACCCCGTCTTCAAGGACGGGGCGTTCACCGCCAACGACCGCGACGTGCGGCGTTACGCGCTGCGCAAGACGATCCGCAACATCGATCTGGCGGCCGAGCTGGGCGCGCGGACGTATGTCGCCTGGGGTGGACGCGAGGGCGCGGAGTCCGGCGCCGCCAAGGACGTGCGTGCGGCCCTGGACCGGATGAAGGAGGCCTTCGACCTGCTCGGCGAGTACGTCACCGCCCAGGGCTACGACCTCCGCTTCGCCCTCGAGCCCAAGCCGAACGAGCCGCGCGGCGACATCCTGCTGCCCACCGTCGGTCACGCACTGGCCTTCATCGAGCGTCTGGAACGTCCGGAGCTGTACGGCGTCAACCCGGAGGTCGGGCACGAGCAGATGGCGGGTCTGAACTTCCCGCACGGCATCGCGCAGGCGCTGTGGGCGGGCAAGCTCTTCCACATCGACCTCAACGGCCAGTCCGGCATCAAGTACGACCAGGACCTGCGGTTCGGCGCCGGCGACCTGCGGGCGGCGTTCTGGCTGGTCGACCTCCTGGAGACCGCCGGCTACGAGGGGCCGCGCCACTTCGACTTCAAGCCGCCGCGGACCGAGGACCTGGACGGCGTGTGGGCCTCGGCGGCGGGCTGCATGCGCAACTACCTCATCCTCAAGGAGCGTGCGGCCGCCTTCCGCGCGGACCCGGAGGTCCAGGAGGCGCTGCACGCGTCGCGCCTGGACCAGCTGGCCCAGCCCACCGCGGCCGACGGTCTGCAGGCACTGCTCGCCGACCGCGCCTCCTTCGAGGAATTCGACGTGGAGGCCGCCGCCGCGCGCGGGATGGCGTTCGAACATCTCGACCAGCTGGCGATGGACCACCTGCTGGGGGCGCGGGGCTGAACGGCAGCACGCGCGCGTGCCCACACCCGGGCCCGGCACAGGCCGGGGTGCCCGGGCGTGACGCAGGCCGGGCGACCGGGGCATGACACAGGCCGGGGAACGGCACGAGCAAGAGCCGTTCCCCCGGCCTCGAGCGAGCGAGTCCTCGCGACGGACCGGGCGGGAAACCGGTCACAGCCCCCTGGGCAGCCGGAGGTACGTCACGGTCGTCCTGACGCCGCTGTCGACCAGCCGGCCCTGCGCGTCGAAGGCGCCCGCGCCGTCGGTCATGCCGAAGTCGTTGTCGTTGACGAGGGCGAGCGTGTCGCGGTCCACGCGCGCGATGCCCTCGATCTTCTGCTGCACCCCATGCACCTTCCCGAGGTCGACGACGAGCCGCTTGGCCAGGACCGGCACACCGGCGGCCGCCGGATCGTCCAGCTGCTCCAGGGACGGAGACGTCGTGTCGTCGTCCCAAGGGCCGCCGAGAATGCTCGACCTGCGCCTCAGCTCGACCAGCTGCAGCCGGGCCGCCCTGTCCGTGCGCTCCTCCACGAGCAGCCGGTCACCGCCCACGGCCACCACGGAGGAGATCTTCAGCTCGGACGTGTCGTCCTCGCTCGGGTCGACCTCGTTCACCGGGTCGAACCGGTAGGCGTACTCGGCGGTGACGGCCTTCTTCCGCGGTGAGAACCGCAGCAGTCGGGTCGTGCGCGAGGCGTCCCCGGCGCCGGCGTCCGGCAGCGACAGCGGGCTCTGCAGGGCCATCACCAGGTCGCCGTCGGGCAGCTGCGCGAGCCCCTCGAAGCCCCGGTTGATCTTCCGGTGCAACAGGATCGACGGCAGCGCTTCCACCACCGGGTAGTCCGCGCCGGTCAGGCCGAGCCCCTGGGGCACATAGCGGGTGAGCACCTTCCCGCGCGCGGAGACGTGGACGAGCGAGGGGCCGTACTCGTCCACGAGCCAGAACGTCCCGTCCCCGGCCCGCACGATCCCTTCGGTGTCCAGACCGTCCGGGTCGTACGACAGCGGCGTCCTCGCGTCGTAGGTGTACGGCGCCTCGTCGCGGCTCTGCTGGTCGGGCAGCCCGGTGACGGCCTCGCCGGAGGAGGTGGTCAGCGGGATCGCGTCGACGACCTGTACCGAGTCCCCGACGACCCGGATCTTCACGATCGCAGGGTCGAAACCCGGCACCGGGAAGGTGCGGCGCTTCTTGCCGTCCACGTTGATCTGACCGTTGGGGCCGCGGTCGGTCACCGTCCAGTACTCGCCCTTGCGGCCCGCCGGGTACATGTCGCTGCCGATGCCGCCGAGCTCGATGCCGTGGTCGTCGTCCACGCTGCCGGGCAGGAGCGCGTCGCTGAACGCGCCGAGCGGGATCTCGCCGAGCGTCGCGGTGCGGACGACGCGGGCGTCCTCGGACGGCGCCGCCGTGGCCGTGGCCGCCGCCACCAGGGCGACGGTCAGGGCCAGCGGCAGACCCGTGACGAGGGGACGGTGGACGCGGCGCCGTCCGGCGGCATGCGGGGACATCGGGCCTCCTGGGAACAAGGTCGTTGACAGCGGCCACATTTGGGCCCCGGGAGGAACATGGCACGACCGGGGGATGAACGGTCGGCGACCGCCGTTCATCGGATCGCGGCGATGCCTGCTGCCGGCGCGTCACATCACTGCCTGCTGCTGCCCTTTCCGGGTGGTGCCCGGGTCGAGTCCAGTGCTGTCCCGCCAGGACCGACGCTCCACCGATCCGCACGAAACGGCTCAGGGAGCGGCGGCTTCCGTGGCCGCCACGTCCTCCGTGAACCCCCGGAGCCAGCGGGTGACTTCGGTACGGAAAGGGATTTCGCACTCCAACTGGCACAGCACCGCCGTGGCCGCGCCGACCACGCGGTTGACGAGGACGTAGGACGGCGGAAGGTTGAAGCGGCGCAGCAGACCGCTCTCCCGCAGATCGATGGCCTGCACCACCTCCTCGCGCAGCCATTCGCGGGTGAACCGGTACGTCTCCTCGGCGGCCGGCGTGGACAGGGGCAGCAGGAACGAGCCGAGGGCCGCCGGATCGAGGTGCGCGCCGGGCGTGATGACGCCCTCCCGCACCAGCAGATCCTCGGCTGCCGTCCACTCGCCGTCCTGCGCCAGCCGCAGCAGCGTGCCGAGGGCGGGCGGGAAGCCATCGGGCATCTGCTTGACGGCGCCGAAGTCGATGACGCCGAGGCGACCGTCATCCAGCAGCCGGAAGTTGCCCGGGTGGGGGTCGGCGTGCAGCCGACCCGCCCGCTCGGGACCGGAGAACAGGAAACGGGTGTAGCGCAGCCCGGCGTGGTCGCGCTCCGCCTGTGTGCCCTCCCTGATGACGACGGCGAGCGGGGTGCCGTCCATCCACTCCGTGACGAGCACGCGCTGTGTGAAGGTGACGGTGTCCGGGACGAGGATCTCCTTGTCGCCCCGGTAGGCGTCGGCGAACGCCTGCTGGGCTGCGGCCTCCAGCCGGTAGTCGAGTTCGTCGGCGACCCGCTCCTTCAGCTCCCGCAGCATGGGCTCCACGTCCAGGCCCGGAGTGACCACGGAGAACAGCCTGATCAGCCGCCCGAGTTGGGCGTAGTCACCGAGCAGCGCCTCACCGGCTCCCGGATACTGGATCTTGACGGCCACCGGGCGGCCGTCCTCCCACACGGCACGGTGCACCTGGCCGATGGAGGCGGCCGCGGCGGGCGTGTCGGAGAACTCCCGGAAATGTGCTCGCCACGTGGGGCCCAGCTCCTCCCGCAGTACGGCGTGGACCTGCTCCGCGGGCAGGGCGGGCGCGGCCTCCTGCAGCAAGGTGAGCGCGGCCCGGTAGGGGCCGATGACCTCCGGGGGCAGCGCCGCCTCGAAGACGGACAGCATCTGCCCGAACTTCATGGCACCGCCCTTGAGTTCGCCGAGCACCCGGAACAGGTGCAGGCTCGTGCGGCGCTGCAGTTCCACGGTGATCAGTTCGACGGGCTGGCCCAGCAGCCGTCGCCCGAGCCGCAGCGCGGAGCGGCCGGCGAAGCCGAGCGGCAGGGAAGCGAGACGGGCGTTGCGGGCCCAGGGCGAGCGCGGAATCTCACGCGCGGTGCCGTCGCGAGGGCCGAGGGAGAACGGAGCCTCGTCCTCGTCCCGGTACTCTTCCCCGTACTCGTCCTCCGTCATCGCAGGCTCCCGGCGGTCGTGGCGGTCGCCCGTGACGTCGCGCCGAGTTCCGAGACGGCGTTGGCGATCAGGCGGTGACCCGCCCGCTGGGTCATGGTCATGATCGACTCGGGGTGGAACTGGACGGCCGCGATCGGCAGTGTGCGGTGTTCGACGCCCATCACCGTGCCGTCGGCCGTGCGGGCCGTCACCAGCAGGTCCGCGGGCAGGGTGTGCGGGTCGGCGTAAAGGGAGTGGTAGCGGCCGGCCCGGAAGCGGGCGGGCAGGTGGCGGAAGACCGTGCCGCCGTCGCCGACCACCTCGACGGGCGACGCCTTGCCGTGCCACGGCCGCGGGAGCGTGGTGAGCGTGCCGCCGAAGTACTCCACGATGCCCTGCAGCCCGAGGCACACGCCGAACACCGGCAGCCCGCGCAGCAGCGTCGCGTCCAGCGCGGTGGACATCCCGAAGTCGGCCGGGCGGCCGGGACCGGGCGACAGCAGCACCAGGTCCGGTGCCACGTCGTCCAACAGCTCCGGCGGGAAGCCGGCGCGGTAGGTGACGACCTCCGCACCGGTCTGGCGTACGTAGTCGGCGAGCGTGTGGACGAAGGAGTCCTGGTGGTCGACGATCAGGACGCGCCGGTTCCGGCCGGGATACGAGGCGGCCGGCCACGGGCCCGCCGCGCCCGACCGGTCGAGGACACCGCGCCCGCGCCCCGGACCGTCCGCGTTCTCCACCGCGTCCAGCAGCGCGGACGCCTTCAGCACGGTCTCGTCCTCCTCCGCCTGCGGGTCGGAGTCGAACAGCAGCGTGGCGCCCGCCCGTACGGTGGCGACGCCGCTGCGAATCTGGATGGTACGCAGGGTCAGCGCGGTCTCCAGGCCGCCGTCGAAGCCGATCCGCCCGACAGCGCCGCCGTACCAGCGGCGCGGGCTGCGCTCGTGCTCCTCGACGAAGGCGATGGCGGCGCGCTTGGGCGCCCCGGTGACCGTGACCGCCCACATGTGCGTCAGGAACGCGTCCAGGGCGTCCCGGTCGGGCCGCAGACGGCCGCGGACGTGGTCGACGGTGTGGATCAGACGGGAGTACTGCTCGATCTGCCGGCGGGCCAGCACCTCGATGCTGCCGGGGACACACACGCGGGCCTTGTCGTTGCGGTCCACGTCGGTGCACATCGTCAGCTCCGACTCCTCCTTGACCGAGCCGAGCAGGGTGCGGATCTGCTCGGCGTCCTCCAGGGGGTCCCGGCCACGGGCGATGGTGCCGCTGATCGGGCAGGACTCGACGGTGCGGGCCTGCGCGTCGACCCGCACGAACATCTCCGGGGACGCCCCGACCAGGTGCTCGCCGTCGGCGAGGTTCATCAGCAGTCCGTAGGGGGCCGGGTTGCGTCGGCGCAGCCGCCGGAAGACCCGCGACGGCGGGGTGTCGGCGCGGCGGTGGAAGCTCTGTCCGGGCACGACCTCGAACAGGTCACCGGCCCGGAACCGTTCCTTGGCGTCGCGGACCAACGCCGCGTAGTCCCCGGGCGCGTGGTCGCGGTGGCCGCTCGGCTCGACCGGCGGTCCGCAGGGCGCCTCGGGGGTGGCGCGGTCGAGGCCTTCGGTGGCGCGCCCGGCGTAACGGAACTCGTAGGAGTCGAGGGTGGCGGTGCCGCTGCGGCGGTCGATCCGCAGAATGCGATCGGGTATGTGCAGCACCAGGGTGCGGTCGTGCGGGTCGCGCTCCTGGCGCAGCGGTACGGGATCGAAGCCGAGGACGAGGTCGTAGCCGAACGCCCCGTACAGGCCCCACAGTGCGTCGTCCGGTCCGGACAGCGCGGCGACGAGGGCGCGCAGCGCGGTGAAGGCGGACGGGCGGCGGGTGCGCTCCTCCTCGGCCACGGGCTGGGCGGCACCGGCCGCGCCGATGCGGGCGGTGATCGTGCCCGCGGCCTCGTCGAACTGCGCGCCGTGCGAGTCCAGGGCGGCGGCCAGCGCGGGCAGCAGCACCCGGCCGCGTTCGTTCAGCGCGCGCAGCCGTACGCTCTCGTGGTCGGCGGCCAGTTCCACGGGCGGGTCGACATGGCCCAGGTCGTGCGGCCGGTAGCGGCCGGGCTGGTCGCAGCGCCCCGACAGCAGCAGTCCCCGCCGGGTGTCCAGGGCGCCCTCCAGACGGGTCAGTTCGGCCTCGGCCCGCTCCGGGTCCAGCGCCTCGGTCCGGCGGGTCACCTCCAGACCGATCGGGGTCGTCCACCGGTGTGTAGTTGCCGTCATCGTGAGATCCTTCTGCGTCGGTGCGCCCACAGGTGCTGCGGGGAGGGGAGTCAACGTCGGCCGCCGGGACGGGCGTTGCGGTGGCGGGCGAGGAGGCGGTCCACGAACAGGCCGGCGGCGCCGGTGTAGTGCTCCGGCGCGCACAGGGCGTGCAGCGCGTCCGCGTCGTGCCGGCCGGCCAGTTCGGGGGCCTCGGCCAGGACGTCCGCCAGATGACGGCCCTCGGTCGCGGCCCGTGCGCAGGCCGCGGAGACGACCGACTTGGCACCGGCCCTGCCGAGGCCGGGCGAGAGGACGGCGGCGAGCCGTTCGGAGACCACGAGCCCGCCGGTGAGACCGAGGTTGGCGGACATCCGGCCCGCGTCCACGGTCAGGCCCTCGGCCAGCTCGGCCGCCGTGTGCGCGGCTCCGCCGGCCAGGGCGAGCGCGCTGCGCAACGGCTCCCACTCGGCGTGCCAGGCGCCCGCGGGACGCTCGTCGTCGGTGACCGCCGCATGGGCGAGCGTGCCCGCCAGGCCGGGCAGCCGGTAGGCGGCGGACCGGATCAGGGCGGCCAGGGCGGGATTGCGCTTGTGCGGCATCGCGGAGGACGCTCCACGGCCCTCGGCGCCCGGCTCGGACACCTCGGCGGTCTCGGTGCGCGCCAGCAACTGCACGTCGGCGGCGAAGGTGCCGAGGGCCGCGCCGGTCAGGGTGAGCGCGGACGCCAGGTCGGCCAGAGGGGTGCGTACCGTGTGCCAGGGCACCACCGGTTCGGCGAGACCGAGTTCGGCGGCGTAGGCGGCGGGCAGCCGCCGTGCGTACCGGTCGAGGGCGTCCGGGCCGAGGTCGGCGACGACACGCGCGTACTCCAGGTAGCCGGCCATCGTGCCCGCCGCGCCGCCGAGTTGGACGGGCAGTCCGCCGGCGCGGACCCGGCGCAGCCGCTCGGCGGCGTCCAGGACGCCCTGGAGCCAGCCGGCCGCCTTGAGCCCGAACGTGGTGGGCACGGCGTGTTGGCCGAGAGTGCGTGCGGCCATGGGCGTGTCGCGGTGCCGTTCCGCGAGCGCGGCCAGCGCGTCGGCCGTGCGGTCCAGATCGGCGAGGATCAGATCCGTGGTCCGGGCCGCGACCAGCATCAGACCGGTGTCGAGGACGTCCTGGCTGGTGGAGCCCTGATGCACGAAGTGCGCGGCCTCGGGATCCTTGTCGGCCACGGCCTCGGCGAGCGCCCGCACCAGGGCGACGACGGGATTGGCGGCGGCCCGCGCGGCCAGCGCCAGGGACCGCGCGTCGAACCGCTCCGCTCGCGCGAGGGAGGTGATGACCAGGGCGACCGCCTCGGGCACGGTGCCGAGCCCGGCCTGCGCGCGGGCGAGGCCCGCCTCCGCGTCGAGAAGGGCCTGCAGACAGGCGCTGTCGCTCGTGGCGGCCTCGGCGGGACAGCCGGCGCGGACGGGGGACAGCAGCCCGGTGTCGGCCGTCGCCGGAACGGGGCGCGCGGCCGGGGCCGGCGGCTGGCGGCTGATGCTCACTCTGTCTCCTGAAGGGCCGTACGGGCGGGCCGGTGGCGGGGGAGCGGGTCGTCGACCGCGGGGCGCCCGGTGACGGCCTGGGCCACCGGCGCCGACGCGGGCAGCGCCAGCAGCGCCAGCGCGATCGCGTCGGAGTCGCCGAGCGTCACCGAGTTCACCCCGGGCCGGACTCCGGCGGCCGTCACCCAGTGGACCGACTCCGTCGGGACGCCGTAGGCGAAGCGGCGCGGATGCGGGCGGCCGTCCGCCGCCACCAGGTGGTAGGGGCGGGGCGTGACGGACAGCCCGCCGGTCTCGTAGGGGCCGTGCGCGGGGTCGGGCAGTGTGAAGGGGCGGCACTGGCCGGTGTCGGCCAGGTGGCGCAGCAGTGGGTCGGTGGTGCGTCTGACATCCGGCTCGGGCAGCCGGGCCTCCACCAGGGCCGTCGCCTCGACGCGGGAGCCGGGCACCTCGGCCGAGTCGACGACGAACACGCCCGCCTCCTCGTCGGCGCTCACCCGCATGCCGGGCCCGAGGACGTGCAGCACGCCGGCCTCCATCAGCGCGGTCATCTCCTCGATGCGGCTCGGCGGCGGCCCGATGGACAGGAACGCGTTCAGCGGTGTGTACCAGCGGTCCAGGTGCTCATGGTGCGAGTTGCCGGTCAGGCCGCCGTGGTCGACGACGAGCCGGACCTCGTTGCGCAGGTCCCGCAGCACGTCGAGGGCGGACTTCAACGGGCCGTCCACATTGCCGAGTTGCGACTCGGCCACGTCCCGGCGCAGCGTGTCCAGCAGCCACGACCGCCACTCCCCGGGACCGGAGAAGGACCGCTCACCGTAGGGCCGGGCGATGAGCCGCCAGTCCCAGCGGGCGGCCGGAGCGATCCCGTACGCCGACAACACCGCGGCCTCCTCGGCGGACCGCCATCCGGTCGCAAGGGTCTCGTCGCGGAACCTCCGGGCGGAGCACACGCACTGACGTCGGGTCAGCAGGGCCGAGTAGTAGACGGTCTCGACCTCCTTGGCGATCAGCGGCCACAGGTCCCGTGCGAAGTCCAGCCCGCCCCGCTCCGCGCGCTCGCGCAACTCGGCGACCTTCGGCGGCGTGAGCAGGAACGGCTCATGACGGCCGTGGGCGCCCTTCTGGTTGCGACCGCGCGAGTGGTACGGCACACCACGCCGCGAGCCCGCGTGGAGGACCGGCTCGCGACCCGAGGGGCGGTAGACCAGCCGCCCGTCGGCGCCGCGCTCGAAGGTGCCGCCGCGGCCCACGGTGAGCAGGGCCATGTGGTCGAAGAAGGTCAGCCCGAGGCCGCGCAGCGCGACCTTCTCGCCCGGTGCCAGGCCGGACAGGTCGAGGTCGGCCGGGTTGGCCGGCGGCACATGGGTCAGCGAGTGCCGTCGGGCGAAGGACGCCAGCTGCCGCTCCGCGTCGTCCGGGCGCACCGGCAGATGGCCCTGGGCCATCACCACTGCGTCCAGACCGTCGATGCGGGTGCCGTTGGCCAGCGTGACGCACTGGCGGCCGTCGGGCCGGTCCTGCAGCCGCACCGCGCGCAGCGGATGGACGATCACGGTGACGTGCTCCGGTGCCGTACGCACGACCCGTGCGAACACCCACCGCAGGTAGTGGCCGTAGAAGGCGCGCGTCGGATAGGAATCGGGCGTCAAGTCACGAGCCTCGGCCAGGACCTGATCGCCAAGGGCGCCGCCTTCGGCGGCCGGCTCGCCCACCAGCGCGATGCAGCGCGCCCACTCGTACAGGCTCGGGCCTGCCGCGAGGGTGCCCTGCATCTCCACGCTCGGGTCGGTGAACAGGGTCACCTGCGAGGCGACGGTGTTCATCAGCAGATGGTGCGACTGGCCGGTGCGCCACACCCGGCCGGCGCCGGGCCGGGACGGGTCGACGAGGTGGACCACGACCTCCGTGCCCAGGGCGCGTTCGCGGGCGTTGGCGCACAGTCGCTCCAGGACCGACAGGCCCCGGGGGCCGGCACCGATGACGCAGACTTCGAGCTGCCTTTCGCTCACAGGCGTATCCGTTTCGCTGGGAAGTGGGGCGCGCACGGCTCGTCGCGGAGCCGGGATGCCGGGATGCCGGGATGCGGGGATGCCGGGATGCGGGGGTGCCGGTGCCGGAGGTACCGAGGCGCGGAAAATGGAGGGCCGCCTGCGGTCATACGCCCAGATCGCGGCCGATGATCTCTTTCATGATCTCGTTCGTGCCGCCGTAGATGGGGTGCACCCGGTTGTCGACGAACGCCTTGGCCACCGGGGTCTCGCGCATGTAGCCGTAGCCCCCGTGCAACTGCACGCAGCGGTCGAGGACCCGACGCTGTACGTCGGTGGCCCACCACTTGGCCTTCGCCGCGGCCACCGCGTCGAGCCGGCCGGCGTTGTGCTCGGTGATCGCGCGGTCGACGTAGGTCCGGGCGACGTCCAGCTCCGTCGCCATCTCGGCGAGTTCGAAGCGGACGTGCTGGAAGGCGCCGATCGGCTGCCCGAAGGCGGTACGGCTCCTGCAGTACTCCAGAGTCTGGGCGAACGCGGTCTCCGCCGCGGCCACCGCGTACGCGGCGATGCCGAGGCGTTCCTGCGGCAGGTTGGCCGCGAGGTGGAGGAAGGCCAGACCGGGCCGGCCGAGCACGTTGGCGGCCGGGACGCGCACCTCGTCGAAGAACAGCTCGGCGGTGTCCTGGGCGGCCATGCCGATCTTCTCCAGCTTGCGGCCGCGGGTGAAGCCGGGCATGTCCCGCTCGACCACGAGCAGGCTGAGCCCGCGGCTGCCCCGGCCGGGCTTGGTGCGGGCCACCACGATCACCAGATCCGCGTGGATGCCGTTGGTGATGAACGTCTTCGCGCCGTTGAGGACGTAGTGGTCGCCGTCGGGATACGCGGTGGTGCGGATGGCCTGCAGGTCGCTGCCCGCCTCCGGCTCGGTCATCGCGATCGCGGTGATCAGCTCGCCCGAGCAGAAGCCCGGCAGCCAGCGCCGCTTCTGCTCCTCGGTGGCGAGGCCGAGGAGGTAGGGCGCGACGACGTCGTTGTGCAGCGCGAAGCCGATGCCGGTCGCGCCGACGCGCATGATCTCCTCGCTGACGATGACCTGGTAACGGAAGTCGCGCACGCCTGCGCCGCCGTACTCCTCGGGCACGTCGATGCCGAGCAGGCCGAGCTTGCCGGCGCCGCGCCACACCTCGCGGTCCACGAGCCCCGCGCGCTCCCAGCCGTCGTGGTGCGGGACGATCTCCCGCTCCACGAAGTCGCGCACCATCTTCTGGAAGTCCCGGTGCTCCTGGTCGAGTTCGCTGTCCCGCATGCCGCTCACCCCGCCATCCGGCCGGCCGTGGCCGGTGCCGTACGGTGGATGATCTGTTCCACGGTTCCGGTGCAGGCGCGGGCGCCGTGCTGTACGAAGCGGACCTCGGCGACGGCTCGCCGGGTGGAGCAACTGGTCAGCTCCGTCTCGATGCTGACCGGCCCCGGTACCAGCGGGGCGTGGTAGTTCACGGCCAGGCCGGCGGTGAGGAAGCCCGAGCCGTCCGGGATCGCGGAGAGCATGACCAGCCCGGCGAAGTGGTCGACCAGGCAGGCGATCCAGCCGCCGAAGACCACACCGGGGGTGAGGGTCAGGTCCTCCTCGAACGCTGTCTCACAGGTGATCAGCCCCGGCAGCCACGAGGTCGCCGGCGGCAGGGCGAGGGTGCGGGCCGCGGGCGGGTCGGCCACCGTGCCGTCGGCCAGACCGGCGAGCACACGGCGGCCACTGGTGTCCGAACCGGCCGGCGCGAGCCCCCGCAACCGGGTGGGACGTGTGGGCGGCGGTGTGGTTTCGAGCATGCTGACATCTCCGACATCTGCGCGAGGGACGGTGGACGGGGGCCGGAAGCCCAGGGCTGCGCCGGCCGGGCGCCGAGCCGGGCCCGGGCCTCTGCGGGCGGGTGGGGGCCCCGCCGGGGGCCGGCCGTGGCGGGGCGAGGGCTCTGCGAGGGCCGGGGCCTTCCGGGGTGGGCCGGTGCTCTGTGTGGGCCGGGTGCCCCGCCGGGGGCCGGCTGTGGCGGGGCGAGGGCTGCGCCGGGGGCGGGTGCTCCGCAGGGGGCGGGCCCGGGGTTCTGCGGGTGGGCCGGGGCTCTGCGGGCGGGCCGGCGGATTTCACCGGAGGTCGAGGGCTTCGTGAGGCGGGGGAGAGCTGTGTCGGGGGTAGGGGCGGGGGCTGCGTGGGGTGGCCCTGGGCTCCGCGGGGTGAGGCGAGATGTGCCGGGAGTAGTCCGGGGCGCTGTGGGGTGGGTCGGGGCTCCGCGGAGGCGGGGGTGGGGCCGCCGCCGGGCCCGGAGCGGGGGATTCCTCCGGGGCGGCGGCGGCCCGGCTCACGGGGCGGGCGTGGTGCCGTCGGACGGGGCGGCGCCACCCAGGTCGACCACCTGCTGGATGTCGCTGCGGCGCAGATCCATCTCGTGCCGGGTGAGGGCGTCGACGGCGGCCTTGTCGTCGAGCGCGCGCAGCGCCTCCTCGTCGACGTCCTGGAAGCCGAGGACGCCCATCTTGGCCAGCGCCTCCTGAACGCGCGGCCCGAACATGCCGATCTCCTTCAGGCCGGGCACGATCCGCATGAAGACCAGCCGGCGGAACTCACGCTTGGCGGGCGAGCGCCGGGACGCCTTGATGGCCTCCTCGCCGTACCCGAGCGTGTTCCAGATCTCGTCGTCGACGTACCGGTCGCGCAGCGCCCAGCACCCCTCGACGACGAAGTCCTCGCGTTCCTTCAGCTCCGCCTCGGACAGCTGCGGGTAGTACGCGCGCAGCAGCAGCCGTCCGAACGCCACGTGCCGGGCCTCGTCCCGGGCGACGTACGCGCTGAACGCCCGGGCGAGCGGATCCGTCAGCCGTTCGCGGTGCACCCCGAAGGTGGCCAGACCCATGTTCTCGACCAGGATGTGCGCCGCCAGCACACCGAAGTCCCAGCGAGGTTCGCGCATGGCCTGCTCGAACATCGCCGAGATCGACGGAGAAAGCCCGTAGCGCAGTCCGATCTTGGTGTGCAAGAAGCGGTGGAAGCCTTCGACGTGCCGGGCCTCGTCCATCATCTGGGTGGCCGCGTACAGCTTGGAGTCCAGGTCCTCAACGGTCAGCAGAATCTTGCCGACCGCGATCAGCGCGGCCTGCTCGGAGTGCAGGAACTGCGAGTACAGCCAGCCGCTGCTGTGCCGCCGCACGATGCGCCGCTCACTCTCCGGCAGCCTGTCCCACAGCTTGGACCCCGCGATGGAGATGAAATCGTCGGGCAGGCCCAGCGGGTCGTCGGGGTCCACCTCGTGGTCCCAGTCGAGCCGCTCGTCCATGTCCCACTGACGCTGCTTGCCCTGCTGGTACAGCCGGACGAGCTTGTCGTTGCGCTGGTCGTAATCCCACTGGATCACGGCGTTGCCGTGGATCGGGACGGCCCATTCGCCGGCGAGGTCCGTGAGCACCTCGGGTCGGGTGTAGTCGGTGGTGGTCATGCGGTCTGCTCCGTGTCGGCGGTGAGCGTCTGGCGGGCGATCTCGCGCAGTTCGGTGCGCAGCGCCTTGCCCGCCGGGTTGCGCGGGATGCGCTCCAGGGGCAGGAAATGGGTGGGGCGTTTGTAGGGGGCGAGCCCGTCGACGCACAGCTGGAGCAGCTCCGCAGGGTCGAACCTGTCGGCCGCCACCGGCTGCACGAACGCCACGGGCGTCTGCCCCCACAGGTCCGACGACAGCGGTACGACGACGACGTCGGCGACGTTCCCGGACTGTCGCAGCACGTGCTCGATCTCGGCCGGGTACACGTTCTGCCCGCCGCGCAGGATCAGGTCGTTGCGGCGGTCCACCACCCACACCCGGCCCTCGGCGTCGGCACAGCCCAGGTCGTGGGTGTTGAGCCAGCCGTCACGCAGCACGTCGGCGGTCGCTTCCGGGTTCTTCCAGTAGGTCTGCATCAGGCCGTCGCCACCGACCTGGATCTCCCCGACGACGCCCGCGGGCACCTCGCGGCCCTGGTCGTCGGTGATGCGCAGCTCGGCGCCGAGCATCGGCACCCCGACGCACACGGCTCCGGGCACCGGCGGCGCACCGGCCCGGGTGCCGGGACGCAGGGTGAGGACCGGACCGCCGCCCTCGGTGATACCGAAGATCGTCTGCAGCTCGGCACCGAGCCGCTCCCGGGCCTCTCGGGCCAGGTCCGCCGGCATCGGTGCGGCGCCGTGCAGCAGCAGCCGCAGCCGGGACAGGTCGGTGTCGGCCAGGCTCCTGGTCTGCAGCAGCAGCCGCACCATGGACGGCACGAGGAAGGCGTGCTCGACCTCCCAGCGCTCCAGGGCGGCCAGGCAGCCCTGCGGGGTGAAGCGGTCCAGGACACAGACCGTGCCGCCGGCCGCCAGGTGGTCCAGGGCGATCACGACGCTGCCGTGGAAGAGCGGCCCCGCGTTGAGGAACGTGGTGCCGGGTTCCGGGCGGACGTCGGCGAGCCAGGACAGGGCGTTGATCTGCAGCGAGCGCTGGTCGACCACGACACCCTTGGCCCGCCCGGTGGTCGCCGAGGTGTGCAGGATGAGCACCGGGTCGGCCATGCTGCTGCCCGGCTCTTCCGGGAACTCTCCGTCGGTGTCGGGCAGTTCGGGCAGGGTGGCGATGTCGATGACGGGCAGCCCGGGGTACAGGTCGGCCAGGCGCGCCGCGTAGGCCGCCTCGGCGACCGCCGCGGAGGGCTCGACGGAGTCCATGATCGCCCCGAGCTCCGGGCTGGTCAGCGCCGGGTTGACCGGCACCGCGACCAGGCCGGCGGCGGCGCAGGCGAGGTACGTCTCCAGCACCTCGACGCGGTTGCCGCTGAGCACCAGGACCCGGCTGCCGGGCAGCGTGTCGTTGCGCAGCCGGCGGGCCAGGGCTCGCACATCGCGGTGCAGGACACGCCAGCTGACGTCACGTCGGCCGTCGCGCAGGGCGAGCGCGTCGGGGTCCCGGTCGAGACCGCGGCGCACCACATGGTTGAGCCACATGTCAGTTCGCCTCCGCCCCGATCAGCGCGGCGACGGCGGCCACCGAGGTGAGCCCGAGCAGTTCGTCGTCCAGCAGCGGCCGGCGCAGTTCCTCCTCCAGGCTGAGCGCGATCCGGATCATTTCGCCCGAGCCGATGCCCGCCTGCGCGAAGTCGTCCTCGTCGCCGAGGCGGTCCAGCAGGGCGGGGTGGTCGAGGCTGGCCTTGATCAGGTCGCGAACGTCGTCCAGGGTGCGTACGGCGGCGGTCATGCGGTCCTCCTCGGGCGGGCGCCTACGCCGACCATCGCCCAGTAGGGCGCGGGTTCGCCGTCGAAGTAGACGAGCGGTTCGGCACTGTCCGTGCGGCACGGCAGGAGCCGGTTGAAGCGGCTGCCGAAGCAGGCGGCGGCGAAATCGGGTGACTCGGCGACACCGCGTTCGTCGCCGACGGTGGCGACGAACGCGAACACCGGGTCCAGCGACTTGTGCACGCCGTCCTCGACGACGTCACACCAGGCGTGGTCGCTGCCGAAGAGCCCGAGCAGATAGCCGCGCCGGGCGGTGGCCTGCAGTCCGGCCGCGCGCAGCCGGTCGGCGAGCAGCCGGGAGGCGACCACACAGTCGGCGATCCCGAGGTCCCAGGCCCGGTGAGGGTCGGCGCGCAGCGGTTCGGGCACCGTCTGGTAGATGACGCGGCGGGAGGCGAGCCCGTCCACGACCTCGGCCCACGCCTCGTGGATGCGCGGGTCGCGCACCGTCTGCTCGGCGCCGGTCAGCCGGACGGCCGCCCGGTATCCGTTGGTGCGCAGCGGCTCGTCGAAGGGGCCGCCGTCCAGCGCTTCGACGCCGGGCGCGGACAGGTCGGGGACCCGGACGGTCACCTCCAACCGGCCCGCGTCCGCGGCGGGGGCCTCCGCACCCTCGCCGCCGGCCGTGCGGGCCGGGTGCACGCCGACCTCCCAGTCGCGGGGCTCGAACCAGCTCGCCCGCTGCGAGGCGGCGAAGCGCATCAGGAAGCGCAGGCCCAGTTCGGGCACCGTCTGGCCGGTGCCGCAGAACATGCCGACGTTCATCAGGTCGTCATAGTCGAACAGCGGCCCGCGCGCGGAGTCCACCACGTGCGGCAGCCCCTCGTCGGCGAGCCGGGCCACCTGCTCGGGGGCGGCGCGCAGCGCGCGGGCGGCGGTCGCGGTGTCGGTGTCGTAGCGGGCGACGTCCGGCGGCGCGACCCGGAACCGGTCGAGCGCGCCGAGCAGCGCGTGCGACGCGGCGGTCTCCACGGTCATATGGCGCTGCCCTCCCGCGCCAGCTCGGCCACGAAGTCGGCCAGTTCGCGGACGGTGGCGGACTCGAAGAGGAAGTCGTCGGGGATGACGACGTCGCAGTCGTCCTCGATCTCGGTGATGGCGCGCAGGGCCTTGACGGACTCGATGCCGGGCACGGCCGACAGCGGCTTGTCGGGGTCGATGGACCGTTCGGCGACGCCGGCCTGCGTGGCCAGGGCCCGTACGACGATGTCCAGGGTGGCGGTGACGCTCATGAGTGCTGTCCTTCCGGTGCGGTGGCGGAAACGTTCCTGTGCTGCCGGTACAGGTCGGCCGCGCCGGAGCGCTTGACCTTCCCGGAACTGGTGAAGGGCAGGGTCTGCGGAGAGACCGCGAAGGTCTCGACCGCGGTCAGGCCGAGGTGGTCGGCCAGGCGGGTGCGGATGGCCTCGCCGACGGCGCGGACCGTGTCGGTGTCGAGCTTGGTCTCCCAGACCACGACCATCCGCTCCTCGCCGTCGTCGTCCCAGGCGAAGGCGGCGCAGTGCCGGCGGTCGACTCCGGGGGTGGCCTTGACGATCTCCTCGACGTCCTCGGCGTAGTAGTTCTGGCCGCGCACGACGGCCATGGCCTTCAGCCGGCCCATGACGTACAACTCGCCACCGTGCAGGAAGCCGATGTCACCGGTGCGCAGCAGCCCGTCCGGGGTGAACGGCTGCTCGGCCGCGGGCAGTCCGAGATAGCCGGAGGTGACCGGCTCGCCGCCGATCTGCACCTCTCCGACGACGCCTTCCGGAAGCGGGTTGCCCTCGGCGTCGCCGATGCGCAGCTCGATGCCCGCGACGGGCGTGCCGCAGGAGACGACGGTCCGTGTGGTCGGTCCGGATGCGGCCTGCTCGACCCGCTCGCCGACGGACAGGCTGGAGCGCTCCACGTCGAGGCTGCGGTACGCCGACCCGGGCGCGCCGGTGCTGACGATCAGGGTGGCCTCGGCGAGCCCGTAGTTGGGCTGAACGACGTGGGGGCGCAGCCCGTGAGGGGCGAAGGTCTGCTGGAACGCCTCCAGGCTGGAGCGGCGCACCGGCTCGGAGCCGTTGCCGCCGTAGCGCCAGGCCGACAGGTCCAGGCCGTCGGGGATGCCCTTGGCGGCCGCGGCGACGAGGTAGTCGTAGAAGAAGTTCGGGGCGGGCTGGATGGTGGAGCGGGACGCGGCGAACTCGGCGAGCCACTGCATAGGGCGGCGCACGAAGTCGCCGGGCTGCCACAGGGTGATGACCGAGCCCATGCGCAGACCGGCGAGCAGGGTGAACAGGCCCATGTCGTGGAAGAGCGGCAGCCACTCGCCCAGCCGGTCCTCGGGCGTCCATCGGGTCCCGGCGTCGATGGCGTCGAGTCCGGCCGAGACGTTGTCGTGGCTGACCACGACGCCCTTGGGCGCCGAGGTGCTTCCGGAGGTGTACTGGATGACGGCGGGCGCCGCTCCGCCACCGGCGGGCTCGGCCAACACCGGGCGGGCGGCGGGCGGTTCGGCGATGTCGACGAACGGGAGCGCCGGTACGGCCTCGGCGACGCGGGAGACGATACGGCCGCCGAGGCTGCCGTCGACGAGCATCGCGTCCAGTTCGGCGTCGTCCGCGATGCGCCGGACGTGGGCGGCGTAGGCGTCGGCGCCGCCGAAGGCCACCGGCAGCGCCAGCGGCACGGCCGCCGCGTCGAGGCGGAGTGTGGCGAGCAGCCCGCGTACCCACGGCTCGCCGTTGGCCATGAGCAGCCCGATCCGGCGCGGGGTGCGGCCTTCGCACGCGGTCAGTACGGCGCCGGCGGTGCGTTCGGCGCGGTCGAACAGGGCGGCTCCGGAGACGGGCTCCTCGGAGCGCGAGGGAGTGTGCAGCAGGGTCTCGTCGCGCAGGCCGCGTGCGAGTTCGTACCACAGGTGCGTCATGCGGGTCAGGCCTCCTTCCGGGCGGTGGTGGTGCGCTGGATGCGGCCCGCGAGTTTGCGGCGCAGCACGGATCTGCGGACCTTGTAGGAGCCGGTGACCGGCATGGCCTCCCACTCCCAGAAGCGGACGTCCAGGTCGGGCAGACCGGCCTCGGCGGCCACGGCCCGGAACCGCTCCGGGTCGGGGTTGGTGCCGGGGCGCGGGCAGGCCACGGCGAACACGGAGCTGTCGTCCTCGTCCTTGATCAGCACCAGCTCGACCAGCTCGGGCAGCGCTTCGAGCAGGTGATCCTCCTTCTCCAGGAGGCTGTCGACGCCGTCGACGTGCTCGACGATGCGGTCGAGGAGTTCCAGCGAGCCGTCGTCCAGCAGGCGGCCGATGTCACCCATGGGCCACCAGGCGTCCTGCGGCGGCATGGGGCTGCCGCCGACGTAGCCGCGCATACGGCCGGGGGAGCGGGTCTCGATGAAGCCGGGCGTGTTCGCCGGCTGCTCGACGCCGTTCTCGTCCACGATCCGGATCTCCATGCCGCCACCGCTGTGGCCGACGTTGCGCGGCGAGTAGTCCGCGGACTCCTCGCGGGCGACGATGCGCAGGCATATGGGGCCCGACTCGGTCTGACCGTACGCCTGGAAGTAGTGGGCGCGCGGGTGCTCCGAGGCGTTCAGCAGGGTGCGCACGGTGCGCGGGTGCATCGCGTCGAAAGTGGAGATGAACCGCTCGACGTGCTGGAAGGGGCGGTCCGGGTCGTCCGCGAGGGACTCCCACTGGATGTAGACGTTCGGGTGGGTCTCGAGCGAGGTCGGCCGGTGCTGGAGCATCAGCCGCTTGACATTGACCGGGTCCGGGTCGGCGATGGCCAGCGCGGGCATCGCCGTCTCCAGTGAGGCCAGCGTGCCGGCACAGGTGCGGGCGTGCACGAAGGACAGGTGCTTGGCGTTCAGGTCCTGTGGCGAGTACTGGTCCCGGAAGATCATGATCATCGGGGCGACCATGCCGAACAGCGAACGGGTGGAGTGCGCGGCCATCTTGGGTGCGCCGGTGGTGCCGGAGGAGTGCGTGATGACGAACCACTCGTCCTCGTCCCGCGGTGCGGCGGTGTGCGCGACGCGCTCCTGGAGCGGTACGACCCAGTCCTCGTCCGTCTCCTCCAGGCAGAGCACGCCACGGGTCAGGAGCCGCAGCGCGTGCCGGTGCTCGGCGAGCCGGGACAGCCCGAAGGAGTCGACCAGGAGATACGGGTGGTCCAGCCGGGCGAAGCACTCCAGGAGTTCTCCGGTCTCCATCGCGGAGGACAGCAGGGCCGGCAGGGCGCCGATCTTGCCCAGGGCGCACATCACGCCCTCGACCTCGATGTGGTTGCGCTGCACCACCGCGACGACGTCCCCGTGGCGGATTCCGCCTGCCCAGAGCCGGTCGGCGTAGTCGTCGACGGCCTGGGCGAACTCGGCGAAGTTGGTGACCGGACCGTCGTAGGTACGCCACGGCGTGTCGGAGAGAAAGGGCGTGTCGGGGTACTTCTCGGCCGCGACGGTCGGAAGGATCCCGAGAGCGGCGGTCGGCTCGGGTACGACGTCGAGCTTGAGTGCGGATATGTCGGGCATGGAGGTTCCCTCTGCTCGGCCTGGCGATGACGTGCGGGCAAGCGCAGACGCGCGCCGGATGGGCTGCTGTGCGTGGGGGATGGCCGGGGGTCGCTCACCGTGGGCCGGGAGCGTCCGACACCAGACAAGAGGCGGCATCCAGCCGATGCACTCCACCGGGATTCGCGTTTTTCTCGAGCGGCGCCGGTTTTTTTTCCGGAAGGGCGCGTTCCCGGTGGCCGGGCCGCGTGCGGGCGGGCCGGCCGGGCCGGACGCGCGCAGTGACGTCCGGCCCGGCTCCCGCGGTGGATCGGACGTCACTTCGCGATCCGGTCGCGATCCGGGGGGCGTCGCGACCGGGGTCGTGCCGTGATGCTCCGAGCCGTCGTCGTCCTCGAAGCGTCGACTCGCTCGGAGGGCTCGTCGTGCTTCGGGGCCGTGTGCGCTCAGGCCGGCTTCAGGCTGCGGCGGATCGCCGCCCGCCGGGCCGCCCGCTCCACCATCAGCAGGCCCCGGGAGTGCCCGAGCGGGCGCAGCGCTCGCTGGACGGGGACCGACCAGGGCCGGCGGAGACCGCCGAGCACGGCGAACCGGGTTCCGGAACCCTCCGGGACGGCCGCCATGCCGCCGACCACATGGCGGCTCTGCATCAGACACCAGCCGGTCCGAAGCCGCACGTCGAAGCGCGCCCGGTGACCGAGTGGGCCGTACGCCCACGCCGACTGCCGGTCACCGGAGAGCGGTTGACAGTGGAAAGCGCGCAACGTCGGTACCAGATGGGGCAGTTCGCCCTCCAGGTCGCTCGCCACGGCCCACATGTCCGCCATCGGCAGGTCCACATGGGCTTCCGCGTACATGACGGCATGCAGCCCGGCGGCCATCACGCGCAGGCGGCGCACCGGGTCGAGTTCGGCCGTCGGCCAGTTCGGGTTCATCGCGGCCACGCCTTTCGAAAGCTGTGTCGGGCACGGTGCAGCCGGGACTTCAGCGTGCCGCAGGAGATGTTGAGAACGTCGCTCGCCGTCCGTTCGTCCAGGCCCTCCAGTTCGCGCAGGACCAGGACCGCACGGTGCTCGCTGGTCATGCGCCGCAGGACGTCCCGTACGTCCACGGCGAGTTCGGGACTGCGCGGCCAGGCGATGTCGTCGAACTCGCAGACCGGTGTCTCGCGCTCGGTCCGGCGGGCCACCCGAACCGCCTCGCGTACGGTGATCGTGCGCACCCACGCGTACAGGGAGCGCGGGTCCTTGAGCCGGGGCAGGCCCTGGAAGACGGCGATCAGCGCCTCCTGGACGGCATCGGCGCTGTTGTTCAGGGCGATCGGCCTGCACAGTCGGCTCACATACGGTGTGAGCAGGCCCAGCAGGTCGTTGAGCGCCATGGCGTCACCGGACTGCGCGGCCCGGACGAGCGGGGCCGCCTTGGCCCACGGGTCCTCCGGAGCGGTCTGCCGGGACGGCGGGCCCTGCTGCAGGGTGCCCGCGCGCGCGGTTTTCATCTGTCGTTTCCCTCCCTTGGTCGTCGACGCTCCAGCGGCACCAAGGCGGCGTCGGTGTGGGAGCTTCGGTGGGAAGGAGGGGCCGGAGTGGTCCGGTACTCCCGGTACTTTCCGCTCTGGCGTGAATTCGTGCGGGGTCGGCGGGAGTGCACAGGCCGTCGGCCGCCTCTTCCGTTCGTCGAAGATGCCCGCCGCGGCAGCCGGAATCCCGGCTGCCGCGGCATCCGAGGGCTGGAGGAGGCAGGGCGGGTGCAGAACGACTCGCACTTCGAGGTGCGCACGGAACACGGCCGGGTGTACGGCCGGATGCAGTCGGTCGGCGGACCGGGGGCGAAGCACGGCAGACCGGTGGCCGCCTCCCTCGGTGTCCCGTTCGCCGAGCCGCCGTTCGGGGCCCTGGGGTTCGCCGCGCCCGAGCCGCCCGAGCGATGGGACGGGGGACGGCCCGCGACGGAGTTCGGGCCGCCGGTGCCGCAGCACGACCGGATGAACCCGACGGGACCGGCCGCGCGTGCCACCCGTCCGGCGGACGACTGCCCGACCGTCGACGTCTGGTCGCCGGATCCCGGGGCGGCCGGGCTGCCGGTGATGGTGCGGTCCTACGGCGGCGCCTTCACGCGGCGGGCGGTGAGCGCGCCTACCGCGACGCTGTCGCGTGCTCGGAGGCACTCTGCGAGACCGTGCGCTCCGACTCGCCGTGCCGGGTGCCCGCGCTCGCCCTGCTGGAGGCGCAGGCCGCCGTCGGTGGGCGGGCCTTCGCCTGGCAACTGGACTGCTACGCAACGGTGTTCGGCGGTCGGCTCGGTGCCTGCCACGGCCTCGACGTACCCCTGGTGCTCGGCGCACCGCAGGCCCGCCGGATGCTCGGGCCCGAGCCGTCGCGGGAGGCGAGGGAACTGTCCCGCCGGACGCGCACGGCCTGGTTGCGCTTCGCGGTGACCGGTGACCCGGGCCGGCCCGCGTACCGCGCCCGGGACACAACGGTGCAGGTCCTCGACCGGTACGACACCCTCGTCCAGGACCCCGTGCGGCCGGCTCGTGAATTGTGGATGGGGCCGGGTCTCAAGGTTTTGGGTCTCCACTCCGCGACGGCGTAGGATTGAGTCGCTATTTGTTGGCGAGTGCCGCCCTCCCGTGTTCGCTGCTGCATATTTTGTCACCAGTCGGTTGAGTCATGTTCCGAGATCTTCCGCCTCCCGGACGCCTGTGCCCGATGCTAGAGTTGCCCGCGGTGCGCGTGAGCAGTCCAATTCGCCATCAACGGGGGGTCAATTCATGGTTCTGTGCTGCCTGTTTGCGAGAACGAGAACCGGGCGGTCGGGCGGGAAAGCCGGCCGGCGCGGGAAGGGTCGGTGCGCCACGGTGCCGCCGGTGAACGCATCAACGACGGACCGGTACGTGGCGGAGCCGGAAGCGGTGATGCGGTGACGAGGGACGGCAACACGGCCACGTTGCACGATCCGCACCTGCTGGCCCGTCTGGTGCGTGGGGCGCAGGGGGGCGACGCGCTGGCGATGGACGAACTGCTCGGCATCCTTGCCCCCTATGTCGGTCGGATCTGCGGCCCCGTGGCCCTGCAGGACGGTGCCGACGCGGCACAGGAGACCCTGATCGCGGTCTTCCGCAGCATCCGCCAACTGAAGGAGCCGACCGCCCTGTTCGGCTGGGTGAGGGCGATCGCGGTGCGTGAGGCCCTGAAGTTCGCGGGCCAGCGCCGTCGGCAGCCGACCGTGACCATGGAGTGGGAGGATCCGCCCGCCCGTGGAGAGCTCCACCTGGCCTCCGACATCGCCGACGCCCTGCAGCGGCTGGCGCCCGAGCACCGGGCGGTGTTGATGCTCCGTCATGTCGAGGGACTCAGTGAACAGGAGGTGTCCGACCTCCTGGAAATACCGGTGGGGACCGTGAGATCACGGCTGTTCAGAGCCAGACGGTCATTCCGGTCGGCCTGGGGCTGACCCGGCCGCCACCCGCTCCCCGAGTCGGTCGAGCATGTTCTCGGCCCGCCGTGCGGACCACGGGCCGCGCAGCCGGTCGAGCAGGTGGCCACCGGGCAGCCGCAGGCTGGTGAAGAAGGCGAACCGGCAGCCGTCACCGTCCGCGGTGGCGGCCATGCCGCTGGTCAGCACCTTGCCCTGCATCAGGCACCAGCCGGGACGCAGTACGACGTCGAACTGTTCCCGGAACCCGACGGCACCGACCGCCTCGCCCGACAGTCGCTCACCCGCGGAGTGTGTGATGGTGAAGGAGCGCAGACCACTGACGATGAGCGGGAGTTCGTTCTCCAGATCCGAGGCGACGGACCACAGCCGCTCCAGCGGCACGTCGAAGCGGCGCTCGGCGTACGACGGATGCCCGGCGGCGGACGCCATGACCTTCAGACGGCGCACCGCGTCCAGCTCGGCCGTCGGCCACCCGCTGGTCCCCGAACCGGTCATCACTGTCGCTCCCTCTGTGTCGTAGGGGAGGGCCGCACCACCCCCGACGGTCAAGGCCCGGTAAAGCAGGGAGTGCATCGGTGCCACGCCGCCTCTTTGTCTCCGAGAGGTCAGGATACCGACTGCCCCTGAGTCGTACGAACAGTTCGGCCGGGATCAGGCAGAACCGTACGCCTGGCCGCTCCGTCGCGTGAACCGGCGGAATCCGGCGTACCGGGCAGACGTTCTCCGGAGAAATTCGCCGGAATTCACCGTGCCGTCAATTCCCCGACCCGCCAGCCAGGAACAGGAAAAAAACCTCGTGTATTCGAGTGGGACGCTCCGCATTCTGCCTCGTGTTTTTTCCAGCGCCGGGCCGCGCATTCCGGGAGTGGGCTTCGCTGTCGCCTCCGTCCACGAGGGCCCGCCGGTCGCCGTGACCGACGAGGAACGGCACCTGGCCCAGACGATGCCCAGGCAGCGCCGCAGCGACTTCCTCATCGGACGCAGCGCGCTGCACCGCGCCGTACGAGCGGCCGGACTGAGCGCCGGCCCGGTGCTGTGCGACGGGCCCCGGCCCCGGCTCCCCCAAGGGCTCTCGGCGTCGATCAGCCATTCCGGCGGCATCGCGGTCGCCGTCGCCGGACCCGCCGACCGATTCCCGGCCCTCGGTATCGACCTGGAACTCTCAGAACTTCCGGTCCGTGCGGCCCACTTGGTGCTGCGCGAGCCCGAGCGCCCGCTGCTCGGCCCGCCCCGCACGGCGGCCCAGCGTCTGCTCACCCTCTACTCCGCCAAAGAGGCCGCCTTCAAGGCCCTCAGCCCGCTGGCAGGCCCCGCCCTGCGCGGCCTGCGGGACCTACGGCTCATGCCGGACGGCGCCGGATTCCTCGCTCAGGCCACCGGACACACCGAGCACCGCGTCCGGGTGAGCGTACGGCGGCTGCCTCAGGGCGGGGTGCTCTGCTGGGCACTCCTGGACGACTGACGGCCGAGACCTGACCGTTGACGGCCGAGGTCTGACCACTGACCACTGACGGCTGGTGGCAGGTCGCCCTGCGCGACGCCGCCCACCGTCCGGGCCGTATGCCGCCCCGACACACAACCTCCCTGTACTGCCCTTGACCTGCCGACGGAGGCCGATGCCCCATGTCCTCGCCCGCTGTACTCCTGTCTCCCCGGCCGCCGGTCTGGACGCCGTCCGACTGGCGGCACCGCCCGGCCGCCCAGCAGCCCGACTGGCCCGATCACGCGCTGCTGCGCCGGATCCGTTCCCGGCTCGCCGGAGCAGCGCCGCTCGTCCGGGCGCACGAGATCCTCGACCTGCGACGGTCGCTCGCCGACGCCGCGCGCGGTGATGCCTTCGTGCTGCAACTCGGCGACTGTGCCGAGACGTTCGAGCGTCCCACCTTCGCCGGCATCGCCGCCCGGGTCGGCCAGCTGCACGGCACGGCCCGGACCATCGGCGCCGCCCTGGGCCGGCCCGTGATACCGGTGGGCCGACTGGCCGGCCAGTACGCCAAGCCTCGTTCGTCGCCGACCGAGCGGGTCGGCGACGTGGTCCTGCCCTCGTTCCGCGGCCACCTCGTCAACGACCCGGCGCCAGACCCCGCCGCCCGCGTGCCCGATGCGATGCGGCTGCTGGAGGGCCATGCGCACGCGCGTGAAGTGATCGGCCTGCTGCGCGAGTTGGCGGAGTCCGGTATGTCGATGCCCGGAACCTCGGTGGCCGACGCGCCCGCCGTGTGGACGAGTCACGAGGCGCTGGTGCTCGACTACGAGGAGCCCCAGGTACGACGGGACCCGCTGTCCGGCAGCCTGTACCTGACCTCCACCCACCTGCCCTGGATCGGTGCCCGCACCTGTGATCCCGGCGGGGCGCACGTGCGGTTCCTGTCCGGTGTCGACAACCCGGTGGGGCTCAAGGTCGGCCCGGGCACCGAGCCCGGGGACCTGGCCGCGCTGTGCGCCCGGCTGGACCCGGACCGGGAGCCGGGGCGGCTCGTGCTCATCTCCCGGATGGGTGCGGAGCGGGTGCGCGAGGTGCTGCCGCCGCTGGTGGCGGAGGTCGCCCGGCTCGGTCACCCGGTCGTGTGGCTGTGCGACCCGGTGCACGGCAACACCTATGTCAGCAAATCCGGTCACAAGACTCGGGACGTGGCGACGGTGGCCGCGGAGATCCGCGGCTTCTTCTCAGCCGTGCGCTCGGTGGGAGGCCGGCCCGGCGGTGTCCACCTGGAGGCCACCCCGGCCGAGGTCACCGAGTGCGTCGGCATCGCCACCGGCATCGCCGAGGAGGATCTGCCCCGCCGCTACGAGACCGCCTGCGACCCGCGCCTGAACGGCTCGCAGACCGCGGAGATCGCCGCGCTGACGGCGGAGCTGTGCGCGGCCGGCTGACAACCGGACGCCGACACGCGGATGCCGCCGGACTTCGGTCCGGCGGCATCCGCGTGTTCCGGCAGGTGTCAGGTACCGGACGGGACGGTCTCGCGCTCGGCCGGTCCCTCCGTCCGCGGGGGCGCGGCGGCACCGTCGCCGGCGGCTCCCTCGGCGAGTCCGGCCGGCAGCCGGCCCAGCCACTTCGGCAGGTACCAGTTGGCGTCCCCGAGGAGCTTCATCGTGGCCGGCAGCAGCACGATCCGGATGAACGTCGCGTCGACCAGGACGGCCGTCGCCATGCCCACGCCGGACTCCTTCATCGACAACTGCGGCAGCATGCCGAACACCCCGGCGACCGCGACCATCACCACGGCAGCCCCGGTGACCACGCTCGCCGTTCCCCGGATCCCCTGCTCGATGGCTCGGGGTGTGGACAGCCCACGGTCGTGGCCCTCGCGGATCCGGCTGACGACGAAGACGTGGTAGTCCATCGACAGGCCGAACAGGAAGACGAACATGAACAGCGGCACCCAGGAGGCGATTCCGCCGGTACTGGTGAAGCCGAGCAGTCCCTCGCCCCAGCCCTTCTGGAAGACGAGCACCACGATGCCGTAGGCGGCGCCCACCGACAGCATGTTGAGCACCAGCGTGAACCCGGCGACCACCACGGAGCGGAACGAGACCAGCATCACCGCGAAGGTGAACAGCAGCACGAAGCCCGCGACCCACGGCGCCCTGTCCGACAGGTTCGCGTTGGTGTCGACCGACGCCGCGGTGGTGCCGCCGACGGCCACGTCGGCGCCGGGCAGTTTGCCGAAGGTCGCCGGGACGACCTGGGTGCGCAGGGTGCGCAGCGCCCGTACGGACCGGTCGTCCGTGCCCGAGCCGGCCAGGCCGACGGTGGCCACGGCGACCTTGCCGTTGTCGGAGACCCGGAAGGTCACCGGACCGCTCAGCTGCGGCGACGCGGCGGCGACCGCCTTGGTGAAGCGCTGCAGCGTCGCGTCACCCGCGGACCCGCTCAGGCCGTCGGCCTTGACCACGACCTTGGCCGGGGTCGACGAACCGGGGAAGGCCCGCTGGATCTGCTCATACGTCTGCAGCACCGGCAGGTTCTCGGCCGACAGGTCGCTCACCCCCGGGTCCGAGGTGTGCAGCGAGAACGCCGGGGCGACCAGGGCCAGCAGCGCCCCGCCGCACAGCACCAGGGACACGGCCGGCCGGCGCAGTACGGCACCGAGCACGGCACCCCAGAAGCCGCGCTTCACGCCCTCCGTGTCCGCCGCACCGTCGATGTCCTCGACACGCATGCGCGGCAGCAGCGGCACCCGGCCCTTGTCGATCCGGTGGGCGAGCAGCGACAGCAGCGCGGGCAGCACCGTCACCGAGCCGAGAACGGCGACAGCCACGACGATGATGGTCGCGGTGGCCATGCCGTAGAAGATGCCGTTGCCGGAGAGGAAGAGACCGGCGAGGGAGACCATGACGGTCAGACCCGAGACGATGACGGACCGGCCGGAAGTGGCGGCCGCCGCGCTCACTGCGGCCTCGGTGGAGTTGCCCCGCGCCCGCTCCTCGCGCACCCGGCGGATGTAGAACAGCGAGTAGTCGACGCCGACGGCGATGCCGATCAGCGACATCACGGAGCTGCCGTTCTGGTCGACGTGCACCAGGTGGCTGCCAAGGGTGAGCAGCCCGCCGGCGGCGACCACCGCGGTGATGGCGAGCACGACCGGCAGCAGCGCGGCGACCAGCGCGCCGAAGGCCACCAGCAGGATGCCGAGGGTCACCGGGAAGGAGATGGTCTCGGCGTTCGTGTAGTCGGTGTGCAGCTTCTCCTCGTACTTGTGCGCGAAGGACGCCTCACCGAACTGCTCGACGGTGACCCCGGGACTGGCCTGGGCCGACTTCGCCACGGCGTCCAGGACCGGCTGCACCGTTCCCTTCGCCTTGACCGCGTCACCCGCCATGTCGAACTGCACCAGGGCGCTGTGCCGGTCCTTCGAGACGGCCGAGGCACCGGCCGGGTCCAGCGGCGAGACCACGTCACGCACCTTGCCCGTGCCCCTGATCCGCCCCGTCACATCGGCGACGGCCCTGCGGAACTCGGGTGAGTCGACGGTCACCCGGTCGCTGTGGACGAACACCACCTCGTGCGCGGGCAGGGTCAGTCCGGCGTCGTCCAGGATCTGTTCCGCGTGCCGGGCCGGGCCGTTGGTGAGTTCGGCGGGGGTCGGCTCCTGCTGGGTGACCATCCCGCCCGCCACGGTGGCCACGACGACGAACGCCAGCCAGAGCAGCACCGCCGCCCATCTGTGTGTGGCGCTCCAACGTCCCGCGGCCTGAGCGAGGCCTCGCCTGTTTCTCACGTCGTTCTCCTCCGTCGAGGGCCAGTCGGCTGCATCGAGCCGCGATGGGTCAGGAGGGGGCCGGGCCTGGAAACGTTCCCCACGTGTTTTGCGGAGGGGGCGTCGTTCTCCCGCCGATTCCGCTTCTTCGTCCGTGCGCCGCACATCGATCTCGGGACGGACGGAACCTTTCGCGCAAACGGCGACTCCTGACAGGCCGACCGGTATCCCCCGACACCGAACTGGAGCCCTCATGGCGACTGTCGAGCACAGCACCCTGCCCCTGCCCGAACTCGACGGAGTACGGCATCGCTATGTCAGCGTGCGCGGCGTGCGCCTGCACGTCGCGGAGGCGGGCCAAGGAGAACCCGTCGTCCTGCTGCACGGCTTCCCCCAGCACTGGTACGGCTGGCGGCGGCTGATCCCGCTGCTGTCCGGCCGGTACCGGCTGCTCTGTGTGGACCAGCGCGGCTTCGGCTGGTCCGACACCCCGGGCAAGGGCTACGACACCGACAGCAGGGTCGACGACGTGGTCGGTCTCCTCGACGAACTGGGCCTGGGCCGGGTCCGGCTCATCGGACACGACTGGGGTGCGTGGACCGGGTTCCACCTGTGCCTGCGGGCCCCGGAGCGGATCAGCCACTACCTCGCGCTGAACATGATGCACCCCTGGCCCGAGCACCGGCGGCTGATGCCGCAGTCCTGGCGCTTCTGGTACACGGCGCTGCTGGAACAGCCGTTGCTGGGCCGCTGGATGCTGCGCAACCGGCCCGGCTTCACGCGCTACCTGATGCGCAAGGGTGTGGTCGAGCAGGCGGTGTGGACACCGGACGCCATGGACGAGTTCGTGCGCTCCAGCCAGGAGCCCGGTCGAGCGCGGGCCGGCGAGGCCCTGCACCGCGCGTTCGCCCTGCGGGACATCGCCCGGCTGATTCTCGGCCGCTACAAGAAGCTCCGGCTGACCACGCCCACCGTGATCCTCGCCGGTGAGCGGGACTTCATGCTGCCGCCGAGCGTCATCACCGACGCCGGCCGGCACGCCGACGACCTCCGCGTCGAGGTGATCCCCGGCTGCGGACACTACCTGCACGAGGAGCGCCCCGAGCTGGTGGCCGAGGTGGCCGAGACCCTCTTCTCCGGCCACGCCTGACCCGGGCGCCCCTCGTACCCCCGCTGCCGGCGACGCCGGGGCAGGGCGTCGGTCCTGGGCCCGCGCCCGGATTCCCCCCAACCGGCAGCTCGCCGTCCAGGGCCGTCGCATCGGGAACCTGGACGGCCGCGGAGCGCAGAAAAACCTGACGCGCGGGGGTAGTGTGCCAACCCGGTCGCCACGGCGGCGTCCGTGCGTGCGCCTTCGGCGGCATGGCGGCGGCGAACTGGAGGGACGCGTTCTACGTCGTCCGCGGACAACGGTCCCACCCGCCGGGCGTCGTGGGCGTCCGGAGGGAGCCCGGCAGGCGGAGACCCGGCGTCATGAAACGCAGGGCCGCAGCCGGAAAACGCGACGCTGCCCGCGCGCGGGGGTAGGCCGGCAGGAACGCGGTGCGGCACCGGGCCGGTTCGGGCAGGTCGGAGCGTGGCGCCGTCGGCGTCGTCTGCACAGCTCTGCCCCACCTTTCACATTCGACCACCGGGGCCGGGCCGCCGAAGGCACAGCAGGCGAAGGCGGTCCGCGCATGCGTGGTGATGAACCGGACCACTTCACAATCTGTTCGACAGCGGCGAACGGGTGGCAAACGCCCGTGATGCGCGGACAATGGCCGCTACCGCTGTCGAGTGCTGCGGCCGAGCGAGGGGGAGAGCATGACGGAGGCGCGGCCCACGGAGTCCCCGGAGCCTGGACAGTCCGGTGCGCGGGGACGGGCCGGTGCGCAGGGACGGGACCGGTGGCCGACGACGCGGCGCGAGCGGCTGGCCGAGCTGGAGACGCGTCGAGCGGAACAGTCACGCCGGACACGCCACGAGCCCGCCGGGACGACGCCGGCCGTCCATCGCCCCGGGGGCTTCGGCTTCGACGACTCCTTCCCCAACCGGCACCAGTGCTGGGACATGCTGGAGCCGAGCGCCCGGGACAAGTTGGAGCAGAAGGCCGGAGGCGTCTGGGCGTGGTGGGCGCGGCTCGACCCCGACGGCCGTCCCAAGGCGTTCGTCTTCGGTCCCCGTGGGCTGTGCCAGGCCGGGTTCGTGATCAGGGGCGGGCGGCCGGTCCTTCAGGGCGAGCGCCTGAAACTGGAGCCCGGGTCGGTCCGGCGCCGGTCGTTCAGCACGACAGGGCCCGGCACGGACGCCCCGCCGGCCACCGAAGGCCTGCGGGCGGACGCGGCGCACGGAGCGCTGCAATCCCCTCCTGGGGCCGCGCGCTCGTTGAACCTGGACCAGGCCGCCAGAGGCGCTCTCGGCAACTTCCCCGCCGAGGTGCAGGAATTCCTCCAGCGCCCGTTCCTCGCGGACGATCAGGGGCTCGTCGCGGACTGGTACGGCGACCAGAGCCTCGAGCTCACCCACGAGCGGATCTTCGCCGTGTTCTGCCTGACCGCGGACCGTCATGTGACCGTCGCCGCCGGCACGCGGACCCGGGCCCGGGGCAGATCGGAGGACCGTGCCCGCTGGGACGTCGAGTGCTGGCACGGCCGGATCCACCGGGGGTGAGCCGGGAGGCGTCCCCGGGGCCCCGTCAGGGGCATCTCAGGGCTCCTCCGGTGGAGCTCGGGGCCGGAGTCCGGAACCGTGGGGAACGGGAGGCCGTTCTCACAGCAGGAAGCGGCAGTGGCCGCGGAGGAGGCGAGGCTGATGTCCAACAACGCGAAGATCGCCGTAGGGGGTGTGGCGGTCGGGCTGATCCTGCTGATATGGCTGCCCTGGTGGGTGTCGTTCCTGATCGTGGTGGGAGTTCCGGTGGCCGCCTACCTGGCGCTGGACCCCTCGCAGCGGCGCAGGCTCCGCCGGGTCACCCGTAAGGAACTGGGCCGCTGAGGCCCCGCCGCACGGCCGTGAACGCCCGCTCAGGGGCTTGAGCGGACCCACCGGAGCACCGGGAGCCGCGCACCACCTCGCGCGGCTCCCCGGGCCTCACAGGGGGCGTACGGCCATCTTGTCGAGCGCCTCCAGCAGGCCGGGCAGCTCCGGTCCCCTGCCCACCGGCAGGACCTCGCCGGGCTCCTCGTCGAGCAGCACGAACGCGATGTCGTCCGTGCGGGCCACCATCGACCAGCCGGGGCCGTCGGCGCGCAGCGTTCGGGCGTCACCGGGGGCGAACGACGAGCGCACCCGCCCGAGCGGGGGAGGGGAATCGACGTAGGCGCGCGCCTCCGCCAGTACCCGCCGGATCCCCCGGTGGCCGCCGCGCGGGGCGCTCTCCCCGCCCTCGGCCGAGGATGCGGCCGACTGCGCCTGCTCACCCGCCTGCTCGCCGGACGCGGAGAAGTCGGCGTCGTCGATCTGCTCCCGCCACACCGCCCACTGCAGCGCGATCTCGTCCGCGCCCAGGCGCCGCTGGGCCGGCCCCCAGAAACTGGTGTCCGGCGGGCTCAGCGCAGGCCGGTCGGCCACCTCGGGAGCGGGATCATGCGGCGCGGCCACACCTGGAGCCGCCACGGCGACCGCCAGCGGCCAGCCCGGCAGGGCGGCCACGACCGCGCGCTCGTCCGGCGACAGCTCGTACTCCATGCCGCAGTCCCAGGACGCGATCGCCACGGCGACCAGCGAGACGTCGTCGATCACGACCGTCCAGCGGGCGCCGTCACCGTCCTGCCCCAGCACCAGGCCGTAGCCGTCGGCGCGGGGCGCGAGCCCCAGCGCCGCGCAGGCCTCCGGGTAGTCGTCGCCCAGCACGCTCGGAAACTGCGCCGGCGTCAGCAGTACCGCCGTCAGCACATACAGCGCGTCGTCCGCGGCGGCGACGGCCTCATCGTCCGTCCCGGCCATCCCTGCCTCCCCAGTGGTTCGTCCATCGGCGCGCACCCTAGTGCGAGCGGAAGCCGCTTGTCACGACTCCTCACACCACGCGGAGCTGCAGTTTTCCGCCTGGACGGGGGCGAAACGACCACGACCTGAGCAGGCGGTTCCTCAGGCCGCGGGCAGCCCGAGAAGATCCCGGGCCACCGCCCCCGGCGACTCGTCCCGCTCCCGGGCCAGCGCGACGACCGCCCGGCAGGCCAGTTCGCTCACCCCGAACGACAGCGCCTCCGGAGACACCCAGGCCGCCGCCTCCTCGATCCGGTCCTGATCGTCCTCCACGCGGGCCGCCACATACACGGCCGCCGCTTCGAACAAGTTGTGTGCACGCCTCTCCCCGGCGCCCTGCGGCTGCGCGTGTGCGGAGGTGCGGAGCCTTGCGGTGTACCTGCGGATCGTGTCGAACATGCGGACCACCCTCCCCGGAACGGGCCTGATGTCGATCGGTCAGCTGCCACTGCTCAACGTAGAGTTGGAGTTCCGGCGACAGAAGGGGGACGACACGGTGAAGCGGTTCGAGCAGCTCGCTCGGATCCGCCGCCTGGACCCGGTGGCGGACGCGCTGGAGATCTACCGGATCAGTGCCACGGTCGAGTTCCCCTGGGACTACACCCGCGCCCTGGAACTGGCTCTGTACCGCACGTACGCCGTGCCGAGCATCGGGCGACTGCTCGCCCGGACGGCGGAGCTGACCGAACGCACCCAGAAGCGCTACGACGACACCGTGCTGCTCCTCGACACCGTCGTGGAGCACGGCTTCGCCGCCGAGGAGGGGCGGACCGCCATCCGCCGCATCAACCGGATGCACCGCAGTTACGACATCAGCGACGACGACATGCGGTACGTGCTGAGCACCTTCGTCGTGGTGCCCAGGCGCTGGATCGACGCCTACGGCTGGCGGCGGCTGTCCCGGCACGAGATCGTCGCCACCACGGAGTACTACCGCACCCTCGGCCGCCACATGGGCATCCCCGACATCCCCGAGACCTACGAGGAGTTCGAAGCGCTCCTCGACGCCTACGAGGAGGCCCACTTCGCCTGGGACGAGCAGGCCCGGCGGGTCTCCGACGCCACCCTCGACCTGATGGCGTCCTGGTATCCGCGCCCCCTGGCGCCGCTGCTGCGCACGGCCACGCTCGCCCTGCTCGACGAACCGCTGCTGCGTGCGTTCCGCTACCCGCAGCCCGGCGTGGCCACCTCCGCGCTGGTGCGCCGCGCGGTGCGGACACGCGGCCGGCTCGTCCGGCTGCTGCCGCCCCGCCGCGGCCCGCACTTCGCGCGCCAGAACCGGGAGATCAAGGGTTACCCGAACGGCTACCGCGTGGCCGACCTGGGCACCCGCCCGGTTCCCGGGCTGCGCGGCTGTCCGGTACGGCATCGGGACGCCTCAGCGGGCGACCCCGTCGAGTGACGCGAGGGTCTCGCGCAGCCAGGCCAGTTCCGCCCGGCTCGTGGCACGCGCGATGGTGAGGACCCCGCGCCGGAAGGGGTCGTGCAGTTCCTCGGCGCGCATCGGCCGGTCGCCGTCGTAGAAGAAGCTCGCAGGCTCCTCCAGGAAGGCCAGCCTGCGGCGCAGCACGACCGCCTGCGCGGCGGGGTCCTCCAGGTGCCGCAGGAACGCGAGCAGGGTGAACCAGTGGTTCTCGTCGGTGATCTCGCGCTGCACGGGCTCGGCCAGCCGGCGCTTCAGCTCGCGCCCGCCCTCCTCGGTGAGCGTCAGCACATGGCGCGGGGCGGCCACGGCGCCGGGCTCGGTCGCCCGCACCAGAAAGCCGGCCTTCTCCAGCCGTTTGATCGCCGGGTACAGCGTGCTCTCGGCGACAGGCCGCACATGGCCGGTGAGCGCCGCGATGTGCCGGCGCAGGACGTATCCGTGCAGCGGGGCGTCGTACAGGAAACCGAGGATGGCGAGTTCCAGCATGGCCGCATTCTCCCCCACGCCGTGGTACCTCGGCAGAATTATAGTGCGCTTACGTCATACATCGTTGCCGAGGTATGCTTCCGTGGGTCGCCACGCAGTCGTCACGGGAGGGGAACGGTGCAGCAGGCAACGTTCGACAGTGAGGGAAGCCGTATCCGCTGGACGGAGGTGCCCGGGGCCGAGCCCGTCCGGGTGTACCTGCACGGACTGGGATCGATGTCCGCCGTGTACCACGCGCACATCGCGGCCCGTCCCGAACTCGCGGGCCGGCGCAGCCTCTTCATGGACCTGCCCGGACACGGCATCAGCGACCGGCCCCGGGACTTCGGTTACACGCTGGAGGAGCACGCCGACGCCGTCGCGGCGGGACTGGGCGAAGCCGGGGTGGCCGGCGCCGAGTTGATCGCGCACAGCATGGGCGGTGCCGTGGCCATCGTGCTGGCGCACCGGCGCCCTGACCTCGTCTCACGGCTGGTCCTCACGGAGGCCAATCTCGACGCCTTTCCGCCGCCGACCGCCGGCAGCAGCGGAATCGCCGCCCATGAAGAGGACGCGTTCGTCGAGAAGGAGCACGCGCGCGTGCTGCGGGCCGTGGGGCCGCTGTGGGCGGCCACCATGCGGCTGGCCGACCCGCGTGCCCTGCACCGCAGCGCCGTCGGGCTGCGGCGCGGGTCGGAGCCCGTGATGCGGACGATCCTCGAGGGACTGCCCGTGGACCGCGTCTACCTGCAGGGCGCGCGCAGCGGCGAACTCGCGGGCCGGGCGAGACTGGAAGCCACCGGGGTCCGGGTGGTGACGGTGCCCGGCGCCGGTCACAACGTCATGTTCGACAATCCCGACGCCTTCGTGGCAGCCGTCGCGGCCGACTGAACGTCCGCGTCGTCAGCCCTCGTGCACCGCGAGGGCGAGGAAACGGGCGTCCTCGTCGACGTACGAGGTCATCCGCCATCCCGAACGGGCCAGCAGCGGGCCGAGGTTGGTCTCGGCCCGCAGGTCGTCGGGGGTGATCTGCCGGCCCTGCCGCGCCGCCAGGGCGGCACGGCCGATGGGATGGAACAGTGCGAGCGTGCCGCCCGGCCGCACCACCCGGGCGAGCTCCCGCAGGTTGTCCTCCGGGTCCGGCAGGTGTGCGATCAGACCGGCCGCGAACACGGCGTCCAAGGACTCCGACCGCAGCGGCAGCCGGGCCACGTCCGCGAGCAGCAGCCGCCCGTCCCGGTCCCTGCCCGCCCGCGCGGCAGCCTGGAGCATCGCCGGGGTCAGGTCCGCACCGAGCACCACCCCCGAGGGGCCGACGGCCGCCCGCAGGGGCGGCAGGGCACGCCCCGTGCCACAGCCCGCGTCCAGCACGCGGTCGCCCGGGCGCAGCCCGACATCGGCGACGGCAGCAGCGTAGGCCGGACCGTCGTCGGGGAACCTGCTGTCCCAGTCGGCCGCCCGGGCGCCGAAGAACTCCTGGACATGTGTGTGGTCGTCGCTCATGTTCCGCATGATTCCTCACCGTCGCGGGGGACACCTAGGTGCACATGTTCGGGCTGGACTCGATCGTTCCGTCGCATCTGCCTGTCATATTCCAGCAGGTTTCGAAATGCGCCCCCCTTGTGCACCCGTGCCCCCTAGCGTTCCTGGGCCATGGGACACCTGGACCACGCAGCCTTCGGCTGGCTGACCCCCGTGCTGTCGTACGTGATGGCCTGCATAGGCGCCGCCCTCGGGCTGCGGTGCACCGTCCGCGCGCTCGCCACCACGGGCCGCTCGCGCCGCAACTGGCTCGTCACCGCCGCCTCGGCGATCGGGACGGGCATCTGGACCATGCACTTCGTCGCCATGCTCGGCTTCCGCGTCAGCGGCACCGACATCCGTTACGACGTGCCGCTGACCATCCTCAGCCTCCTCGTCGCCATGGTCGTCGTCTGGGCCGGCATCTTCGCCGTCGGCTACAGCCGTGACCGCACCAGGGCGCTCCTCCTCGGCGGACTCACCACCGGGCTGGGCGTCGCCAGCATGCACTACCTGGGCATGGCGGCCGTCCGGCTGCACGGCCACGTGACGTACGACCCCGTCCTCGTCGGACTGTCGGTGCTGATCGCCGTCGTCGCGGCGACCGCGGCCCTGTGGGCCGGGCTCAACATCAAGTCGCCCCTCGCGGTCACCGTCGCCTCCCTCGTCATGGGGGCGGCCGTCAGCAGCATGCACTACACCGGGATGTTCGCGGTGAGCGTGCGCGTGCACCCCTCCGGCGCATCACTGCCCGGGGCCACGGCGATGCAGTTCATCTTCCCCCTCGCCGTCGGCCTCGGGTCCTACCTGTTCATCACCTCGGCCTTCGTCGCCCTCTCGCCCTCGGCCGACGAGCGCGAGGCGTCCGCCTCCGCCCAGCGGCCGGTCGAGACCGTCGCCCGTTAGCGGGAGCCCCGGCCCGAGCGCCCCGACCCACGACCGAGCGAGGAGGCCATGCGCCCACCCCGTACACCCGAGAAAGCCGCCTCCCCGGCGCATCCCAGGCGTGGCCGACGCGCTCACGCCGGTCCGCCCGCCGACGAGGCCGTCGAGCACCCGCTCGGGACCGCGCCGGGCTCGGCACGCACGCGTGGGAGCCGTCGGTATCTGCGCCCCCGGACGGTGCGTGCCAAGGTGGTGAGCCTCCTGATGGTGCCCGTCGTCTCCCTGCTCGCGCTGTGGGCGTACGCCACCGTCAGTACCGCCCAGGACGTGGCGCGGCTGCGCCAGTCCCAGCGCGTGGACGCCGAACTGCGCACCCCGGTGGCCACGGCCGTCGCCGCCCTGCAGACCGAGCGCACCGCCGCCGTCCGCTATGCGGCCGCGCCCGGCGGGGGAGACAGCGGCGACCTCCAAGGTCTGGCCGCCCGCACCGACCGGGCCGTGGCCAGGCTGCGGCTCGGCGACGACAGCACGGTCGCCGACAGCGAGGAACTGCCCTCCGGTGTCTCAGGACGGCTCACCGCCTTCGTCACGAGGGCCGGGCACCTGCGCACGCTGCGGACGGCCGTACTCGACCACAGAACCGGCTGGGCCGAGGCGTACGCGCAGTACACCAAGTCCATCGAGGACGCCTTCGCCGTGGACGGGGCCCTGACCGGCGTCCAGCAGGCCGACGTCGGCTCCGACGCGCGCGTGCTGCTGGAATTCTCCCGGGCCGCCGAGGGACTGGCCCAGGAGGACGCCGTCCTCGCCGGCGCGCACACCTCCGGGCCCCTCCAGGCGGAGCGGCTACGGCTGTTCGGTAGCGCCGTCGCCACCCGCCGCACCCTCACCGAGGCCGCGGTCGCCGATCTGCCCGCCGCCCAGCGGACCGCCTGGCATGACCTGGCCGACAGCAGTCCCTACACCACTCTCGGTGCCGCCGAGGACAGGATCCTCACCGGCAAGCCCGCCGGTGCGGGATCGCAGGCGGCCTGGAACGACGCCCACGCGCGCGTGCAGGACGGGATGCGGGCCATCGCGGCGGACACGGGCCGCGCCGTCGCGGGCCGCGCCGACCCGGTCACCCGCGGTCTGCTGAGCCCGGCGGGCGCCGCCGTGCTCCTCGGCCTCGCCGCCGTCGCCGCCTCGCTCGTCATCTCCGTGCGCATCGGGCGGGCTCTCGTGGTCGAACTCGTCAGCCTGCGCAACGACGCCCTGGAGATCGCCCGTCGCAAACTCCCGCAGGCCATGCGGAAACTGCGCTCGGGCGAGGAGATCGACATCCAGGCCGAGGCGCCCGCCGGACCGCCCGCCGAGGACGAGACCGGGCAGGTCGCGGAAGCCCTCACCACCGTCCACCGCGCCGCCCTGCGCGCCGCCGTGGAGCGTGCCGAACTCGCCAGCGGCATCTCCGGCGTCTTCGTCAACCTGGCCCGCCGCAGCCAGGTACTGGTCCACCGCCAGCTCAGCCTCCTCGACAGCATGGAGCGGCGCTCCGACGACCCCAACGAGCTGAGCGACCTGTTCCGTCTCGACCACCTCACCACCCGGATGCGGCGCCACGCCGAGAGCCTGATCATCCTTTCCGGGGCCGCACCGGGCCGGGCCTGGCGCCTGCCGGTTTCCCTGACCAACGTCGTACGTGCCGCCGTGTCGGAAGTCGAGGACTACGCGCGCGTGGAGGTCCGTCAGCTCCCCGAGGCGCACGTCATCGGCGGCGCCGTCGCCGACCTGACCCACCTGCTCGCCGAACTCGTCGAGAACGCAGCCCAGTTCTCACCGCCCCACACGCGCGTGCGGGTCATCGGAGAACCCGTGGGCAACGGCTACGCCCTGGAGATCGAGGACCGGGGACTCGGCATGGGGGGCGACACCCTCGCCGAGGCCAACCGGCGCATCGAACAGTCCGAGGCCCTCGACCTGTTCGACAGCGACCGCCTCGGACTCTTCGTGGTCAGCAGGCTCGCCTCCCGCCACGACATCAAGGTGCACCTGCGCACCTCCCCCTACGGAGGCACCACAGCGGTGGTCCTGCTGCCGACCGCGCTGTTGCACAGCGGTACGACGGAACGTTCTGCCCGCCAGGACGGGCAGGGCCGCCCGGAGCAGGAACGTGAGTACGCGCGCGTGCCGGGCACCACCCCACCCCAGGAGGCCGTCGGCGCGCGCTCGGAACGCCCTGCCCTCGCGGCCACCGTTCCCGGCGTGCACGGCATCACCGACGAGCCCGGTCACCACAGCGCCACCGACGGGACCAGCCCCCGCCCCATCGTGCACGGGCAGCATCCTCCTCGCGGTGCGGACGACCCCACGCCTCCCGGAGTCACCGCCTTGAGGCCGCACCGCCCGCAGGACGACTCCGAGCCCTCGGACGACCTCCCGCGCCGTGTGCGCCAGGCGAGCCTCGTCCCCCAACTCCGCCGTCAGCGTCCCGAAGAGCCGACGCCGGAACCGGCACGGCGCGACGACCGGCGCACCCCGGAACTGGTCCGCGACCGTTTGGCGGCCTACCGCGACGGCTGGGCGCGCGGCGGGGGCAGGCCGCCCGGCCGTGGCGCCGCCCCCGACTTCGAAAAGGGCAGACACAGCAGCGAAGGAGACCCGGCATGATCCAGGACCCGAACGTGAGGGCCGGCCAGCGATCCGGCGAACTGGACTGGCTGCTCGACGACCTGGTGATGCGGGTGAGCGAGGTGCGGCACGCCGTCGTCCTGTCCAACGACGGACTGGCCGTCGGCGCCTCCACCGGTTTGGCGCGGGAGGACGCCGAACACCTCGCCGCCGTGGCCTCCGGCTTCAACAGTCTCGCCAAGGGCGCCGGACGGCACTTCGGAGCGGGCGGCGTGCGGCAGACCATGGTGGAGATGGACGACGCGTTCCTCTTCGTAGCCGCCGCCGGCGACGGCTCCTGCCTCGCCGTGCTCACCGCCGTCACCGCCGACATCGGGCTGGTCGCCTACGAGATGGCGCGGCTGGTCAAGCGCGTCGGCGAGCACCTCTACACGGCGCCGCGCCTCTCGGCCCAGCCGCCCTCCGCCGGATGAGCCGGCACCGATGACCGAGAACCAGACCGGCCCGTGGGATCCGGGCACCCAGTGGTACGACGGCGAGGCCGGGCCCCTGGTCCGCCCGTACGCCATGACGGGCGGACGCACCCAGCCCGGGCCGACCGGGGTGCGCTTCGACCTGATCGCGCTCGTCACCCTCGACCCGGCCGCCCCGGCGTTCGACGACGACACCGGGCTGGGGCCCGAACACCGGACCCTGCTCGAGCTGTGCCGTACAGAGACGCAGTCCGTCGCCGAACTCGCCGCGGACGCGGACCTCCCCGTCGGTGTGGTCAGAGTGCTCCTCGGAGACCTGCTGGAGCTCGGCTGTGTCACCGTGAGCCGCCCCGTGCCCCCTGCGCACCTGCCCGACGAGCGCATTCTGCGCGAGGTGATCGAGGGGTTGCGAGCGCTGTAGATGACCGTTCGGACGCCGCCGTACGCCGTGCCGCACCCCGATCCGACCGGGTTGCGGCAGAAACCGGGCGGGATTCGGTCACATCAGGTGCTTTTCGCTCCGAACGCCCGAATGAACACACTCCGTTGTCATGATGCTGACTTCATTCCGCAACCACGTGGACGTCGACCGCAGCCGGCCCTCCCGAGAGAAGTGATCATGGTCTTCGAGCACTCCGACGCCGTCGGCGACTCCTCCGCCCTGGCACTGAAGATACTGGTCGCCGGCGGGTTCGGCGTCGGCAAGACGACCCTGGTCGGGGCCGTCAGCGAGATCCGGCCGCTGCGCACCGAGGAACTGCTCAGTGAGGCCGGTCAACTGGTGGACGACACCGACGGCGTGGACCAGAAGGTCACCACGACCGTAGCGATGGACTTCGGGCGCATCACGATCCGCTCCGGTCTGTCCCTGTACCTCTTCGGCACACCGGGTCAGGACCGCTTCTGGTTCCTGTGGGACGAGTTGTCCCAGGGAGCACTCGGCGCCGTGGTCCTCGCGGACACCCGTCGCCTGGAGGACTGCTTCCCCGCCGTCGACTACTTCGAGCACCGGCGCATCCCGTTCGTGGTCGCCGTCAACTGCTTCGCCGGGGCCCGCGCCTACGGCGTCCCCGACGTCTCCCGGGCCCTCGACCTCGATCGCGGAACCCCTGTGGTGCTGTGCGACGCGCGCAACCGGGACTCCGGCAAGGAGGTGCTGATCCGGCTCGTCGAGTACGCCGGGCGGATGCACGCCGCCCGGCTCCTCGACTCGGTCGGCTGAACGCCCTCAGGCCGCCAGGTCCTTGACGGCCACCACGTTGTCGAGGGTGACGCGGACCAGCAGTTCGCCAGGGACGCCGTTGCGGGCACCGTACTCCTCGGCGCGTTCCTCGCCCATGTACCGGGCGGCGATACGGGTCGCCCAGTGGCGCACCTCGTCCAGGTCCTCCGACAGCCGGGCGCGGCCGTTCAGCACCACGAAGTGGAACGGCGGCCGGTCGTCGTCCACGCACAGGGCGACTCGCCCGTCACGGGCGAGATTGCGCCCTTTCACGGTCTCCTTTCCGGTGTTGAAGACCAGTTCGTCCCCGTCCAGCAGAAACCAGATCGGCGCCACATGAGGGCTCCCATCGGCGCGAACGGTGGACAGCTTCCCCGTACGGGTGCCTGCCGAGACGAACGCCCGCCACTCCTCGTCGGTCATCTTCTGTGCCATGCGCCCATCCTGCTTGCCCGTACGCCGGTCGTGGGGAAGGCTGGCGGGGAAGTTCCTCCAGCCAGGGGGAGACGTCGCACGGGGAGAGACGGACATGGCGCAGAACCAGGGACTCGGCTGGCTCCTGGACGATCTGACCGAGCGAGTGGACCACGTGCGGCACGCGCTGGTCCTGTCCAACGACGGGCTGGTCACCGGAGCGAGCACGGGCCTCCGCCGTGAGGACGCCGAGCACCTGGCCGCAGTGGCGTCCGGGCTGCACAGCCTGGCCAAGGGCTCGGGACGTCACTTCGGCGCGGGCCGAGTGCGCCAGACCATGATCGAGTACGACGACGCCGTGCTGTTCGTGACCGCGGCCGGTGCCGGCAGTTGTCTGTGCGTGCTCAGCGGGGCGGAGGCCGACATCGGTCAGATCGCCTACGAGATGACCCTGCTCGTGAACCGGGTGGGCGAACACCTCGGGGTCGATGCCAGGCAGCCCGAACGGGCTCCGAGCACGGACCTCTGACCTGCGGTTTCCTGATCCCCGGGGAGTTATCCACAGGCTCGCCACGAGCTGCGCCGAATTGGTTACTGTGAGTGCACGGCGCACGCGCAGGGCGTGGGCCGATGAATCCACGGGGGAGTACGACCATGTCGGCAAGCACTTTCGACCAGCCCAGGTCCGTCACCTGCGCACCGAGCCACGCCGCTCGAGAACTGGGCCTCAAGCGATACGAGTTCGAACTCGCCGTGCATCTCGGCCGCATCCGGACCGTGCCCGACGAGGGCGGGGGAGGAGGCCGGAGGGTCGAGCGGGCGGAGATCGACCGCCTTCGTGCGCAGGACGGCTTCCCCGAGACGCTCCGTGAGCGGGTCCGGTTCGTCGGCACCGCCGAGGGCGCCGACCTGATGGACATCCCGGTCGGCCGGTTCACCCGGCTCGCCCGCGTGGGCCTGCTCGTGCCCGTGCGCTTCTACCTGAACCGCTATCGAGCCGTGGTCTGGCTCTATCTCGCGGAAGAGCTGCGGGACTTCATGGCGGGCGCCGAGAACGCACACCTGCTCAGGGGACGTACGCCGGAGAGCCTGCGCGGCCGGCTGGCGGCGGGAGTGGACCTGCGCGCCCGCAACTGGCGAGGGCGCCGTCTCGGTTTCCTCCTGCGGCAAGCGGAGGACCCGTGGGCCCGAGCCGCGGCCGTGGCGGCCTTCCTGCCGCCCCTCGAGATCGCCGACGTCGTCAAGGACCCGTACGAGCGCCGGCACCTGAACCGGTTCCGGCCCGCGCCGACCAGTCACGGCGCTCCGGGATCGCCCGCCGCCGGCCTCGCCGAGCGGATCACGACCGCGCAGGACGCCGACGAGATCGGCTGGCTGCGCAGCGACCTGGCACGCGCGCTCAAGGAGGCCCGGACTCTCGTACCCGCCCCGCGTCCGACGGTGCGCCGCGTCATGCCCTCGACGCGTACGGCCGCACAGCCCGTCCCACCCATGGCGCCCACGGTGACACGGCTCGCGGAGCCGGTGGCGCGGTGGTCCGCGCCGAGCGCAGAACAGGCGGCCCCCACGCCACAGCCGGATGGTGCGTCGACATCCACGGCCGGTTCGCCGGGCCATGGGCAGGTATCACTGGTCTCCGGGGCCGACGGTGCTCCGGCATCGCCGGCCTGCGAGCCGAACGGTGAGCGGAGGCCGCTGGGCCGGGGGCCGGGCGGTGGTCCGGCGTCGTCGGCGTGCGAGCCGGACCGTGGCTCTGCGTCGAGGACGGCTGAGGCGGGCGGTGGGCCGGTGTTGCGGGTGGCCGAGTGGCGCGGTCGGCCGGCGGTGGGGCCGAGCAGGCCACCCACTCGCCGGGACCACGCGTCGAGTCCTGCCCCGCCGGAGGCGGACCGCGGCCTGCGTGCCTGGCTGCGGCGCAGAAACCCACGGCCCGCGAAGGCCGCCCAAGCCTGAACGCCCGGCCGCTGTGCCATGCCGACGCCCCCCGCGAGGCGCTGACCTGCCCGTGCCGACGAGCAGCCCCTACAGGGGCCTGAACAGGCCCTCCTGGACGACCGAGACGAGCAGTCGCCCCTGCAGGTCGTAGATGCGCCCACGTGCCAGACCACGCCCGCCGGTGGCGACCGGCGACTCCTGGTCGTACAGGAACCACTCGTCCGCCCGGAACGGCCGGTGGAACCACATGGCGTGGTCCAGCGAGGCCATGTCGAAGTTCCGCGTCCCCCACAGGGGTTCGACCGGGATACGAACCGCGTCCAGGAGGGTCATGTCACTGGCGTAGGTCAGCGCGCAGGTGTGGACCAGCGGGTCGTCACCGAGCGGTCCGACGGCGCGCATCCACACGGCGCTGCGCGGCTCGGCGCCCTCGATCTCCTCGGCGTGCCAGCGCAGCCGGTCGACGTACCGGATGTCGAAGGGCTGGCGGCGTGCCATCCGCTCCAGCTGTTCCGGCAGCGCGCCCAGGTGCTTGCGGATCTCCTCGGTCACCGTCGGCAGCGAGTCAGGGTGCGGCACCTCACGGGCCGGCGGCAGCTGGTGCTCGAACGGTCCTTCCTCAGCCTTGTGAAAGGAGGCGGTCAGATTGAAGATCGTGCGGCCCTGCTGCACGGCCGTGACCCGGCGCGTGGTGAACGACCGGCCGTCGCGGACCCGCTCCACCTGGTACACGATCGGCACGCCCGGACGGCCGGGCCGCAGGAAGTACGCGTGCAGCGAGTGCACCGGACGGTCGCCGTCGGTGGTGCGGCCGGCGGCGACCAGCGCCTGGCCCGCCACCTGGCCGCCGAAGACCCGTTGCAGGGACTCCTGGGGGCTGCGGCCGCGGAAGATGTTGACCTCGATCTGCTCCAGGTCGAGGAGGTCGACCAGTCTCTCGGCCGGGTTCGTCGTCATCGGTGGGATTCTCCTGTGGTCACAGCTGGCCGACGTCGGTCACGCGGACGACCGCACGGCCCTCGGCGTCGGAGGCCGCGAGGTCGATCTCCGCGCTGATGCCCCAGTCGTGGTCGTCGCGCGGGTCGTCGAAGATCTGGCGGACGCGCCAGAGGCCGTTCGCAGGCTCCTCGTTGATGACCAGCAGCTTGGGGCCGCGGGCGTCGGGACCGGTGCCGAGGTCGTCGTACTCGTCCCAGTACTTGTCCATCGCCTCGCCCCACGCGTCGGCGTCCCAGCCGGACTCGGCGTCCATCTCGCCCAGCTCCTCCACCTGGTCCAGCGCGGCCAGCTCCACGCGGCGGAACAGGGCGTTGCGCACCAGGACCCGGAAGGCGCGTGCGTTGGTGGTGATCGGCTTGACCTCGTCGGCCTTCTCCTGGGCCTCCTCGGCGGTCATCTCCTCCGGGTTGGCGAGCTGCTCCCACTCGTCCAGCAGGCTGGAGTCGACCTGGCGGACCATCTCGCCCAGCCACTCGATCAGGTCCTGCAGGTCCTCGGACTTGAGGTCGTCCGGGATGTTGTGGTCGAGGGTCTTGTAGGCGCCGGCGAGGTAGCGCAGCACGATGCCCTCGGTGCGGGCCAGCTCGTAGAAGGACACCAACTCGGTGAAGGAAAGCGCACGTTCGTACATGTCCCGGATGACGGACTTCGGCGACAGCGGGTGGTCGCCGACCCACGGGTGGCTCTTGCGGTAGGTGTTGTACGCGTGGAAGAGCAGCTCTTCGAGCGGCTTCGGGTACGTGATGTCCTGGAGGCGCTCCATGCGCTCCTCGTACTCGACCCCGTCCGCCTTCATCGCGGCCACGGCCTCGCCGCGCGCCTTGTTCTGCTGGGCGACGAGGATCTGCCGCGGGTCGTCCAGGGTGGACTCGACGACGGACACCATGTCCAGGGCGTAGGAGGGCGACTCGGGGTCGAGGAGTTCGAACGCGGCGAGGGCGAACGTGGACAGCGGCTGGTTGAGCGCGAAGTCCTGCTGGAGGTCGACCGTGAGCCGGACGATGCGGCCCTCGGCGTCGGGCTTCTCCAGCTTCTCCACGATCCCGCCGTCCAGCAGCGAGCGGTAGATCGCGATGGCCCGGCGGATGTGCCGCAACTGCTGCCTGCGCGGCTCGTGGTTGTCCTCCAGCAGGTGGCGCATCGCCTCGAAGGCGTTGCCCGGCCGGGCGATCACCGACAGCAGCATCGTGTGTGTCACCCGGAAGCGCGAGGTCAGGGGCTCCGGCTGCGACTCGATCAGCTTCTGAAAGGTGTTCTCCGTCCAGCCGACGAAGCCCTCCGGCGCCTTCTTGCGCACCACCTTGCGCCGCTTCTTCGGGTCGTCGCCCGCCTTCGCCAGGGCCTTCTCGTTCTCGATGACGTGCTCGGGCGCCTGCGCCACGACCAGCCCCGCGGTGTCGAACCCGGCCCGCCCGGCCCGGCCCGCGATCTGGTGGAACTCACGGGCGCGCAGCGTGCGGACCCGGCTGCCGTCGTACTTGGTCAGGGCGGTGAACAGCACCGTGCGGATGGGCACGTTGACGCCCACGCCGAGCGTGTCCGTGCCGCAGATGACCTTCAGCAGGCCGGCCTGCGCGAGCTTCTCCACCAGCCGCCGGTACTTGGGCAGCATGCCGGCGTGGTGCACGCCGATGCCGTGCCGCACGTAGCGGGAGAGGTTGCGGCCGAACTTCGTGGTGAAGCGGAAGTTGCCGATCAGCTCGGCGATCTGGTCCTTCTCCTCGCGGGTGCACATGTTGATGCTCATCAGCGCCTGCGCCCGCTCCACGGCCTGCGCCTGCGTGAAGTGCACGATGTAGACGGGGGCCTGCCTGCTCTCCAGCAGGTCGGTGAGGGTCTCCGTGAGCGGGGTGAGCTCGTACTCGTAGGAGAGGGGAACCGGTCGGGTGGCCGAGCGGACCACCGAGGTCGGGCGGCCGGTGCGGCGGGTGAGATCCTTCTCGAAGAAGGAGACGTCGCCCAGGGTGGCCGACATCAGGATGAACTGCGCCTGGGGGAGTTCCAGCAGCGGGATCTGCCAGGCCCAGCCGCGGTCGCCCTCGGCGTAGAAGTGGAACTCGTCCATCACGACCTGGCCGACGTCCGCGTTCTTGCCGTCCCGCAGCGCGATGGAGGCCAGCACCTCGGCGGTGCAGCAGATCACGGGTGCGTCGGCGTTCACGGAGGCGTCACCGGTGAGCATGCCGACGTTCTCGGTGCCGAACAGCTTGCACAGCTCGAAGAACTTCTCCGACACCAGCGCCTTGATCGGAGCCGTGTAGAAGGTGACCTCGTCCCGGGCCAGCGCGGCGAAGTGCGCACCCGCGGCGATCATGCTCTTCCCGGACCCGGTGGGCGTCGAGACGATCACGTTCGCCCCGGAGACCACCTCGATCAGTGCCTCCTCCTGGTGGGGATAGAGGGTGAGGCCGCGCTCCTGCGCCCACGACTCGAAGGCTTCGTACAGGGCGTCGGGGTCGGCGGTCGGCGGCAGCTGATCGATGAGGGTCACGCCCCCATCTTGCCTGGCCTCCTCCCCGAGAGGGGAATCGGCTGCGGGTACGAAGATCATGGCCGCTACGCTGTGTCGCCGACGAGGCGTCGGCGCACCAGGTCAACTGGACAGCGGCACACGAGGAATGGGGCGGGAAGCGGCCATGATGGGACCAGCACACTCACTGTCGGGGGCCGCGGCCTGGCTCGGTGTGGGAGCGGCCGCCGCGGCGGCCGGGCATCCCATGCCCTGGCCGGTCCTCCTCGTGGGCGCCCTGCTCTGCGCCGGCGCAGCGCTCGCCCCGGACCTCGACCACAAGGCGGCCACCATCTCGCGCGCCTTCGGGCCGCTCTCCCGCTGGATCTGCGAGATCGTGGACAAGCTGTCGTACGCCGTCTACAAGACGACCAGGAAGCAGGGCGACCCGCGTCGCTCCGGCGGTCACCGCACGCTCACGCACACCTGGGTGTGGGCGGTGCTGATCGGCGGGGGCTGCTCGGCGGCGGCCATCACCGGGGGCCGCTGGGCGGTGCTGGCGATCCTGTTCGCGCACATGGTGCTGGCGATCGAGGGTCTGCTGTGGCGGGCGGCCCGGGGCTCCAGCAGCGATGTCCTGGTGTGGCTGCTGGCGGGGACCAGTGCGTGGATCCTCGCCGGGATCCTGGACAAGCCGGGCAACGGCTCGGACTGGCTGTTCACCGCGCCCGGGCAGGAGTACCTGTGGCTGGGTCTGCCGATCGTGCTGGGGGCGCTGGTGCACGACATCGGGGACGCGCTGACCGTGTCCGGCTGCCCGATCCTGTGGCCGATCCCGGTGGGCCGCAAGCGCTGGTACCCGCTGGGACCGCCGAAGGCGATGCGGTTCCGGGCGGGCAGCTGGGTGGAGCTGAAGGTGCTGATGCCCGTGTTCATGCTGCTCGGAGGAGTGGGCTGCGCGGCGGCCCTCAACGTGATCTGAGCGCCGGCTCCCGGTCAGGTCGCGTCCGCTCCGCCGTAGCGGCGCTCGAAGCGGGCGATGCGGCCCTCGGTGTCGACCGTGCGGGCCTTGCCCGTGTAGAAGGGGTGGCTCTCCGAGGAGATCTCCACGTCGATCACCGGGTAGGTCTGCCCGTCGTCCCACTCGATGGTCTGCTCGCTCTGCGCGGTGGAGCCGGTCAGGAACGCATAGCCGGCGGCGCGGTCGCGGAAGACCACGGGGTGGTAGTCGGGGTGCTTGTCCTGCTGCATGGCGGCTCCTGGTGCGGGGCGGTCGGGCAGGGGGCCGGCGGATCGGTCCGCATACGCGGATCAGCCGGGCAGGGAGTCCTCGTCGACGACGTGCATCGCGGCTTCCTCGGCCGAGGCCGCGGCGCCGTCGATGCCGACGTCGGTTGCGACGAGGGCGGGCTCCTCGTCCTCGTGCGCCCCCTCGTCGGGGGCCACGAGGCGGCCGGAGCGGAGGTGGCCGACCTCGTTGTCCAGGGGCTCCCCGTCGGTTCCGGTGCAGTCCCCGATGTCGTCGCCGTCGGGTACGGCGGGGTCCGGCAGTTCCTCGGCGAGCCGCTGGTCGAGGGTTTCCCCCGCTTTTCTCTCGGCGGCCGTCACACCGACGTGGTCGACCGCCCACGGTCGCTCGGGAGGGGACCAGCCACGGTCGAGGGGGTCGTCGACGCCGTCGAAGTCCAGTGTGTCCTCGACGTCGAGCACCCCCGAGTCCTCCCGGATCTCCGAGGGATCGGGCTGGTAGACGTCGTCCCCCCAGCCGTCGGCGCTGTCCACGAGTACCTCCAGGTGGTGAGGACGGCCGCGTGCCGCCGAGGCGGACGGCCGGCCGTCGGCACGTGCGGCACGGGTGTCGCACGTCGCGAACCGGGTGGTTCCGGGGTGTTTCCCGTGCCGGTGCCGTTTTCCAGCCTTCCACCCCTGCTCGGCACCGCGCAACGGCACGGGCTCCCGCCGGGGCCCGCACAGGCACCCCGCACCCCGAACGAACCTCCCGGGCCCCGGCGCACCACGACCCGGCCGCCTCGCGTCCGGAACACCCGCAGCCGGGACGGCGGCGCCGCCGTGATCATGCTGCCGAGCGCGGGAGCCGATCCTGCCGCTGGAGCCGACCGGGGTGGTCCTGCGGCGGGGATCGACGAGGACGGACCGGCCGCCGCTGTCGACGGAGACCGGCCCGCCGCGAGGACCACCGCAGTCCCTCCCGCGGTCGAGACCGACGGAGACCATCCGGCCGCCGCACCCAGCGCGGATCGTCCCGCCCTCGCACCCAGCGTGGACCGTGCCGCCCTCGCACCCAGCGTGGACCGTGCCGCCCTCGCACCCAGCGTGGACCGTGCCGCGCTCGCACCCAGCGTGGACCGTGCCGCGCTCGCACCCAGCGCGGATCGTGCCGCCCTCGCACCCACCGTGGATCGTGCCGCCCTCGCACCCAGCGCGGATCGTGCCGCCCTCGCACCCACCGTGGACCGTGCCGCCCTCGCACCCACCGTGGACCGTGCCGCCCTCGCACCCACCGTGGACCGTGCCGCCCTCGCACCCAGCGTGGACCGTGCCGCCCTCGCACCCAGCGTGGACCGTCCCGCGCTCGCACCCAGCGTGGACCGTCCCGCGCTCGCACCCAGCGCGGATCGTCCCGCCCCCGGCGCCCTCGCAGAGATCCCTCCCGCCGAGACGACGCCCGAACGGCGTTTCACCACCGAGCCCCCCGGCGACACCGCCGGCACCGGCACCAGGTCCTGCTGCGCCGGCGGCAGTCCGCCGCGCCGGATCACGGCCCCCGACGCCCCCTCACGGCCGTCACCCGTGCCAGGAGCGCCACAGCGCCGCGTACACCCCGTCCTCGGCCACGAGCTCGTCGTGGCTGCCCAGCTCGCTGATGCGGCCGTTCTCCACGACGGCGATCACGTCGGCGTCGTGGGCGGTGTGCAGCCGGTGGGCGATGGCGACCACGGTCCGGCCGTCGAGGACGCGGGCCAGGGAACGCTCCAGATGGCGGGCCGCGCGCGGGTCGAGCAGCGAGGTCGCCTCGTCCAGGACGAGCGTGTGCGGGTCGGCGAGCACCAGCCGGGCCAGCGCGGTCTGCTGGGCCTGCGCCGGGGTCAGCGCCAGCCCGCCGGAGCCGACCTCCGTGTCCAGTCCGTCGTCCAGCGCCCGTGCCCAGCCGTCGGCGTCCACGGCCCCGAGGGCCGCCCACAGCTCGGCGTCCGTGGCGCCGGTGCGGGCCAGCAGCAGGTTGTCGCGCAGGGAGCCGACGAAGACGTGGTGCTCCTGGTTGACGAGGGCGACGTGCGAGCGGACTCGTTCCGCCGGCATCCGGGACAGCTCGGCGCCGCCCAGGGTGATCCGGCCGTCCCGGGGCGCGTAGATCCCGGCGAGCAGCCTGCCCAGCGTGGACTTGCCCGCGCCCGATGGGCCGACCAGGGCCAGCCGGGTGCCCGGCGCGACCTCGAGGGACACCCGGCGCAGCACATCGACGCCCTCGCGGTAGCCGAAGTGCACCCCGTCGGCGCGCACGCCCCGCCCCTCGGGGGCCAGCGTGGCGTCCCCGGCGTCCGGCTCGATGTCCCGCACGCCGACCAGGCGGGCCAGCGACACCTGGGCGACCTGCACCTCGTCGTACCAGCGCAGGATCAGGTTCACCGGATCGACGAGCATCTGCGCGACGAGGGCGCCCGTGGTCAGCTGGCCCACGCCGATCCAGCCCTGCAGGACGAACACACCGCCGACCATCAGGACCGAGCCGAGCACGAGGACATGGACGGCGTTGATGACGGGGAAGAGCACGGACCTGAGCCAGAGGGTGTACCGCTCCCAGGCCGTCCACTCCTTGATCCGCTGCTCCGACAGGGCGATGCGGCGGGCGCCGAGGCGGTGGGCCTCGATGGTGTGGCCCGCGTCCACGGTCTCGGCGAGAGCGGCAGCGACGGCGGCGTACCCGGCGGCCTCGGAGCGGTAGCCGGAGGGCGCCCGCTTGAAGTACCAGCGGCATCCGACGACCAGCACCGGCACGGCGACCAGGACCGCCGCGGCCAGCGGAGGCGCCGTCACGACGAGCCCGCCGAGCAGCAGCAGGGCCCACACGACACCGATGGACAGCTGTGGCACGGCCTCGCGCATGGCGTTGGCCAGGCGGTCGATGTCGGTGGTGATGCGGGAGAGCAGGTCGCCGGTGCCCGCCCGCTCCAGCACGCCCGGCGGCAGTCCGACCGACCGGACGAGGAAGTCCTCGCGCAGGTCGGCCAGCATCCGCTCGCCGAGCATCGCACCCCGCAGCCGCACTTGCCGGACGAACACGGCCTGCACCGCCAGCGCGAGCGCGAACAGGCCGACGGTCAGGCCCAGATGGAGCTCCCGGGCCCCGTCGGAGACCCGCTCGACCAGTCCGCCGAGCAGGTACGGGCCCACCATGGAGGCGACCACCGCCACCGTGTTGACGCCGATGAGCAGCAGGAAGGCGCGGCGGTGCCGGCGGAAGAGTTCGGTGACGTAGGCACGCACGGTCGCGGCGGCGCCGACGGGCAGGGTGGTGGCGGTCGTCGGGGCCGCCGGGTCGTACGCCGGTGGCGCAACGCCGATCATGCGCTCTCCTCGATCTCTTCCAGCTCCTGGAGGGCGCCCAGCAGGGCGCCCTCGTCGGCCGCGGTCAGCTCGTCGTCCGTCTCCCGCGTCACCACGGCCCGGTACCGGGGTTCGCTGTCGACCAGCTCCCGGTGCACGCCGGTCGCCACGACCGCGCCCTCGTGGACCAGGGCGACCCGGTCCGCGCGGTCGAGCAGCAGCGGAGAGGAGGTGAACACCACCGTCGTCCGCCCCGACCGCAGTCGGCGCAGGCCGTCGGCGATCCTGGCCTCGGTGTGCGAGTCGACCGCCGAGGTCGGCTCGTCCAGCACCAGCACCTCGGGGTCGGTGATCAGGGACCGGGCCAGCGCGAGCCGCTGCCGCTGGCCCCCGGACAGGGACCGTCCGCGCTCGGTGATGCGGGCGTCCATCGGGTCGGCTGCGTCCAACGACCCCTGCACGAGCGCGTCGAGTACGTCCGCGCACTGCGCCGCCGCCAGCGCGTCCGCGGCCGGCACGGCTCCGGAGGAGGGGACGTCGAGCAGCTCGCGCAGCGTGCCGGACAGCAGTACCGGGTCCTTGTCCTGCACGAGGACGGCCGTACGGGCGCTGTCCAGGGGGAGTTCGTCCAGCGGCACCCCACCGAGCAGCACCGGGCGGCCCGGTTCGGCCGGGTGGCCGCCCAGCCGCTCCGCGAGCCGCCCGGCCGCGTCCGGGTCACCGCACACCACGGCGGTGAACCGGCCGTTGGCGGCGAGCAGCCCGGTCCCGGGGTCGTACAGATCCCCGCCCGGCACCTCGGCCTCGCGGGTGCCGTCGGTGTCCGTGGCCCGCCGCAGCGACAGCACGCGCGCCGCCCGTTTGGCCGACGGGCGCGAGAAGGAGTACGCCATGGCGATCTCCTGGAAGTGCTGCAGCGGGTAGTTGAGGACCATGACCGCGCTGTAGACGGTGACGAGTTCGCCGACCGCGATCCGGCCCTGGCGGGCCAGGTGGATGCCGTGCCAGACCACCGCGATCAGCAGCAGTCCGGGAAGCAGCACCTGGAGGGCGGAGATGAGCGACCACATCCGGGCGCTGCGCACCGCGGCGTGCCGTACCTCCTGCGAGGCCCGGCGGTAGCGGTCGAGGAACAGCTCCTCGCCGCCGATGCCGCGCAGGACGCGCAGCCCGGCGACGGTGTCGGAGGCCAGCTCGGTGGCGCGGCCCGCCTTCTCCCGCTGGACGTCGGCGCGGTGCGTGGCCCGGGGCAGCAGCGGCAGCACCGCCAGGGCCACGGCGGGCAGGCCGACGGCGACGATCACACCCAGCGCGGGCTGGTAGAGGAGGAGGCCGACACCGACCACGACGACCGTGGACGCCGCAGCGGTGAACCGGGAGACCGCCTCGACGAACCAGCCGATCTTCTCCACGTCACCGGTGGAGACGGCCACCACCTCACCAGCCGCGACCCGCCGGGTCAGCGCGGAACCGAGGTGGGCGGCCTGACGGGCGAGCAGTTGCTGGATGCGGGCGGCTGCCGTGATCCAATTGGTGACGGCTGAGCGGTGCAGGAAGGTGTCGCCGACGGCGATGCCCGTGCCGCACAGCAGCAGCAGACCGCCCGTCAGGGCGAGCCGGCTGCCGGATCGGTCGACGACCGACTGGACGGCGAGGCCGACACAGAAGGGCAGCAACGAGACGGAGACGAAGTGGAGCAGGCCCCAGGCGAGCGATTTCAGCTGCCCGCCCAGCTGACTGCGCCAGAGCCACCACAGGAATCGGGGACCCGAACGCGCGTCGGGCACGCCCGGGTCGGGATACGGAAGGTCTTGAATTCGCATGACGTCCCAGTGGCTCGTGTCAGGGGAGGGGGGAAGCGGCGAGGAGCGGCAACAAGCCGTGACAGAGTCGCGTCGCAGAGTGGTGGATTTCAAACGGTTTTCCTCGGCCGCCCGGGCCGTCCCCGACTTCCGGCCAGGCGCCCGTCGCCGGGTGGACGCCGCCCGGGGCGCCGGTCGCCCGACAGGATGAAGGCCCGGAAGCTCGCACGATCAGCTGGTGTGCGGTGCCACGATGATCCGGCACAGATCGACAGCGTGTGGCGTGCGCGGCTCGCGGCGCGGCCCTCGGGGACGCTCTGCGTCGCCTTCACGGCCTGCCGCCCCCGCGCCCGGTCCCGCTCGCACCGGCGGCGCGCCGGGCCCCGGCGGCCGTCCCCCGCAGACCCCGACCCTGTCCTCGCCCCCTACGGCCTGCCCGACCCGCATTCCGGGCCTGCATCGGTGACCACTTCGCGCGGCGGATCCCCGCGGACTCCCGCCAGGTCGTGGCCGTCCACGGGGAGGGTGCGCAGTCGGCCGGCTCCACCCTGGTGCTGTACTCCCGGCGCGGTGCCGAGTGGCATCCGGTGGCCAGTCGGCCCGCCCACAACGGACGGTACGGCTGGACCACCGACCACCGGGAGGGCGACGGCCGCAGCCTGGTCGGCGTGTTCACCCTCTCCGACGCGGGCGGTGTGCTCTCCGACCCGCGCAGCAGGCCGCCGTACGATCAGGACGCGGCGCCTATGCGCCCCCGGCCGACCGGGACGAGGCGCATCAGCACGATTTCGACTACGTCATCGTCGTCGACCCCAACCGTCTTCCGGGGCACTCCGCCGCGGGATGACGGCCGTCCCTGGGGCGAGGACAGGGGCGGCGGCATCTGGCTGCACCTTGACCACGGCAGCGGCACGTCGGCCTGCGTCAGCGCCCCGGGGCGGGCCATGGAGTCCCTGTTGCGCACGCTCGACCCGGCCGGCCATCCGGTCGTGGTGATGGGGGACCGGGCGGAACTGGACGTCCGGCCGGGGCGGTGTGCGTCAGTGTCCGGCCGGGCGGCCCTGGTGCGCCGCCGGCGGTCCGGCCGCGGCGGGTGTGCTCACCACGTCCACGTCGTTCGCGCGGACGTAGCCGAGCCGGTGGCCGATCTGGATCTCGTAGTACTCCTCCTCCCCCTTCACCACCGGGTTCGGTGTGGTGACGAAGGTCGACTTGGCGACATAGGAACCTCCGATGGTGTCCTGGGTGACGTACCGCTGGCCCGCCAGGACGCGGTAGGGGAGCGGGGATTCGGGCTGCTCCTCCACGTCCTCCGGGTACGCCTCCGGCTCGGGCAGGGCCCGGCCGAACACCGGGACCTCGTCCAGGCCCTCCTTGGGTGTCACCATCCGGCCGCTCGCACCTACGGCCGTCGGGTGGGCCTTGGGGTTCTTGAACCATGCCTTCTGGCCCTGGTACCAGATCGCCGTCCAGTCGCCGCTGCGCCCGGCGACGGCGAAGGTCTGACCGGCGGAGACGCGCGACCCGAGGTCGTTGACGTCCACCGTGGACCTCGCGCCGTCCGGGTGGCGGCCCGGATCCTGGATGAGCGGCGCGTTCTCCTCCGGCCGGGTGTAGAGGCGGACGGCACTGGAACCGTGCTTCGGACACGGCTTGCCCCCGCGGGAGCAGCCGGTGAACAGCGGGGAGTGGGTGGCGTAGTCGGGCAGGATCATCACCATGTCGCTGTCCCGGCCGGCCGTGGCCCGCAGCGGCGCGCCGAGGAGGTCGAAGTAGTGCCGCCAGTCCCAGAAGGGACCGGGGTCGTCGTGCATGTCGGGGATGCTGTCCGTGGTCGGGGCCGGGACGTTGTCATGGCCGTAGATGTGCTGCCGGTCGAGCGGGATGTCGTACTTCTTGGCCAGGAAGCGCACCAGACGGGCCGAGGTCCGGTACATCGTCTCCGTGAACCACGTGCCCGGCTGCCTGAGGAATCCCTCGTGCTCGATGCCGATGGAGCGGGCGTTGACGAACTGGTTGCCGGAGTGCCAGGCCTGGTCCTTCGTCCTGACGTGCTGGGTGACGTGGCCGTCGCTGGAGCGGATCGAGTAGTGCCACGAGGCCTCGGTCGGGTCCTGCACGGTCTGGAACATGCTCTGCAGTGACGCTTCGGTGTCGTGGATGACGATGGAGTCGATCTTCTGGTCCTTGGGCCGGTCGCCGAGATCGTGGTTGCCGTAGTCGCCGTCTTCGTCGATCTCCTGGTACGCCGCGGCGAGCCAGTCGCAGGTCAGCTCGGCGGGGCACTCGACGTTCTTCGAGCGCCGTGCGTCCTTCGCGTGGACGGCTCGGGGGTGGACGCCGGGGCTGGCGGGAAGAGAGACCTTCTGCCCCTCGGCGGTGGTGCGGTGCGCCCCCTTGTGGATCAGCGAGAAGACGTCGTTGGCGTAGGTGGCGGCCGACGTGACGTCAGCTGTTCCGGGGAAACGTTTCACCGCCTCCCACCAGTCCGTTGGGTTGTTGCTGAGGGGCTTGCCGAGCTGCCGCTGTGTCGCCGCCAGGAGGGCCGCGCCACCCCGTACGTTGGCGGCGGCGTCCGTCCGCAGGCGTCCTGCCGGGGCGTCGATCAGGCGTGCGGCACGCTCCAGGTCCGCCGGCTGCACGGCACGGCCGCCCGAGGCGGCGGCCTCCGGCGCCGCGGGCGGGATGCCGGTGCCGTCCTGGGGGCCCGCTGCCAGTGCCGGGGGCTTGGCGCGGCGGGTGTCCACCAGGTGCATCGGCCCGTAGCCGCCCGCGACGCTGGGGGTGCCCGGGTGGGAGTCCCAGCGTGACTGCATGTAGGACACACCCATGAGCACGCTGCTCGGCACGTGGTACTCGCGAGCCGCGTCCGCGAAGGCGTCCTGGAGCAGTCGGTCCTGTGCCTCGTCGTCCGCGGACAGCGGGATGAGCAGCAACGGCGTCAGCACCGCCGCCGACGCGATCACGCAGGCCGTTCGACGGCAGCTGCGCAGACTGTTGGGAACACGTGGGGCGGCGGGTCTTCTCATAGGGCGGTTCTCCAGACATGTTCGTCACCATCAGGACGGCACCCTGGGAAAGGGAGTTGTCCTGCACGCCACCCCCTTCACGTTTCCGTGCCTGACGCGCCACGTCGCGCCAAGGGTCACCGGGGTGGCGGATCGACCGGGCAGGGGCCACTCGGTCGGCGGTGCGCGCACTCAGTCCTCGACCGGGTCCACGCTCCAGTCGGGGTGCCCCGGCATCGGAGGCGTGCGGGGCCCGTACAGCCATGGCGTCAGAAAGGGTTTCAGGTCCTCGCCGGCGACCCGGGACGCGAGCGCGACGAAGTCCCGGGTGCCTGCCGCACGGCCCCGGTACGTCGTCACCCAGGACCGCTCGATCCTGGCGAAGGTCTCCTCGCCGACCTTCTCCCGCAGCGCGAACAGCACCAGTGCCGAGCCGTCGTAGCGCATCACCTTGAACAGCGTCGGCTCCGTGGGCTCGGCGGGTGCCCCCTGGTCGTGACGCCACTGGTCGTGCTGCTCGTAGGCCGCCCGCATCGCGTCCTCCAGGGCGACCCCGCCGTGCTCGTCGGAGTACAGACGTTCGTAGAAACGGGCATGACCCTCGCTCAGCCACAGGTCGGACCAGCGCCGGACGGCGACGCTGTCACCCGTCCAGTGGTGGGTCAGCTCGTGGACGAGATTGCGTTCGGCGTCGACCTGGTCACCCGTCAGGTCGTCCTTCGGCAGGACGGACAGCGACTGTGTCTCCAGCGCCACCGGCAGGTCGGTGTCCCCGACGAGCACGCCGTAGCGGCGGAACGGGTACGGACCGAGCCGCTGTTCCAGCCAGGCGAGATGCTTTGGGGTGAGCGAGCGGACCTCCTGCGTGTCACCGACCAGGCCGTCCGGGACGACGTCCCGGAGGGGCAGTCCGCGCGGGCCGGTGCTGTCGGCGAACGTGAACCTCCCGATCGCCAGCTGGACCAGTTGGGCCGCGATGGGCTGCTCGGAGTCGTAGGTCCAGGTGGTGCGTCCGCCGGGCCTCCGGACGGTGGTGACGAGCCGTCCGTTGGCCACCGCGCTGAGCCCCGGCGGGGTGGTGATGCGGAAGGTGACCGGCGCCCGCAGGCTCGGGTGGTCGTTCGCCGGAAAGATCATTTTTGCGCCGTCGGGCTGAGCGCAGATCACGGTGCCGTCGGCCGTGGGCACCCAGCCGTAGTCCTGGATCGCGTCGGCGCGGTGCCGGTGCTGTGCCGGATCTGCGGTGTAGGCGACGCGGACGGTGAACGTGCCGCCACGGGGGATGGGGTGCGCGGGTGTGACGACGAGTTCGTCGCCGTCGCGTACGGCGGTGGCCGGGGTGCCGTCGACCGTGACGGTGTGCAGTGCGTTGCCGGCGAAGTCGAGGTCGAAGCGGGACAGGGGCTGGGTGGCGGTGGCGCTGATCGTGGCCCCGGCGGGGAAGGGCGTGCGCGGTGCCCGCCAGTCGAAGTCGAGCATGTAGTGGCGGACCGTGTAGCCGCCGTTGCCGGCGAGCGGCATCAGCGGGTCGCCGATGCCCGGCGAGCCGGGTGAGGGGGCCGGACCGGAGGAGGCGACCGGGCCGGGAGCGGGGGAGCCGTGCCCTGCGCGGGGGAGCACATGGGCGAAAACGCCGGCACCGGTGAGGGCGCCGGCACCGGCGAGAGTGAAGGCGAGGGCCGCTCGACGGGTGCGCAGGACGGGGCGGGGGCGCCCGCGTCGGGACTCCTGGTGCGGGGGCTCCGCGGGGCGGCCGGCGGGCATGATCTTCATGCCCGCACTATGTCAGCATGGTGTGCTTATAGCACTGAATGTCCCGCTGGGTGGCCGCATGGCGGAACTCGGTCGTGGGCACGCTCTCGCGGTGGCCGACAACCGGTCTCCTCATTGCGGGCAGTGGTCAATTCCCCGTAGAACAGCGGCCATGAGAAGACGGATGGTCATGTCCATGCTCGCCGGAGCGGCCCTCCTGGCGAGCACGCTCTTCGGCACCGGAGCCGCGGCCGCCCGGGCCGCCGACGTCCCCGCCGAGTTCGGCACCGACTGGCACGACCCGGTCACCGCGACCCCGCCCGTCGACCGGCCGCACACCAGGTCGTGTCAGGTCACACTGGCCGACGCCCAGTTCCGCGACTTCACCCCCTATCGCGGTACGTACACCCCGCCCCAGGGCTGCGGCGACCACTGGAGCAAGGTCGTCCTGCGCCTCGACGGCAAGGTGAAGGGCCGTCAGTACGACAGGCTGGGCTATCTGCATGTGGGCGGGGTGGAGGTCCTGCGCACCTCCACCCCGGAGCCCTCGCCGGACGGCATCGAGTGGCACGTGGAGAAGGACGTCACCCGCTACAGCGACACCTTCCGCAGCGCGCGGGACGTCGAGATGCTGATCGGCAACGTCGTGGACGACACGTACACCGGCGTCATCGACGTGCACGTCACCCTGACCTTCTACGCGGGACGCCCCGCGGAGCGGACCCCCGACCGTGTGCTCACCCTCGCCGACACTCCCGACGGCGCCACCCTCACCACCCCGCGCAACAGCGAGCGGATCGTCGCCGAGGTGTACGCGACCGGGTCCGGCGGTGGGTGCGAGGAGTTCTGGTACCTGACCGTGGCCGACCCGGCGTCGTACTCCTGCAAGGCCGACCACGGGCCCTACCGCGAGGTGCAGATCAAGGTCGACGGCCGACTCGCGGGAATCGCCGCGCCGTTCCCGAACGTGTGGACCGGCGGCTGGTCCAACCCCTTCCTCTGGTACGTGGTACCGGCCCCGCACGCCTTCGACGTGCGGCCGATCGAGTACGACCTCACGCCCTTCGCCGGCCTCCTCGACGACGGCCGCCCGCACCGCGTCGAGGTGTCCGTCGTCGGCGTGCCCGCGGGGCAGACGGGCTGGAGCGCCCCGGTGAACGTGCTCGTCTGGCAGGACGCCCACCGCGCCCGGGTCACCGGCGGGCTCACCGGCGACAGGGCGAGTGACCTCGCGAACTCCTCCACCTACACGCCCGGTTCGGAGAACCGCGTGCACACCGAGGCCGGGCACCGGCTCACCGTCTCCGGATATCTCGACACTTCACACGGACGTGTGACCACGACCGTCACCCGCACCCTCGCCGCCACCTCCGTCCATCGCTGGACCGACGGCGAGAACACCGACGGACTCGACGCGACCTGGACCGACGACGAGACGGTCACCGTCGGCGGTCACGGCCCCGCGAAGACGACGCACACGCACCGGACGTACACGATGAACGGTGCCACGACCGTCGGCGCGGACAACCGCCTGCGCACCGTGCTGACCCTCGGCGACCGGGCGGCGGCCGTGGAACTGCGGGACGGGCGGCGCACCGCGTGGTCGCGGTTCGACGACACCTACAGCGGCGACGCCGCGTACACCGTCGATGTCCCGCGCGACCAGCGGCACGCGATCGGTACGTCGACCGAGCGATACCGCCGCCACGGCTCGGACGGCTGCTACGACCGCTCGCTGACCACGGTTCAGGGGGTGCTGACGGAGGACCGCGACGGCTGCTGACTTCGCCGCGCCGCGCCCCGCCGCGCCGCCCCGCAGTAAGAGGCCGGAGTAAGAGGCCGCGCGGATGAGGCACAGGGCCTGGTGATCACGGAGTTGCGACGCTCTGTGATCACCGGGAGACCTGTGCCTGTACTGCCATCCTGGCCGACTGAACCGCTGTGGGACCGATTCCGGTGATCGACCCCTTCAGTCTGATCCGAACCGTCAGAGCGACAGCAGACCCACCAGGGCCGACTTCGTGGAGCTCTCTCGTGACCACAGTTCGGCGTCGGTTGCGGGATGGGCCGCCGGAATCACCTGTCGCAGCGCGGCTCTCCGCTTTGCGGCGTATTCGGCATCAGACTCACCCGTGCGAGGCCACGCGCCCCCTGTCAGCAGGGCTTGGCCGTGTCCCCGTCGATCAAGCTGTCCAGCAGGACGCCGAGCACCTCGCGCTCCTTCTCCGTGAGCGGGGCGAGGATCTCCTCGGCCGCCGAGCGGCGCGCGCCGCGCAGCTCGCGCAGGGTCGTGCGTCCTTCGTCCGTCAGCTCGATCCGGGTCACGCGCCGGTTCGCCGGGTCCGCCACCCGCCGTACCTTTCCGCTCGCCTCCAACCCGTCGACCAGCGTCGTCACGGCGCGCGGCACCACCTCCAGGCGCTCGGCGAGATCGGCCATGCGCGGCGGTGAGCCGTAGTGCGCAAGGGTGCGCAGCAGCCGGGACTGGGCCGGGGTGACGCCCAGGTCGCGCCGTTCCAGATGGCGCTTCTGGATGCGGTGCACCCGGCGGGTCAGCCGCAGCAACTGCTCGGCGAGCAGGCCGTCGGAATCCGGGGTGGTCATGCGGGAACAATATCAGGATGCCGTTCATTGTGAGTATAGGTAACAATGAGCTACGATCCGTTCCGTCATCGTCGGCCGTTCCTGTCCGGCGCCCGTTCACCTCCGTAGGAGCCCATGCATCCCGACCGTGAACCCTCCTGGACCCCGCCTGCCGACGCCAAGGAACAGCCCCGGCAGGTGCGCCGCATCCTGAAGCTCTTCCGCCCCTACCGCGCGCGGCTGGCGATCGTCGGCCTGCTGGTCGGCGCCTCCTCACTGGTCTCGGTGGCGACACCGTTCCTGCTGAAGGAGACCCTCGACGTCGCGATCCCCCAGGGCCGCACCGGCCTGCTGAGCCTGCTCGCGCTCGGCATGATCCTCAGCGCCGTCCTCTCCAGCGTCTTCGGCGTGCTGCAGACACTGATCTCGACCACCGTCGGCCAGCGCGTCATGCACGACCTGCGCACCGCCGTCTACGGACGCCTGCAGCGCATGTCGCTCGCCTTCTTCACGCGCACGCGCACCGGCGAGGTGCAGTCCCGCATAGCCAACGACATCGGCGGCATGCAGGCGACCGTCACCTCCACCGCCACCTCCCTGGTCTCCAACGCCACCAGCGTGGTCGCCACGATCGTCGCGATGACCGCCCTCGACTGGCGGCTCACGATCGTCTCGATGGTCCTGCTGCCGGTGTTCGTGTGGATCAGCCGCCGCGTGGGCAACGAACGCAAGCGGATCACCACCCAGCGGCAGAAACAGATGGCCGCGATGGCGGCCACCGTCACCGAGTCGCTCTCCGTCAGCGGCATCCTGCTCGGCAGGACGATGGGCCGCTCGGACTCGCTGACCGCGTCCTTCGCCGAGGAGTCCGAGCGCCTGGTCGACCTCGAGGTGCGCTCCAACATGGCCGGTCGCTGGCGCATGGCGGTCATCACCATTGTCATGGCCGCGATGCCCGCCGTCATCTACTGGACCGCGGGGCTGGCGCTCCAGCTCGGCGGCCCGAAGGTCTCCCTCGGCACCATCGTCGCCTTCGTCTCTCTCCAGCAGGGTCTGTTCCGCCCGGCCGTCAGCCTGCTCGCGACCGGCGTCCAGATCCAGACCTCGCTCGCGCTCTTCCAGCGCATCTTCGAATACCTGGACCTGCCCGTCGACATCACCGAGCGCGAGCGGCCGGTCCGTCTCGACCCGGTCAAGGGCGAAGTCCGCTTCGAGGGGGTCGGGTTCCGCTACGACGACAAGGGCGGCCCCGTCCTCGACGGTATCGACGTCACCGTCCCGGCCGGCCGCAGCCTCGCCGTCGTCGGTCCGACCGGCGCGGGCAAGTCCACGCTCGGCTATCTCGTGCCCCGGCTCTACGACGTCACCGCCGGCCGTGTCACCCTGGACGGCACCGACGTCCGCGACCTCGACTTCGACACGCTCGCCCGCGCGGTCGGTGTCGTCTCGCAGGAGACGTACCTCTTCCACGCCTCCGTCGCCGACAACCTGCGCTTCGCCAAGCCGGACGCCACCGACGAGGAGCTGCACGCGGCGGCCAAGGCGGCCCAGATCCACGACCACATAGCCGCCCTGCCCGACGGCTACGACACCGTCGTCGGCGAGCGGGGTCACCGCTTCTCCGGCGGTGAGAAGCAGCGCCTCGCCATAGCCCGCACCATCCTGCGCGATCCGCCGGTCCTCATCCTGGACGAGGCGACCAGCGCGCTCGACACCCGCACGGAAGCCGCCGTCCAGGAAGCCATCGACGCCCTGTCGGCCGACCGGACGACCATCACCATCGCCCACCGTCTGTCCACCGTCCGCGGCTCCGACCAGATCGTGGTCCTGGACGCCGGGCGGGTAGCCGAACGGGGCACGCACGAGGAGCTGCTGGAACTGGACGGGCGATACGCCGCCCTGGTGCGCCGCGACGCCCAGTTGGAGCCGACAAGCTGACGATACGTAGGGTTAATGCCGGGTTTATGACGATATGCGTATTACCGTGCCCGCATGCAGATGAAATTTCCGCCACGGAGCACGATCCAACTGACCCGTCGGGGCAGACTCGCCCTCCTCGTGACCGGCGCCGTCGTGGCCGGTACCGCCGTGGCGGTGCCACTGCTGACGATGGGCGGAAAGCCGGCAAAGGCGCCGACCGCCACGATGGTCGTCCCGGAGGGCTGGCGCGCCAGCCAGGTCTACGACGGGATCGACAGGGCCCTGAAGCTGCGGCCGGGCAGCACCGTCAAATCCATCGGCAAGGCCGGGCTGAAGCTGCCCGGCGACGCCCACGGCAACCCCGAGGGCTTCCTCTTCCCGGCGACGTACCCGCTCCCGAAGGGCACGACGCCCGAGTCCCTGCTGCGGTTCATGGTCGACACCGCCAACAAGAAGTTCGGCGGGGCGCCGGTCGCGGCAGGCGCGCAGCGCAACGCCATGAGCCTGCACCAGATCGTCACCGTCGCCAGCATCGTCCAGGCCGAGGCGGCGACGAAGGAGGACATGGGCAAGGTCGCCCGGGTCGTCTTCAACCGGCTGGAGCACGGGATGCCGTTGCAGATGGACTCCACCATCAACTATGCGCTGAACCGCACCACCCTGCGCACCACCGAGGACGACACCCGCATCGAGAGCCCCTACAACTCGTACCAGCACATGGGCCTGCCGCCCACACCGATCGACAACCCCGGCGAGGACGCGATGCGGGCCGCCATGAACCCGACACCGGGCGACTGGCTGTACTTCGTCACGGTCAAGCCCGGGGACACGCGCTTCACCACCGACTATGCGACGCACCTGCGCAACGTGGCGGAGTTCAACGCCCTGCGCCAGAGCGCGACGGCGTCGCAGAGCCCGGAGCAGTCCCCAAAGCACTCCCCGGAGCAGTCCCCGGAGCAGTCCCCGGCGTCCTCGCCGCCCGCCGTCCGCTGAGCCGACGGGGCGTCACGCGGCGACCGGCTCCTCGGCCGGCAGCCGCCTGATGTCCCGGACTGCGGCGCGTCCGGCCCGGTTGGCGCCGACGGTGCTGGCCGAGGGGCCGTAGCCGACGAGGTGGACACGCGGGTCGGCCACCACCCGGGTGCCCTCGAGCCGGATCCCGCCGCCCGGCTCACGCAGCCGCAGCGGAGTGAGGTGGTCGAGCGCGGCCCGGAACCCGGTGGCCCACAGGATGACATCGGCGGCCACCTGCCGGCCGTCGTCCCACGCCACGCCCTCCGGGGTGATCCGGTCGAACATCGGTTGCCGGTCCAGCACCCCGTCCGCGAGGCCCCGCCGGATCGCGCCGTCGAGGGGCAGCCCGGTGACCGAGACCACACTGCGCGGCGGCAGCCCGTGGCGCACCCGTTCCTCCACCAGCGCGACCGCGGCCCGGCCCGCCTCCTGGTCGAACGGACCTTCGCGGAACACGGGAGGCCGCCGCGTGACCCAGGTGGTGGCAGCCGCATGGGGGGCAAGTTCCAGCAGGTGCTGGGTGCCCGAGGCGCCGCCGCCCACCACCACGACCCGCTGTCCGGCGAACTCCTCCGGCCCGGCGTACTGCGCGGTGTGCAACTGCCGCCCACGGAAGGTCTCCTGGCCGGGGTACCGGGGCCAGAACGGCCGGTCCCAGGTGCCGGTCGCGTTGATCAGCGCCCGGGTGGACCAGGTGCCGGCCGAGGTCTCCACCCGCAGCCGGGTGCCGTCCCCCTCGCGCACCGCCCGTACGTCCACCGGCCGTCGCACCCGCAGGTCGAAGGCGCGCTCGTACCGGTCGAAGTACTCGGCTATCACCTCCGCCGACGGACGCTCCGGGTCCGCGTCCGCCAGTACCATCCCGGGCAGCGCGTGCATCCCGTGCACCCTGCCGTAGGTCAGCGAGGGCCACCGGAACTGCCAGGCGCCGCCCGGCCCGGGGGAGTGGTCGAGGACCACGAAGTCACGGTCCGGCGCGAAGCCGGTGCGCCGCAGATGGTAGGCGCTGGACAGCCCGGCCTGACCGGCGCCGATGACGACGACCTCGACCTCGCGCAGTTCGTTCACGCTTCTACCAACAGGATGCAGGGTGCGGATCTTCCCGGCCGCTCAGTTGCAGGTCCGCATCTGGCCTGTCCCATCCGCCTGCCCCAGCAAGCGCCGCGGCGGCTGCCGCGGCCGGTCGCCTGGCCGTATCCGGTCGACTTCAGCCGGGCCGGAAGAACGCGAGCATCTTCTGGGCGGCGTCCGGCGACGTCAGCAGCTCCTGCATGTCCGCGGACATCCGGGCGGCAGCGCCGGTGCGTCGGAACATCTCGCGTTCGTATTCCTTGACGGCGGCGGGAAAGTCGTCCGGGTGCGCGGCCAGCGCGAGACCGAGCAGGGCGCCGTCGAGCAGCGCCATGTTGGCGCCCTGTCCCACCGGCGGCATCAGGTGCGCGGCATCGCCGAGCAGTGTGACACCTGGCGTCGGCGGCCAGGTCAGGCCGACCGGGAGAGCGGTGATCGACCGCGGCACGATCGTGTCGTCGCAGGCCGCGATCAGCGCGGTGAACCGTGAGTCCCAGCCGGGGAGCAGGTCGATCAGCCGCGCCCGGGCGGCGGCCGGGTCGTCGAACGGGATCCCGCTGGTAGCGAACCAGTCCTCGGCGGTGTTGTAGAAGCTGATGCCGATGCGAACGCGGCCGTCGCCGTTGCGCTGCGCCGCCAGGGACAGTCCGTTGCCGAGCACCCAGTAGTTGCCGCGCCCGACCATCGCCGCGAGGTCGGGGTGCGTGCGGTCGATATCGGGAATGCCGACCTCGACGACGTTCTGCCCGATGTGCGCCGGGCGGGCGTCGGTGAGCAGCGCGCGGACCCGGGACTGCGCGCCGTCCGCGCCGACCAGCAGGTCGTACGTCGCACTGCTGCCGTCGGCGAAGTGCAGCAGACCGTTGTCGGCGGATCGGAACGCGTGCCCCCAGCGCACCACGTCTTCGGGGAGGGAATCCAGCAGCAGGTTGCGCAGATCGGCGCGGTCGACCTCGGGTCGCTCGAGCGGGGCGCCGTCGGGCGTGTCCTCCTGGAGCAGCAGGGTGCCATCCGGTTCGAGAAGACGCATGTCCTGGCCTTCACCGCGGGCGATCGCGAAGAACTGGTCGATCAGGCCGGCCTCGCGCAGCGCCCGCTGGCCGGAGTGGATGTCGAGCATGCCGCCCTGACCGCGCGCACCACGTGACGATTCACGTTCATACACGACGCAATCCATGCCGTTCACGTGCAGCACACGGGCGAGAGCCAGGCCGCCGAGGCCGGCTCCGACGACGGCAATGGTCATGGTGGTCCCCCTTCGATACACCGTACTGACCGATACAGTGTATCGACCGATGCGGTGTATCGTGAGCGCCATGTTGGTGTGGGAGAGGCCGGAGCCACCGAATCGACCCGTGCCGGCCCCGTTGAGCCGGGAACAGATCGTGCGAGCGGCGATCCAGCTGGCCGACGCGGACGGCCTGGACGCGGTGTCGCTGCGCAAGGTCGCCACCGCGCTGGACGTCCGTCCGATGCGGCTGTACGGCTACATCGCCGGCAAGGAGGAGTTGCTCGACCTCATGGTCGACGCGGTCCACGCAGAGATCCGGCCGGCCGGAGACGGCTGGCGGGAGGTGCTCCGGTCTCTTGCCGAAGCCATTCGGCACGCGGCTCACGAGCACGAATGGCTCGCCGATCTCCTGGGTGGCCGACCCCAGCTCGGGCCGCACGCGCTGGCCAGTGGGGAGAGCGTGGTGGCCGCACTGGGCGGCGTCGACGTGGACGCCGTCATGCCGGTGGTCGCGGCGGTCAAGGCGTACGCGATCGGCGCGGTGCGTCGGGAGGTCGCCGAGCGACGTGCCGAGCGGGCCACCGGGCTGGACGAGAAGCGCTGGCAGGCCTCACTCGGGCCCTATCTGGAGCGGACCTTCGCCACCGGCCGGTTCCCCGCGCTGGCCACGGTGGTCCGCGATGCCGCCCACCTGGACGCCGACCACACCTTCCGGATCGGCCTCGACTTCCTGCTCGACGGCATCGAAGCCCGCATCTCACGGTGAGGCGCCCTCGAAGGACCGGAACGGTGCCGCCCCTGGCGCCAGTTCGGCGCTGACGCGTCGAGACGAGGCGACACCACCAGCGGCGCACCTCCCGCGGAGGCCCGGCGCGCTCCAGCCGCCTCCGCACGGCCGGCTCGGGAACGGCCCCTCGCCGAACCGGTAGACCTCCGCCATCGGTCGTGCCGTCGGGTGTGAAATCGTGCGCGGGGTCAGGATGGGGGCATGCCAGACACCTTCACCACCCGCATGCTGCACGTCACCACCGGCTCCCGGGAGCGGGTCGTCGACCTCACCGGTGACTGCGAGGACTTCCTGCGCGAGGCCGCGGCCGACCGGGACGGGCTGCTCAACATCTTCGTCCCGCACGCCACCGCCGGGATCGCCGTCATCGAGACCGGAGCCGGCAGCGACGACGACCTCCTCGCCGCCCTGCACACCCTGCTTCCCGCCGACGACCGCTGGCAGCACCGGCACGGCAGCCCCGGCCACGGCCGCGACCACGTCCTGCCGGCCGTCGTCCCGCCGTACGCCACCCTCCCCGTGATCGCCGGACGCCTGGAACTCGGCACCTGGCAGTCGGTGTGCCTGGTGGACACCAACAAGGACAATCCCGAGCGCAAGGTGCGTCTGAGCTTCCTGGCGTGACGATCACCGGGAGTTCGTCACGACTCTTTGCGATCGGAGGAGACCGGTGATGGTCCACGCCCCGTCGGCGCGTGATGGTAGACCTGGTGATCCCGTGACGGTCCGGTCGGTGGCCGTTGCCGCCCCTCACCGTACCGAGGTACCCATGGATCCCCGTACACGACCGGCGCGTTGGCTGGTCCGCCGCCGTGAGCGCCCCCAAGCACCGCTGAACGTCTACGTCTTCGCACACGCGGGCGGCTCCAGCGCCGAATACCTGATGTGGGCCGAAGAACTGACGGAGGTGCAGCTGTGGGGTGTACAGCTGCCCGGCCGCTCCACGCGTCGCGCGGAGCCCGCGCACACCGCGATCGGCCCCCTCGTCGCCGACCTGGTCTCCCAGTCCGCGTTCACCGTGCCCTATGTGCTGCTCGGCCACAGCTTCGGCGGCCTCGTGGCGTACGAGACGACGAGGGCGCTGCGCCGCGAGGGACGCGATCTGCCCGAGCATCTGATCCTGTCCTCCTGCCCCGCGCCGCACACCTTCGGCACCGGCGGACCGGCCGGGTCGCTGCACACCCTCTCCGACGAGGAACTGATCACGGCGGCCGAGGCGCGCTGGGGCCCGCTGCCCGAGCAGGTGCACGCGGACGCGCGGCTGCGCCGACTGGTCCTCGGCCCGCTCCGCGCCGACATCAGCGTCTTCGAGACGTACGTCCACGAGCCGGAGCCCCCGCTGGACGTCCCGGCGACACTGCTGTGCGGCACCGGGGAGCAGGACCGCCTCGTCGTCGAGAGCGCGGGCTGGGCCCGGCACCTGGACCGCATCACTCGCCGGCTGGCCCTGCCGGGCGGTCACTTCTACTTCCGCGAGGACCGCGCGCCCCTCCTCGACGTCATCCGGACGGTGGCCGAGGAGGCCGGGGCCGCGCGGCGGCACGCGACCGCCTGACGAAACCCCGCGCCGGCCTACCAGGCGTCCTCGTCCAGCGTCATGAGGACGCCGTCCTCGCGGTCGGCGATCTCCCGCTGGGCGGCGACCAGCGGGAGCACCTCCTGGGCGAAGAACACCGCCGTCGCCACCTTCCCCTGGTAGAAGGAGCGTTGGGCCCGACGTGCCCGGACCGTGGGGTCGGCCAGGCGCTCGGCCGCCACTCCCGCCTGCCGCAGCAGCAGCCAGGCCACCAGGACGTCGCCCGCCGCCATCAGCAGCCGGGTCGTACCGCGCCCCACCTGATAGATGGCCGAAGGGTCCGTCAGGGACGCGAGGAGGTGCCCGCCGAGCCCGGTCGCCATTGCCTGCAGGTGGGCCGCGGAACGGCCGAGCAGCGCGTGCGCCTCGGCGAGGTCGCCGCTCTCCGGCGCGTCCGCGGCGGTCTTCTCCACCTCGGTGAGGAGGGCGGTGAGCGCCCCGCCCTGATCCCTCGCGATCTTGCGGAAGAAGAGGTCCATGCCCTGTATCGCGGTGGTGCCCTCGTACAGCGTGTCGATCCGGGTGTCGCGGATGTACTGCTCCAGGGGGAAGTCCTTCGTGTACCCGGATCCGCCGAGGGTTTGCAGGGCGTGTCCCAGCTGCTCGTAGGCTTTCTCGGAGCCGTAGCCCTTGACGATCGGGAGGAGCAGGTCGTTGAGGGCGTGCGCCGCGTCGTCGCGGGTGCCCGTCGCCTCCGCCTCGGCGATCCGGTCCTGCACGGTGGCCGTGTGCAGGACGAGGGCGCGCAGCCCCTCGGCGTACGCCTTCTGCAGCAGCAACGAGCGGCGCACCTCGGGGTGGCGCAGGATGGGCACCCGGGGAGCCGACTTGTCCGCGAGAGCGGTCAGATCGCTGCCCTGGGTGCGGACCTTGGCGTACTCCAGAGCGTTGAGGTAGCCGGTGGAGAGCGTCGCCATCGACTTGGTGCCGATGATCATCCGGGCCTGCTCGATGATGTGGAACATCTGCCGGATGCCGTCGTGCCGCTCGCCGAGCAGCACTCCGACCGCGGGGCTCTCGGCGCCGAAGGTGAGCTCGCAGGTGGCGGAGGCCCTCAGGCCCATCTTGTCCTCCAGCGAAGTGGCGAACACACCGTTGCGCTCGCCGAGTTCCCCGGTCTCCCAGTCGGCCACGCGGTACTTCGGGACCAGGAACAGGGAGAGCCCCTTGGTGCCGGGGCCGTGCCCCTCGGGGCGGGCCAGGACGAAGTGCAGGATGTTCTCGCACAGATCGTGCTCGCCGGAGGTGATGAACCGCTTCACGCCCTCGATGTGCCAGCTGCCGTCCGCCTGCCGGACGGCCCTGGTCCGGCAGGCGCCCACGTCACTGCCCGCCTCCGGCTCGGTGAGGACCATCGTCGCGCCCCATGCCCGCCCCACGAGCAGCCGGGCCAGCCTGCGCTGCTCCTCCGTGCCGAGGCGGTCGAGCACGCTCGCGAAGCCGGCGGTCGCCTGGTACATGTACAGGGCCGGATTGGCCCCCAGCACCAGCTCGGCGACGGCCCAGCGCAGCGACGGCGGCACACCGGCCCCGCCGAGCGACTCGGGCAGGTCGATCAGGTGCCAGCCGGACTCCGTCCAGCGGGCGTACGCCTTCTTGAAGGGATCCGGCAGCGACACCGTGCGCTTCCCGGGGTCGTACATCGGCGGGGTGCGGTCCGCCTCGACGGCGGAGTCCGCGAGCTCGTGGACGGCCAGGCGCTCGACCTCGCCCAGGAGATCGCGGGCGGTTTCGGGCGTGGTGCCCGCGAAGGCGCCGCGGCCGTACGCCTCTGCGCGGCCGAGGACCTCGAAGAGGTTGAACTCCACATCCCTGAGATGCGACTTGTAGTGGCTCATCGCCGGTTGTCTCCTCGCGCGGTCTTCCGGACATGGGCGGACGGGCGGATCGGGGCGGGGCAGGCGGAGCCGGTCCCCTCACCGCCCCGTGCCCGTCAGGCGAACGTCACCCGCGCCACGGGCACGAGCCGACCGTCGTCGAGCAGCGCGCGGCAGCGGAACCGCTGGATCTTCCCGCTGGGCGTCTTGGGGAGCACTCCTCGCGCCAGGAACAGGCACTCCGCGAGCGCGACCCCCGCCTTCTCCAGGGCCAGCGAGGCGGCCTCCTCGGCGATCGGCCGGAAGTCCTTCGGGTTGCCCTGGGGCTCCACCATGAGCACGAGCCGGGACATGCCCGAGTCGCCCGCGTCGACGACGGCGGCGCAGCCCTTGCGGACGTTCTTCAGGGAGTCGACCGCCGACTCGATCTCGGAGGCGTAGACCTTCCGGCCGCCCACCGAGAGCATGTCGTCGACCCGCCCGAGGACGTACAGCTCGTCGTCGCGCACGAAGCCGAGGTCGCCGGTGTGCAGCCAGCCGTCCTGGAACCGCGCGGCGGTGCGCCCGGGGTCCCCGTAGTAGCCCTCGGCCAGGCTCGGTGACGACACCAGGATCTCCGAGATGCCGCCGCCGCTGCCCGCCCGGACCGACACCCCGGGCAGCGTCAGGCCGTTGGAGACCAGCCTGACTGCCTTCGGATGGTCGGGCTCGACCTCGACCACCGAGCCCTCGACGAGCGCGGGACCGTCGAAGCGGAGCGCCTTGGGCGCCTGGTCCCACGGCTTCCCGGTCACCGCGAGCGTCGCCTCGGCCATGCCGTAGGCGGGCTGGAACGCGGTGTCGGACAGACCGAACGGCCGGAACTTCTCCGTCGCCGCCGCCAGCGTGTCCCAGTCGACACGTTCCGCCCCGATCACGGCCGCCCGCAGCTTCAGCTCCTTGGGGAGCGCCCCCCGGCCCTGCGCCCGCGCCGCGAGGTACACGGCGGTGCTCGTGCCCGCCGTCATGGTCGCCCCGTACTCCGACATGTCCCGGAACCAGGTACGCGGCGCCATCCCGAACCGGTCGGGCGACGACAGCACGAAGTCGAAATCGTACGCCCACGAGTACAGCAGACAGCCGAACATGCCCATGTCGTGCGAGAGCGGCAGCCAGGAGGCGACCGTGTCGGCGCCGGGGCGACCGCCGGTCAGGTGCAGGATGATCTCCAACTGCTGCTCGATGGCGCGGGTGGTCAGCGCGCAGCCCTTGGGGGTACTGGTGGACCCCGACGAGTACTGGATGAAGGCCACGTCGTCCCGGCCCGGCGGGCTCGGCTCGATGCGTCCCCCGCCGCGCAGCGCCGTCCAGCCTCGGACCGGCAGCTCCTTGCCGAGCTCCGCGGGGACCATGGCGGTCAGCCAGTCGTCGACCAGGAGCAGCGTCGGGTCCAGCCGCGCGGAGAGCGCCACCAGCTGTTCGCCGTACGCCTCCTGGCTCTGGCCGCGGGTGGGCAGCGGCAGCGAGGCCACCGCGCCGCCGGCCAGCCAGATCGCCAGCAGGCCGCGGACGGTGTCGGGTGTGTTGGTGAGGATGGCGGCGACCCGGGTGCCCGGCCCGACGCCGAGGGTGCGGAGCTCGGCGGCCATGCCGTGAGCGTCCCTGACGACGTCGCGCCAGGGCGTGTGCTCGAACTCCTCGCCCGTCCACTCGTGCAGCACGCCGTGCGAAGCCCCGTTGGTCAGGGCGCGGAAGAACTCCATGTACGTGATCCCCGTCTACTCGTCTGCTCGTCCGGCGGGCCGGGCTATTCCACGTCCACCAGCGAGGCGTCGGCCTCACGGGCCTCGCGGCGGCGCTCCGCCATGGGCGCGATGTTCTGCTGGGTCTCCAGAAGTTCCCTCTTGTCCAGGGAGGCCGCCTGGACGCGGCTGACGCCCGCCTCGCGCATCTCCATGCGTTCGGGGTCGATGCGCACGACCTTCCAGGCGAGGTGGGTCTTCTCCAGGCTCCAGATGAGGATCGCGGAGAGGTCGATCTCGTACCACTTCATGCCGTGGCGGGCGGAGCGCGGGAAGGCGTGGTGGTTGTTGTGCCAGGCCTCGCCGAACGAAGGGATGGCGAGCCAGGCGACGTTGCGTGACTGGTCGGTGGTCTCGTAGCGGCGGCGGCCGAAGACGTGGCCGACGGAGTTGACCGCGTAGGTCATGTGATTGATCAGGAAGATGCGGACCAGGCCGCCCCAGAGCATGCCGGTGAGGCCGGCCTGCCAGTCGCCGCCGGTGATGGCGTAGGCGATGAGGCCGGGCAGTACGACGCTGGAGGCGGTGACCAGGACGAGGTTCTCGCTCAGCCAGCGCAGCGGCTTCTCGCGGACCAGATCCGGGCAGTAGCGCATCGGTTCGGAGCTGAGATCGACGTCGAAGAGCCAGCCCAGGTGGGCGTGCCAGAGACCGGCCATCGTGCCCTTGAAGCCCGGCTCGAAGTCCAGGTGGGGGCTGTGCGGGTCACCGGGCTTGTCGGCGACGCGGTGGTGCTTGCGGTGGTGCGCCGCCCAGATCAGCGGCGGACCCTGCCCGGCCATCACCCCGGCGGTGGCCAGGGCGACGCGGATGGGCTTGTACGTCTCGAACGAGCGGTGGGTGAGCATCCGGTGGTAACCGGCCGAAATACCGAAGCCGGAGACCGCGTACATGATGATCAGGACCACCACGTCCGACCAGCTGAAGATCTCGTTCCACAGCAGGGCCATGGCGCCGAACACCGCGACCAGCGGTATCAGCGACGCCCCGAGGATGAACCACCGGTGTTTTCTGCCGTCCATTTACCTGTGCCTCTCGTTTACGGAAGTGGGGAGTACCGACTGATGGGGCGCCTGCGGGAGCCGCTTCGGGCGTTGCGGAAGACGGGCAGCACCGCCGCGCGCAGCACGGGGAAGAGCACGGGACGCGGCGTGTGACGGCCCGCGAGGTACTGGGCCTTGGCGACCGGCCCCGGGACCACCACGCGGCGCCCCTGCGCCAGACCGCGCAGGCCCGCCTCGGCGACCCGCTCGGGCGTCAGCCAGGCCAGGAACTTCCGCTCCTGGAGCCGTGACATGCCGCCCACCGAGTAGAAGTTGGTGCGTACGGGGCCGGGGGCGAGCAGGGTGCAGCTCACCCCGGTGCCGCGCAGTTCGACGTGCAGCGACTCGGCGAAGGTGTTGGCGAAGGCCTTGCTGGCCGAGTAGGTGGCCGCGGTCGGCACGGGCTGGCAGCCCGCGGTCGAGCCGGTGACCAGGATCCCGCCGCGCCGCCGGGCCAGCATGCCGGGCAGCAGCGCCTGCGTCAGCGCGTGCAGCGAGACGACGTTGACCTGGACCTCGGCGCTCTCCTGGGCGGGGTCGTTCTCGGCCAAGGGCCCGCACGTGGGGAAGCCCGCGTTGGCGCAGAGCACGGAGACCGGCTGCCCGGCCAGCTCCTCTTCGAGTGCCCGACGCGCGGCCGGGTCCGCGAGATCACAGGTCCGCACGCGCACCGGCGCTCCGTGCCGGTCACGCAGCTCCTTGGCGAGTGCTTCGAGGGCGTCGGTGGAGCGGGCGACGAGCCACAGCCCGTACCCGCGCGCGGCCAGGCCCCGGGCGAGGTGCTCGCCGATGCCGGACGAGGCACCGGTGACCACGGCCCAGTCGGCCGGGGCGCTCACGCCGCCACCGGAGCGGGTGCCGAGGGCGAGGTGAGGTGCGCGGCCAGCCGGCCGGCCGCGGCACGGCCCGTCCGGGCGCACGCCTCGATGGATACGCCCTGGATGTAGTCGCCCGCGAGTTCCAGGCCCGCTATGCCCGCGACACTCTCCCGTACCTCGGCGAGGAAGTCGGCGTGGTGCGGGAGGTAGCCGCTGTAGGCCGCTTCCCAGTGCTTGACCAGGAGGTTGACGCGCTCGGCGCGAGGCGCTCCCAGGTACTTCACCAGCCGCTCCTCGGCCTCACCGGTCAGCCGGTCGATGTTCTCCGGGCTGTGGTCGGTCAGGCGCCCCTCGCGCCCGCTGTACGTGTAGCGGACGATGTGCCGCTCCTCCATGCCGTACGAACCGGCGTTGCTGCACGGTCCGTCGTCCATGGCGAGGGCGCGCACGTCGTGGCCGAAGACGGGCCGGTCGTACTCGACGAGCACCACGGTGGAAGGGAAGTAGTTCACGTTCGACAGTCGCCGGGCGAGCGCGGGCCGCACGGAGCGGACGATCTCGGCTGTCGCGTAGGCCGGCGTGGCGAGCACCACGCCGTCGTAGTCGCTGGTCCGCGCGGGCGCCCCGTCCTCGGAGATGCGCAGTCCGGTGACCTTGCCGTCGCGGACCTCCAGGCCTTCCACGGTGGCGCCGAGCCGCACCGGGACCCGTTTGGCGAACGCGTCCAGGACCGGCTGGATGCCACCGGCCAGCTGATCGTAATGGTCCATCAGCATGGCCAGGTTGGTGCCGAACGTGCCGGGGTAGACCTCGTCGGGTTCTGCCCCGTTGTTGCGGATGACCATGGGCCGCACCAGCATGTCCGTCATCTCGGTCCCGAAGAAGGAGCTGAGTGGGGCGTGGTCGTGGCGCCGCGAGATGCCGCTGAAGTAGCGCGAACCGAGGAAGCGGTTGCGCTCGTCGGCGCGGATCCGTGCCGCCATCGCCGCCATCCGCGCGAAGTCGCGGGCCGAGCCCATCCGCCGGATGTTCTTCAGGGTCTGGCCCCGCCGCTCGCTGTCGAGGGTGAGGATCTCGCCGTCCTTGATGCGGGACGCGTTGTAACCGAAGGACTCGTACGCGTCCACGCCGAGTTCCGAGGTGAACCAGCGGAACGTGTGGTAGCGGCGGCCGATGTTCTTGCCGCCCGTCATGACCTGCCGGTCGCCGAGCTTGTCGAGGCCGAAGCGGCCGCCGAGGACCCCGGCCGCCTCGACGAGTTCGACGTCGTACCCGAGGAGGTCGAGGCGGAGCGCAGCGGTGAGGCCGGAGATGCCTGCCCCCACGACTGCCACGCGCCGCCGGTGGCTTGCGCTTCTACCTGTGTGTGCAACTGCCATGGATCAGACTCCGTGCGCTCGCGCGGTCGATTGGGGACGCGGGGCCGCGTCGGGAAGCAGGTCGATGCGGCCCTCGACGATCGGTTTGCCGAACTGCCGCAGGACCACGGCCACGGGGACGCGGCCGTCGGCGCCCTGGGCGCCGGCCTCCGCCTCGTGGACCAGGTCCGCCTCGAACTCGGCGAAGTCCAGGAAGGCCGCTTCGCAGCCGACGGTGAGGGCGTGCGGGGTGGCCATCACCCCGGCCCGGCAGGCCGCGGCCACGGCGGCCTGTCTCATGCCCTCGACCATCAGGGGGCCCGGCACGTGGTCGTACTCGTGGTCGAAGAAGGCGGGGTGGTGCGGGTCGGCCGCCAGCAGGTAGCGGGGCGCGCCGTCGTCGGGCCCGCCGTCCGTCCCCGCCCCCTGTTCCGGCAGTCCGATGACGACGTTGCGCGGGTTCTCGCGCCCCACCAGGCCGGCGTCCAGCCGCCGTGCCGGGGTCAGGCGGGCGTCGGCCACCGGCTTCTGCGCCCGCTGGAAGGCCCGGAAGATGTCGTAGTCCTCCTGCGACATGAAGGCGAGCACCGCGCTCAGGGTCATCGCCGGGCGTCCGCCGATCTCCATGGCGCCTTCGAGGACCATGCTCACCAGGTCGGAGCCCTTGCTCTGGCGTTCGGCGACGCGGTAGTGCACGTATCCCTGGAGCGCCGACGTCCCGTCGCTGGCATACGCCTGCGGGTCCGTCACCCGCAGCCTGATGCGCTGGAGGCTGAAGGGCAGTCCGACGGGAACACCGACATGGCGGTGCAGCAGCACGAAGATGGACTGCCGCGCGGCCTCGGCGGACGCGAACGGGTCGTGGAAGCCCTCGCGTCGGTCCGACCAGAGGCTGTGCGCACGCGGGATCTGGAAGGAGAGGTGGAAGTCGCCGTCGGGTCCCTGTGCGGAGTCGCTGACGAACACCTCCCCGATCTGCCTGCGGTGGGCGAGGGAGCGGGGCACCGTCTGGTCGAAGGCCAGCTCGACGCCAGGGGGCGGCAGTTGGCCGCGCGCGGCGGGGGGCGGGATCAGGCTGGTCATCGGCTCAACTCCGGTTCGGGCGTGTCCTGCTGCGCCGGGGTCGGCGCCGGGCTGCTCTGGAAGACGGGTTTGCGCATCGCGTTCCTGCGCCGGATCTCGGTGGTCGCGAGCCGCCCCAGCTCGCCGAGCGTGGCGCGGCGTTGGCCGGGGGCGCGCAGCAGGTGGCCGCCCGTGGCGCCGAGCACCCGTGCCGGGGTGAGGACCTCCAGGACGGAGGACCGGTGGCTCAGCAGGTTCAGGACGCCGTCGAGCCGGCCGCGCGCGTGCAGCCCGCGCACGACCCGCGGGACGACGCCCGCGATGGGTCCGGTCACGCCGAGGTCCGCGGCCAGGCCGTAGTACTCGGCATAGGTGCGGTCCCGCCATCGGCCGAACTCCGCGACGGCGCGGTCGATCCCGGCGCGCGATCCGATGGCGTCGGCGACCCCGTCGGCGAGTCGTTCCGCCTGGTGGAAGGCGTCACCGATACCGCGCCCGCCCGCCGGGTCCTTGAAGTGCCCGGCGTCTCCGAGCAGCACCCAGCCGGCGCCCGCCGCCTCGCGGAAGTAGCCGAAGAAGCGCCGGATGCCGTAGATCCTGCTCACCCTGGTGGCGCCCGCGAGAGCCTCGGCGATCGGCGCGCAGCGCATCGCGTGGGCGTGCAGGGAGCCGTCGAGGTCGGCGCGGAAGCTCTCCCGCTCGTGCTGCTGCGGGGAGACCCCCACGATGTAGAGACCGTTGTCGGCGGGGCCACCCAGCATGTGCCGGTCGCCCCAGCGGTGGAAGACGAACGTCGGCCGCGGACCGGTGTCCGAGCCCTCGAAGTACGTCCAGTAGTAGCTGCGTTCCCCGGGACTCACGTGGTACATGCGGGACCCGCACGCCTCGGCGACCTTCGAGTTGCGCCCGTCCGCGCCGACCACCAGGCGGGCCCGCAGCCGCGTCTCGACGCCACCCGACACCGCCCGGACTCCCGTGACGCGCCCGCCTTCCCGGATCACCGCGACGACCCGGGTGCCCAGCCGTACCTCGGCGCCGGAGGAGCGGGCCGCGTCCACCAGGACCGGGTCGAGGACCTCGCGGCGGATGCACGCCGCGCCGCCCACGTCGCCGGGCTCCTGCGGGAACGCGGCCCGGCAGCGGAACTCCTCCAGGCGCATGTCGATGTGGCTCATGGTGGTGACTCCGGCCGCGCGCAGCCGCTCCCACACGCCGAGGCGGTTCAGGAACGCCAGGGAGTCGGCCTGGAGGATGTTCGAGGAGAGGGTCGAGCGGATCTCGGTGGCCTGGTCGAGCACGGCGACGCGCAGACCGCGGCGTGCGAGCAGCGCGCCGAGCGTGGCCCCGGCGCAGCGCGCGCCGACCACGATCACGTCGAACTCCTCTTTTCCGCCCAGGTGTTCCGCACCACCGAACCGCTCCTCGATCCCATCTGCCGCCTCGGACCGGTCGCTCTCGCCGGACCGCCCGGCCCGCTGGGACGGCCGGCTCACGAGGCGCCGGTCCAGCGCACCGCCGCGGCGGCCGCGAAGTCACCGGCGTGCGCGAACCCCGACATGACCACGAGGTCGCCGTCGCGCAGGACTCCGTCGCGGGCCGCCTGGTCGAGGGTGACGGGCACGGCTGCGCCGTACAGGTTCCCGTAGCGGTCGAAGGTGTCCAGATGCCGTGCCTCGTCCACTTTCAGGGCCTGCCGCCAGTTCTTCAGGAAGATCCGGTTCGGCTGGTTGGTGACGAGCACGTCGATGTCGGACGGCCGTTCCCCGAGGTCGGAACAGAGCTTCCCGACGAGCTCGGGCACGAGCGTGTTGCCGCGCTGGAGGATCTCGGTCGTCTTGTCGGCGTCGAAACCGATGTCCATCTGGCCCTGCCCCGGCTCCCAGTACTTGCGCCCGTCCGGGGTCTTGATGCCGAGGTCCACGGAGTACGCCGGTATGCTGCGCGTCCGTACTCCGAGGAGCGGCGAGCCGGCACCGGCCTCCAGATAGGCCACCCCGCAGCCGTCGCCCGGGATCGGCGCGTGCGACAGCTTGCGCACCTCGGACTGGGCGAACATCTGGCCCGCGGTGTTCTGCACATTGGCGATCAGCGCGGTGCGTGCCGCTCCGTCGGCCATGATCTTCTGGGCCAGCGCGAGCATGTACGGGAACGAGGCGCAGCCGCCGTTGTGCAGGTCCACGATCCACTCGGGATCGATGCCGAGGGCGTGCGCGGCCTGGGCACCGACGCCCATGAACGGCTCGTCCGGCAGCAGCACGTTCGTCAGCAGCACGTCGACCTGGCCCGCCGGCTCCTTGCCGAGGCGCTCGAAGACCGGCCGGGCCGCCTTGGCGATCATGTCTGCGGCCCGTTCGCCGGGGGCGACGTGGTGCCGGGTGGGAGGCACACGGAACAGCGGTGTGTTGGCGAGCGGGTCCACCGGGGCGCTCCCGTCCTGGAAGAACTCGGGCCCCACCACGTTCTCCGGCAGATAGCTCCCGAAGTCGACTATGCCGACGGGCTGCATGACAGTTCCTTTCGAAGCCAGTCCTCGACGGTGCGTGCCGTGTGAGCGGCGTGCTCCTCGAGGAGCGAGAAGTGGTCGCCGGTGACGGGCGTGACGGTGGCCGCGGCCTGCCAGAGCCGCCAGGCCGCCGCGTCGGGCGCGTCGGGCCCCCGCTCGGCGGTCACGAGCAGCGCGGGCGCCGCCAGCGGGTCGGCGGCCCAGTCGTCGAAGAGCCCCAGATAGCCGCCCATGGCCAGCACGCCGGCGTCGTCGATGTCGGCGGGCGCGCCGTCCCGGTCGAGGATGCGGCCCATCGCCCAGGCGAACACCGCTTGCTGCTGCGCGGGCTCGGGCCAGTACGTGTCGATCAGCACCACCCCTTCGACGCGGTGCCCGGCGCGCTCCAGCGACGCGGCGGCGGCGTGCGCGAGAGCGCCGCCGATGGAGTGCCCCGCCAGGACCAGCGGGGCACCGCCCGCGGTGGACAGCGCGGCGGCGGCCAGGCTGTCGACCGCCGCCCGCCACGAGCCGGGCAGCAGCGGCGAGGTGCCGAAACCCGGCAGGGTGAGCGCGGACATCCGCGGCCGCCGGGTGAATCCGGCGGCGAACCGGGCGAACTGGTGCGGTCCCGACCCGGCCAGGAAGGACGGCACGCAGACCACGGCGGGCGTGGCGGGGCCGTCGGAGACCAGTACGGACTCCACCGGTCCCGCAGGCCGTTCGGCCGTGGCGAAGACGGGCCGGTCCGCGGCGGCGGCTCGCAGCAGCGGCACTGCGTCACCGAGTTGCCCTCGCCGGTGCAGGTCCCTGAGCAGGTCGGCGGGGCCGCTCGGGGGGCTCGGGGCGAGCAGTGGCCGCAGGTGCTCGGCGAGAGCCGAGGGGGTGGGGTGGTCGACCAGGAGGGTCGCCGGAAGGTCGAGGCCGGTGACCGCGACCAGGCGCCGCTGGAAGCGGACGGCGCCGAGCGAATCGATGCCGAGCTCCAGCAGCGTGCGGTCCGGGTCGATCGGTGTGCCGTCGTCGTAGCCGAGGACGATGGCCACCTGCGTGCGGACCATCCCGAGGACGTCCCGCTCCTGGTCCGCCCGCTCCTGGTCCGCTCGCTCCGGTCCGGGCCGCTCCGGCTGTTCCTGTGCGGCCGGTGCCGGGGCCGCCTGGTCCCCGGACGGGCCGGGGTCCGTGCCCCGGACGGGCTGCGGTGCGTCGATCCAGTGGCGGCGCGGCTGGAAGGCGTACGTGGGAAGGGGCACCCGGCGAGCCGCGTCCCGGGGGAGGACGGCCGCCAGATCGCCGCACACCCCGTGGGTGTGCAGCTCGGCGAGCGCGGTCATGAGCGCGGTGGGTTCGGGCGCGCGCCCGTCGAGGGCGGCGGCGAGCACCGCGGACCCCGGGTCGCGCAGGCAGTCCCGGGTCATCGAGGTCAGCACACCGCTCGGCCCGAGCTCCAGGAACGCCGTCGCCCCGGCGCCCTCCAGGCACCGTACCCCGTCGTGGAAGCGGACGGGGCGCTCGGCGTGGCGGACCCAGTAGTCGGGAGTGGCCAGGGCGGCCGCGTCGGCGAACGTCCCCGTCACGTTCGAGACGATCGGCACGGCAGGCGCGTGATAGCTCAAACCGCCGGCCACGGCGGCGAGTTCGTCGAGCATGGGCCGCATCAGGGGCGAGTGGAAGGCATGGCTGACGCGCAGCCGACGGGTGCGGCGGCCCTGCTCCTGCCATGGTCGCAACCAGGCCGTGAGCGTATCGGCGGCGCCTGACACGACGACCGAGCGGGGCCCGTTCACGGCGGCCACGGCCAGCCGGCCGTCGCTGGGCAGGCACTCCAGGACCTCGGCCTCCGTCGCCTCCACGGCGACCATCGCGCCGCCCTCCGGCAGGGCCTGCATGAGCCTGCCGCGCGCGGCGACCAACGCGCTCGCGTCGGCCAGGGACAGCACCCCGGCGACATGCGCGGCGGACAGCTCGCCGATCGAGTGGCCCATCAGGAAGTCCGGCGTGAAACCCCAGGACTCGAAGAGGCGGTAGAGAGCCACCTCCAGGGCGAACAGGGCCGGCTGCGTCCAGTCCGTGCGGTGCAGCAGCTCCGCCTCGGTGGTGCCCTCGGGAGCGTCCGTCACCTGGCGCAGGGGCAGGTCCAGATGCCGGTCGAGCTCGGCGCGGGCCGCGTCCAGGGCGTCGGCGAACACCGGGTGGGCGGCGGCGAGTCCGCTGCCCATGCCGGCCTGCTGGGACCCCTGCCCGGAGAAGAGGAAGGCGGTCTTGCGTGCTCGCGCCACCACCCCCAGTACGGCGTTGCCCGGCAGTTCACCCGCGCCGACCGCCGCGACCGCGTCGAGGAGTTCGGCGCGGGTGGTGCCGGTGAGGGCGGCTCGGTGGTCGAAGTGGGCGCGGGTGTGGGCGAGGGCGGCGCCGACCTGGACGGGGGTGGCGTCCGGGTGGGCGGTGGTGAGGTGGGTGTGCAGGCGGCGGGCCTGGGCGCGCAGGGCGGCCGGCGTCTTGGCGGACAGCACCCACGGCACCACCGGCAGGGCCTCCGGTTCCGGCGCCGCCCCGGCGTCGGGGGACGCGTCGAGCGGCGCCTCCTCCACCACGACGTGCGCGTTGCTGCCGCTGATGCCGAACGAGGACACCCCGGCCCGGCGCACCCGCTCGCCGCGGTGCCACGGGGTGGCCTCGGTCAGCAGGGAGATGCCGCCGCCGGACCAGTCGGCCCTGGGCGTGGGCCGGTCGACGTGCAGGGTCCTGGGCAGTACTTCGTGACGGAGCGCCTGCACCATCTTGATCAGTCCGCCGACGCCTGCCGCGGCCTGGCTGTGCCCGATGTTGGATTTCAGCGAGCCCAGCCACAGCGGGTGCGGGGCGGTCCGTTCGCGGCCGTAGACCGTGGCGAGGGCGTCGATCTCGATGGGGTCGCCGAGCGTGGTGCCGGTGCCGTGCCCCTCGACCGCGTCGATGTCGTCGGGACGCAGCCGCGCCGCGGCGAGAGCCTGCCTGATCACGCGTTGCTGGGAGCCGCCGTTCGGTGCGGTCAGGCCGTTGCTGGCGCCGTCCTGGTTGACCGCCGTGCCCGGGATGAGGGCGAGGACGCGGTGGTCGTTGCGGCGGGCCTCGCTGAGGCGCTCCAGCAGGACGACCCCGACTCCCTCGCCCCAGCCGGTGCCGTCGGCGGCCTCCGCGTACGAACGGCACCTGCCGTCCGGCGAGAGCGCCCGCTGCCTGCTGAACTCGGTGAAGACGCCCGGTGTGGACATCACCGTCACGCCGCCCGCCAGGGCCAGTGAGCACTCGCCGTTGCGCAGGGCCTGCACTGCCAGGTGGACGCTCACCAGCGACGACGAGCAGGCCGTGTCGACGGTGAGGGCCGGCCCCTCGAAGCCGAACGCGTAGGAGACCCGGCCCGACAGGACGCTGCCCGCTGAGCCGATGCCCCAGTAGCCCTCCAGCTCGGCCGGCCCCGACCGTGCCAACTGCGCGTAGTCCTGGCCCGTCGTCCCCACGAACACACCGGTCGGCGTACCGCGCAGGCCGCCCGGGTCGATGCCCGCGTCCTCCAGGGACTCCCAGACGGTCTGCAGGAGCAGCCGCTGCTGCGGGTCCATCGCCAGGGCCTCGGTGCGGCCGATGCCGAAGAACTCGGCGTCGAACTCCGTCGCCCCCTCCAGGAACCCGCCGGCCCTGGCGTACGTCGTTCCGGTGTGGTCCGGGTCGTCGTGGAAGAGCCGGGTCAGGTCCCAGCCCCGGTCCGTGGGGAAGTCCGCGACCACGTCGCGGCCGGTGGCCACCAGGTCCCACAGCTCGTCGGGCGAGGACACGCCGCCCGGATAGCGGCAGGCCATGCCCACCACCGCGACCGGCTCGTGGGCGCGCTGCTCGGCCTGCCTCAACTGCCGGCGCGTGGCCTGCAGTTCGGCCGTGACACGCTTGAGGTACAGCAGTGCCTTGTCGTCGTCCGGCATGGTTCAGCCCACCCCCAAGTCGTTGTCGATCAGGTCGTACAGCTCGTCGGCGGATGCTTCGTCGATGCGCTCCCTGTGCAGGCCGCCACCGTCCTCGCCGCCTCTGTCGTCGAGGGCCGCGAGCAGCGACCGCAGCCTCGTGCGCACCGCCGCCACGTCGGTCTCGGCGACCGACGGGAGCAGCTCGGCGAGGCGGTCCAGATCCGCGTGCACACCGGGCGCCGTCGCCTCGTGGTTCCCGGCGGCGTGCGCGTCGAGCAGGGTGCGCAGGTGCGCGGCGAGCGCCGGAACCGTCGGGTGGCCGAACACCAGGGTGGACGGCAGGCTGAGCCCGGTCACCTGGCTCAGCCGGTTGCGCAGCCGCACCGCGCCCAGCGAGTCCAGGCCCATCTCCTTGAAGGGACGCTCCGGGTCGACCGCGCCCGAGTTCTCGTACCCGAGGACCACGGCGACCTCCGCGGCGACCGCCGCCAGCACCAGCGCGTCCCGCTCCTCGGGCGGAGCGGCCGCGAGGCGCGTGGGCAGCGCCGCGCCCGACCGGCCCGTGAGCCCCTGCGCGGCCGGCACCAAGGCCCGCAGCACGCCGGGCAGTGAACCTTCCCGGGCCTGGGCACGCAGGGCGCCCAGGTCGAGCCGGGCGGGCAGCAGCAGCGCGTCCTGTGCGCCGTGCACCGCGTCGAACAGGTGCAGCGCCTCGTCGGTGGCGAGCGGCGCCAGCCCCGACCTGCCCAGCTGCGCCACCTCGGTGTCCCCGAGGTGGCGGGTCATGTCGCTCGCCTCCTCCCACAGGCCCCAGGCCAGCGAGAGCGCGGGCAGCCCCTGGGCGCGCCGCCACTGGGCGAACGCGTCGAGGAACGTGTTGGCCGCCGCGTAGTTGCCCTGCCCCGGGCCGCCGAAGGTGCCCGCGACCGAGGAGAACAGGACGAACGCGGCGAGCGGCACGGACTCGGTCAGCTCGTGCAGGTGCAGCGCCGCGTCCACCTTGGGGCGCAGCACGTGGTCCAGCCGCTCGGGCGTCAGCGTCTCCAGAAGGCCGTCGTCGAGCGTTCCCGCGGAGTGGACGACGGCGGTCAGCGGATGCGCGGCGTCGACCGACGCGAGGAGCGCCGCCGTCGCCGGCCGGTCCGTGACGTCGCAGGCCGCTACGGTGACCTGGGCGCCGAGGCCGACCAGTTCGGCCGTCAGCTCCGACACGCCCTCGGCGTCCCGGCCGCGACGGCTGGCCAGGAGCAGATGCCGCGCGCCCCGTTCGGCGGCGAGATGCCGGGCCAGCTGAGCGCCGATCCCGCTGGTGCCCCCGGTGATCAGGACCGTGCCGTCCGGGTCGAAGGGGAGCGGCCCGCCGGAGGCGCCGCGGACACGGACGACACGCGGGACGTGGAGCACGCCGTTGCGTACGGCGACCTGAGGTTCCCCGGCGGCCAGCGCGAGGGGCAGGAGGCGTGCAGGATCCTCCGAGGCGTCACCGGCCAGATCGACGAGCGTGAAGCGCCCGGGGTGCTCGGACTGCGCGGTACGCACCAGCCCCCACAGGGGCGCGAGGTCGGGGGCGACGGACGCGCCGGGAGCGGTGGCCACGGCGTTCCGGGTGACCAGCACCAAGCGCGCGTCGGCGAACCGCTCATCGGCCAGCCAGCCGCGCAGCAGTGCGAGGGTGTGGTGGGCGCGGGCCCGGGCCGCCTCCGCCGTGGGCCTGCCGTGGGCCGCAGGCACGAACGCGACGACGGTGTCCGGCACGGGTCCGCCCGCGTCGAGCGCGCCGGCGAGGTCGGAGAGGGCGGGGTAGGTGGGGAAGTGCGCGGCCGCGGAGCCGGTGGGGGCGTCCGAGCCGGCCCCGGCGTCCGAGCCGCTCACGGCACCCGGGCGCGCCACGGTCGTCCCGTCCTCGGCCAGGACCGCCCAGTGTCCGGACACGGGTCCGGGGTCCGGGGCCGGTGCCGCCTGCCAGTCCACACGGAAGAGGGAGTCGGCCGGACCGCGCCCGCCGGCCAGGCGGGAAGGGGCCACCGGGCGGGCCACGACCGAGTCGACAGTGACCACCGGGGCGCCTGCCTCGTCGAACGCGGACATCCGGACGGTGCCCTCGCCGAGTGCGGTGAGGGACACCCGCAGATGTGTGGCGCCGGCCCGGATGACGCGTACCCCGGACCAGGTGAACGGCAGCCACGCCTGCCCGGACCCTCCGCCGTCACCGGCCAGTTCGGTCAGCTGGGCGTGGAACGCGGCGTCGAGCAGGGCCGGGTGCACCTCGTACCCCTCGGTGCCCCCGCTGCCGTCGGCCGTCGCGGCGTCCACCTCGGCGAGGAGCGCACCGTCGCGCCGCCAGGCCGCGCGCAGCCCGCGGAAGACGGGTCCGTAGTCGAAGCCCCGATCGGCGAGCCGGTCGTAGAGGCCGTCGACGTCCAGCGGGTCGGCGCCCGACGGGGGCCAGGAGACGGGGCCGGGGGCGCCGCCACCGTGCGCCGGGGCGGGCGCCAGGAAGCCCGCGGCATGCCGTGTCCAGCCGTCGCCGCCCGCCGCGTCGGCCGGCCGGGAGTGGACCGCCACCGGCCGTCGTCCCCGGCCGTCCGGGGCGCCGACCGACGCCTGGAGGTCGGCGGCGCCCTCGTCGGGGAGTACCAGCGGCTCCTCCAGCGTCAGCTCCTCGACCATGTCGCAGCCGACGTGCGAGGCGGCGAGGACGGCCATGTCCACGAAGGCGGTGCCCGGCAGCAGGACCGTGCCGTAGACGGCGTGATCGTCCAGCCAGCCGTGGGTGTCCCGCGAGACACGCCCGGTGAACACCCACCCGCTGCCGTCGGCCAGTTCGGCTCCGGCGGTCAGGAGCCGGTGCCCGGTGGAATGCAGTCCGGCTGTTCCTACGTCGCCCACGGCGGCCCTGGGCGCCGCCCAGTAACGGGTCGACTCGAAGGCGTACGTGGGGAGTTCGACGTCACGCGCGGCGGCCGGGTCGAACATCGCGTCCCAGCGCACGGGCACCCCGTGGGCATGCGCGGCGGCCAGCGAGGCCGTGAACTGCGCCTGTTCCCGCTCGCGCCGGGCCGAGCCCAGGACGGCCGGGGCGGACCGGCCGGTCCCGTCCTCCCCGCCCCCTGCCCGCTCCACGGTCTGCTCCACCGCGAGGGTGAGGATCGGGTGCGGACTCACCTCGATGAACGTGGTGTGCCCTTGGTCGAGCAGCGCGCGGACGACCTCCTCGAACCGCACGGTCCGGCGCAGGTTCCGGTACCAGTAGTCGGCGTCGAGGCCGCGGGTGTCGAACGCGCCCGCGGTGACCGTGGAGTGGAAGGCCACCTCTCCGGAGCGGGGCGCGATCGGTGCCAGGACCTCGGCCAGACGCTGCTCGAGCGACTCGACCTGGGGGGAGTGCGAGGCGTAGTCGACGGGGATCCGCCGGGCCCAGATGCCCTCGGCCGAGCAGCGGGCGAGAAGCCCGTCCAGGGCGTCGGGGTCCCCCGAGACCGTCATGGACGAGGGACCGTTGACGGCGGCTACGGAGATGAGTCCGTCCCAGTCCTCCAGGAGTGGCAGCAGCCGCTCGGGCGACGCCGTCACCGACGCCATGCCGCCCCGCCCCGCCATGTCCGCGATGGCCTTGCTGCGCAGCGCCACGACGCGGGCGGCGTCCTGGAGCGAGAGGCCCCCGGCGACGTACGCGGCCGCTATCTCGCCCTGCGAGTGCCCGACCACGGCGTCCGGCTGCACGCCATGGTGGCGCCAGAGCGCCGCGAGTGCCGCCATCACCGCGAACAGCGCGGGCTGCACGACGTCCACCCGGTCCAGCGGGGGAGCGCCGGGCGCCCCGTTCAGGACCTCGTCGAGCGAGAAGTCGGTGTAGGGCGCGAGCGCGTCGGCGCAGGCACTGAGCTCGGCGGCGAACACCGGTTCGGCGGCGACGAGTTCACGGGTCATGCCGAGCCACTGGGAGCCCTGGCCGGGGAAGACGAAGACGGTCTTTCCGGTGCGGGCGCGGGCCCGGGTCACCTGATCCGCCTCCTCCCCCCGGGCGACCGCCGCGACCGCGTCGAGGAGTTCGGCGCGGGTGGTGCCGGTGAGGGCGGCTCGGTGGTCGAAGTGGGCGCGGGTGTGGGCGAGGGCGGCGCCGACCTGGACGGGGGTGGCGTCCGGGTGGGCGGTGGTGAGGTGGGTGTGCAGGCGGCGGGCCTGGGCGCGCAGGGCGGCCGGCGTCTTGGCGGACAGCACCCACGGCACCGCGGGGGGCGTCGCGCCGGGGGAGGAGGAGAGTTCGGACCTTGGCGTCCGGGCCTCGGGCGCGAGTGTCCCCGTCTGCACGGCGGGCGCCTCCTCCACGAGGACATGCGCGTTGGTCCCGCCCACGCCGAAGGCCGACACCCCGGCCCGGCGGACCCGCTCGCCGCGCGGCCACGGGGCGGCCTCGGTCAGCAGTGAGACCACGTCACCGGACCAGTCGGCCTTGGGCGTGGGCCGGTCGACGTGCAGGGTCCTGGGCAGCACTTCGTGACGGAGCGCCTGGATCATCTTGATCAGTCCGCCGACGCCTGCCGCGGCCTGGCTGTGCCCGATGTTGGACTTCAGCGAGCCCAGCCGCAGGGGCTGTCCGGCGGGGCGGTCCTGGCCGAACACGGCCGTGAGGGCGTCGATCTCGATGGGGTCGCCGAGCGTGGTGCCGGTGCCGTGCCCCTCGACCGCGTCGATGTCGCGGGGGCGCAGACCGGCGTCGGTGAGCGCCTGGGTGATGACGCGTTGCTGGGAGCCGCCGTTCGGGGCGGTCAGGCCGTTACTGGCGCCGTCCTGGTTGACCGCCGTGCCCGGGATGAGGGCGAGGACGCGGTGGTCGTTGCGGCGGGCCTCGCTGAGGCGTTCCAGGAGGAGGACGCCGATGCCCTCGGCCCAGCCGGTGCCGTCGGCGGCCTCCGCGTACGAGCGGCACCTGCCGTCCGGCGAGAGCGCCCGCTGCCTGCTGAACTCGGTGAAGACCTTCGGCGTGGCCATCACGCAGGCGCCGCCTGCAACGGCCAGCGTGCACTCGCCGTTGCGCAGGGCCTGCACTGCCAGGTGGACGCTCACCAGCGACGACGAGCAGGCCGTGTCGACGGTGAGGGCCGGGCCCTCGAAGCCGAACGCGTAGGCGACCCGGCCCGACAGGACGCTGCCCGCTGAGCCGATGCCCCAGTACCCCTCCAGCTCGCCGGAGCCGGACCGTGCCACGTTCTCGTAGTCCTGGCCGCTGCTGCCCATGTACACGCCGGTCCGCGACTTCCTCAGGCGGCCGGGGTCGATGCCCGCGTTCTCCAGGGACTCCCAGACGGTCTGCAGGAGCAGCCGCTGCTGAGGGTCCATCGCCAGGGCCTCGCGGCGCGCGATGCCGAAGAACTCCGCGTCGAAGTCGGCGACCGCGTCCAGGAATCCGCCGGTACGGGCGTAACTGGTGCCGAGCTGCTCGGGATCGGCGGAGAAGAGGCGGTCGAGGTCCCAGCCCCGGTCACGGGGGAAGTCCGAGACGACGTCGCGCCCGTCGGCCACCACGTCCCACAGGCCGGCGGGGGAGGCCACGCCGCCCGGGTAGCGGCAGGCCATGCCCACCACCGCGATGGTGTCGTCGTCAGGTCCGGGGGCCGCGCCGGCGCCCGTTGCTTCCGCCTCCGGGGCGTCGTCCTCGGGGTGCCCGAAGCCGAGCAGGCCGAGCAGGTGCTCCGCGACGGCGGCCGCCGTCGGGTGGTCGAAGAGCAGGGTGAGCGGCAGTTCGAGGCCGGTGGCCTGGCTCAGCCGACCGGTCAGCTCCACGGCCGCGAGGGACCCGTAGCCGTAGTCGCGGTAGGCCATCTCCGGGTCGATGTCGAGCGGGTCCGTGCCCGCGAGGCCCGCGGTCTCTTCGCGGACCAGGTCGAGCAGGGCCGCCGACCGGCGGTCGGCCGGCATCCCGGCCAGGTGCCTCGCCCAGCCCTCGGCCGACCCGGCCCCCCCGGCCCGTACGTCCTCGGCCGCCCCCGATCGCCGGGTCCGCCCGTCCATCGGCTCAGTCATACCGTCCTCCACGTCGTTTCCCTGCGCCCCCGCGTCCCGCCGCCGCTCCCGCGCACGGGATGCGACCACAGAGTTCCGTCGTCCACCCGGTGGGAGGCCGTCCTCTCGCCGGGAGGCGCTCCTCCGGGGAGCCTCTTACGAGGAGGTGGCCTGACCGGTCAGCAGGAAGGACCGGATGTGGGCGCTGAGCCGGCCCGGCTGGTCCTCGGGGATGAGGGTGTAGCTGTCTTCGATCTCGACGAGCTGACCCTGAGGCAGCAGCTCGGCGAGCCTGCGCCCGTGCTCGGGCGGCATCACCTTGTCCTCGGCGGCCCACACCACGAGCGCGGGCCGGTCGAAGTCGCGCAACTTCTCGGCCCATGCCAGCAGTTCACTCTTCGGCGGCACCCCGAGCACGTACTTGCGCAGGTCGCGGCGGATCTCCTTGGAACTCCAGAGCCCTTCGAACCAGGCGTTCATCACCTCGTGCGGGACCGGCCGCTTGCTCATCCAGCCCCAGGTCATGGGCAGTCGGCGCATCGGCTTCCACTTCAGCGACCTGAAGGCGAAGTTGATGCCGCCCGGCAGTTTCGCCGAGGTGAAGAGGTTGCTTCCGGGCACGCCCGGCGGGAAGTTGTCGAACGCCTCGCACGAGGTGATGACGAGGCGCCCGATCCGCTCGTCCCTGCCTTCGGAGACCAGGGCCTGTGCACCGCCCCAGTCGTTCATCACCAGCGTGACGTCGCGCAGGTCGAGCCGGTCGAGGAACTCCGCGACCAGCCGGGCGACACCCGCGATCGACAGATCCGCGTCCGGCTTCATCGGCCGGCGGTGACCACCCAGCGGCAACGTCGGTACCACGCAGCGGAATTCGGAACGCAGAGGCGCCACCACGTTCCGCCACAGGGAGCCGTCCATCGCGACTCCGTGCAGCAGGACCACGACCGGACCCTCGCCTCCGGTGTCCTGATACTCCACCGTGCCGGCCGAAAGGTCTACCTCAGCCATTTCACATCTCCTCGGAGCGGTACGGGTCGGGGAGGTCACGAAGGGGTGGTCGCACCCGACGCAACACCCGATGCCTAGGTGGGCGGCGTGACAGCCACCGAACGGACGGGCTGGGGTAAGCAAAACACCTCGGACTCATTTTCGCCAGCAACAACCAGACCAAGAACGATCATTGCCCTTAAGGGCAATAGTCGGCCGACTGCCACCTGGGTACCGTGGCAACTCCCGTGCCGGAGCCGTCCGCCGCAAGGTGAAGGACGAGTGCACGGACGAGGTACGCCGTGCGGCTTCAGCCCGCGCCCCGGACGCCATTGCTCCGGAATCACACCCTCGATTTCCTGGCGCGTCGCGGGCTCACAGAACCTCGGTCATCCCATAACCGTGCATCGGAAAGGCTGCCCCGTGATCACTGCTGAAGAAGTATGTGTCCGTATTGCCAAGAAGCTCGGCAGCAAGGCGAATTCATACACCCTGAACGAGGACACCGCTTTCGACTCCGTGGGCCTGTCGAGCCTGCAGATCGCTGACATCGTCTACAGCATCGAGGACGACCTGGAGATCGAGTTCGACGAGAGCAGGGCCGCGAGCGTGAAGACGGTCGGGGACTTGGTGAAGCTCGCCGCGGAGACCGAGCAGGGCAGCGCCGCCGCGTGACGGCCATCGGTTACCAGGGCGCCACCGCGGAGTCCATCAAGCACCATTACGACGTCTCCAACGACTTCTTCGCGCTGTGGCTGGACACGGACCTCACGTACACGTGTGCGCTGTGGGACGAGGGCGACACGCTCGAAAGCGCCCAGAAGCGCAAGCTCGACTACCTCGTCGAGGGCGCGCGGGCGGCCGGCGCGCGCCGCGTCCTCGACGTCGGCTGCGGCTGGGGAAGCCTGCTCCAGCGGCTGGTCCGCACCCACGGCGTGCAGCAGGCCGTCGGCCTCACGCTCAGCGACAGCCAGGCGGAACACCTGCGTGGGCTGGCGCTCGAGCGCACCGAGGTGCGGGTGGAGAACTGGCTCGACCACGAGCCCGCCGAGCCGTACGACGCGATCATCTCCATCGGCGCCTTCGAGCACTTCGCGCGCACCGGCCTGTCACGTGCCGAGCGGGTCGCCGCGTACCGCGAGTTCTTCGAGCGCTGCCGTGCGTGGCTGCCCAAGGGCGGCAGGATCGCGCTCCAGACGAACATCAAGGGAAACAACGTCCGGATGGACAAGCAGACCGTGCGGGACCTGCTTTTCATCATCGACATCATCTTCCCGGAGTCCGAGATCCCGGCCCTCTCCGAGGTTCTCGAATCGAGCGAGAAATGCTTCGACGTCGTCCGTCTGCGGAACGATCCGGATCACTACAGCCGCACCTGCCAGGAGTGGTTCGACCGGTTGCGGGCCAACCGTGATCAGGCCGTGAAGGTGGCCGGCGAGGAGAACGTCGCCAACTACGAGCGCTATCTGAGTTCCACGGTCGGCCACTTCAGGAACCGTCATCTGGGCTTGTCGAGGATCGTCCTCGAAGCCGTGTGACCGGCAGCTTCACCGGCGGATCCTCTTGAGGAGCACTCATTGAACGCGTACAAGCACGTCGTCTATTGGCACGACACCGAGAAGGTCGCCCTCGAGGCCCCTCTCAGGGAACGCGTCGACTGCGACGTCTGTATCGTCGGCGGCGGTTTCACGGGACTCTGGACAGCCTACTTCCTCAAAGAGGCCGAGCCCGCGCTCGATATCCGCATCGTCGAGGCGAACCACTCCGGATACGGCGCCTCGGGCCGCGCCGACGGATTCGTCACGCCCACCATCGGCAAAGACATCCAGGCTCTGGTGCAGGAGTTCGGGCTCCAGCGCGCGCTGGCGGCGTCTCAGGCGGTCGGCCGGTCGATCCTGGAGATCGGCAGGTTCGCCCGCAGGAACCGCGTCGACGCGGAGTACGAGGCGAACGACTACCTGATGGTGGCCACCGACGCCGCCCAGCTCAAGCGGCTGGAGCAGGATCGCGGTCTCGCCGAGCGGATGGGCGCCGCGCGGGTGGAGATCCTCCCGCGCGAGGAGTCCCAGGCCGTCATCGGCTCGCCCGCGGTGCTCGGCAGCATGCGCACCGGCGGTGCCCTCGTGAACCCCTTCAAACTCTCCCGCGGCATCGCCCGCGTGGTGCGCGAGAAGGGCGTGACGATCTACGACAACTCGCCCTGCCTGCGCGTGGAACCGGGGGTGCGGCCGACTGTCGTGACCGCCGGCGGGCAGGTCAAGGCCGACAAGGTCGTCCTGGCCACCAACGTCCACATGGACGCCTTCCCCCCGTTCCGCAGGAAGGTCATCCCGATCTGGACGTACGCGATGGTGAGCGAGCCGCTCACCGACGCGCAGCTGGGACGCGTGAACTGGGAGGGGCGGGAGGGCCTGGTCGAGGCCAAGTCACTGCTGACCTGTGCCCGTTTCACGCACGACAACCGCATCATGTTCGCCGGCGGGCCGGCCCCGTACTACTACGGCAGGGACAAGCGGCAGCGGAACATGAACCGGCCCGAGGTCTACCGGGAGATCCACCGGGAGTTCCTGCGGTTCTTCCCGATGTGGGGCGACGTGGAGTTCAGCTACGCGTACGGCGGGACCGCCGACGTCGTCCGTGACTTCGCCCCGCACTTCGGCCGGCTCGGCGGCGGCAACGTCCTGTACGGGTACGGCTATTGCGGCAACGGCATCGCGGCCACCCACACCGGTGGCAAGGTCCTGCGCGACCTCACGCTCGGCAAGGACACGGACTACTCCCGGCTGCTCTTCGTGGACGACGAGCGGCGCAAGCCGCCCGCCTCCTTCCCACCCGACCCGGTCCTGTTCGCCGGCGCCCGTGCGGTGGCACGGCTGATGGACTGGAAGGACTCCCGCGCATGAGCCGCATCGTGAGCGGCGCGGGCGCTCGTCCCACCGTCCTCCTGACCGGGGCGTCCGGCGTCGTCGGACGATCCCTCCTGCGGGAGCCGGACGGTCCGCGGTTCGTCGTCGCCACCCACAGCACGCCGGTGCCCGAGGCCGGGGCCGCGCGGTCGGTGCGCCTGGAGATGACCGCGGAACGCTTCGGTCTCGACGAGGACAGCTACGCCGCCCTCGCCTCCGAGGTCGACGTCGTCATCCACTCCGCGGGCCTGACCGAGTGGGGCCTGCCCGCCGAGGACTACCGTCCGATCAACATCGAGGGCACCCGGCGGGTCGCGGAGTTCGCCGAACGGGCGGATGCCACCGTCCACTTCATGAGCACGGCGTTCGTCGCCGCGCTCGCGGACACCGCGCCCGTGCCGCTCGGCGCGGACAACGTCTGCCGCAACTACATCAGCTCCAAGCGGCAGGCGGAGCACATCCTGCGCGACAGCGGGGTACGGCACACCGTCTTCCGTCCCACCAACCTCATCGGTGACTCCACCACGGGCTGGACCTCGCAGGGCCAGATCGTGCAGTTGATGTCGGACTGGCTGGGCCGCGGCAGGGCCCCCTTCGTCCCCGCGCACCCGGGCATCCGGATGGATTTCGTCCCGCAGGACCTGCTGTCCAAGGCGGTCCTTCGCGCCATCGAACTCGGCGACGAGGAGGGCGAGTTCTGGGTGACGTACGGTCCGGAGGCCATGGATGTCGAGGCCTGCCTGCGGGTGCTGGTCAAACACGCCGCCGGACGGGGGCGTTCGCTGACGCCGCCACCGGTGGTGAACCCCGACGAGCTCGCCCCGGACGCCATCGAGAACACCGCCGCGCGGACCCGCTCCTACCTGTCCGTCCTGCGTGACGTCAGCGAGGTCACCCGGTGCAGCGGCGGCGTGCTGCCCACGTCCATGCCCGAGCTGCGCGAGCGTTACGGCATTCCGCACGTCGATGACACGACGGCGTATCTGACGAGCTTGGAGTACGCAGCGGCGCACCTCGGCTAGAGCGAACGGCCGGCCCACACGGCCGGAGTGAACGGCCCGAGCGGCCGGACGAACGGAAGGACATGCTGTGAACGAGGACTGGAAATCGCCGGACCTGGGCGGCAAGGTGGCCGTGGTCACCGGCGCCAGCCGTGGTGTGGGCCGCGGCATCGCGCTCGCGCTCGGCGCCGCGGGCGCCACCGTGTACGTCACGGGCCGCAGCACTCGGGACGGCGCGCGCACCGAGGGCCTGCCCGGCACGGTGGAGGACACCGCCGAGGAGGTCACCGAGCGCGGCGGCAAGGGCATCGCCGTGCGCTTGGACCACGGAGCGGCCGCGGACAACGAGGCGCTCGCCGCCCGCGTCCAGGCCGATCACGGCAAGCTGGACCTGCTCGTCAACAACGCCTGGGGAGGCTACGAACGCTCCGCCGAGGTCCGCTTCGACGCGCCCTTCTGGGACCAGCCGATGTGGCGCTACGAGCTGTTCGAGACGTCGCTGCGCGCCCAGTACGACGTCACCCGCAGGCTCGTCCCGCTGATGCTGCCGCAGCAGAGCGGCCTGGTCGTCGGCATCAGCTTCTCCGACGGCGACATCTACCTCGGCCAGGTCGGCTACGACGTCTTCAAGTCGGCCTCCGACCGCATGTGCCGGGGCTTCGCCTCCGACCTGCGCAAGAAGGGCGTCGCGGCGCTCTCCCTGCACCCCGGCTTCGTCCGTACGGAGCGGGTGGAGGCAGCCTGGGAGGCGATGGGCGACGGTCCCGCGTCGGTGGTGCACTCCCCGGAGTACGTGGGGCGGGCGATCACGGCCCTGCTCGCGGACCCCGAGGTGATGGGGCGCACGGGCAAAGTGCTCAGCACCGGCGACCTGGCGGTCGAGTACGGCTTTGCCGACGTGGACGGACGGCAACCGCCACCGTTCCGCCTCGAGGGCCGGATGAGCCTGGCGACCCGGATGCACCGGCTGAACAAGGTGGTCAAGTCGGCGGCGGAGCAGTAGGGTGACCGGCTCGACGGCGCCCCGCCCAGGCACGCCGTTCACCCCGGCCGTCTCGGCCGGGCACCTCGACCAGATCTCCCACGCCGGCCGGTCCTCCGGGCGAGACCCGCGTGTCGCCTCCCCCCGGTCGTTCCGGTCACCCCAGCAGCAGCCGGGAGGTACGCAGGGCGGGGAGCCGTCTCCGTCCCGAGGAGGCCGGGAGACGCAGCGCGACGGCCGCCTGATAGCCGTCGGGCGCGGGCACGTCGAGGAGGGCCCAGCCGTCGGGCACGGGCGGCGCCCAGGGTGGGGCCAGTGCCGTGGCGAGGCCGACGTGGTGGGCGCCGACCCCGCCGGGCAGGCCGGTGCCGATCCCTTTGAGGAAGGCTTCCTTGCGCACCCAGCAACCGAGCAGTGCTTCCTGGCGCACCGTCGCAGGCAGGGCGTCGAGGGCGCGGCGCTCCGCGGGGTGCAGGCGCCGGGCCATCCGTTCGAGGCCGTCGACGGCCAGTTCCAGGGACTCGATGTCGGCCCCGACCGGCGCGCCGGCCAGCGCGTAGAGCGCGATGTCCCCGGCGTGCGAGAGCGAGAAGTGCACCGAGGGGTGCCCGGCGACGGCGGGACGGCCGTGCTGCTTCTCGCAGTGGGGCATCCCGCACCGCTCGCGGACGAGAGCGACGTCCCGGGGTGGGGTGCCGAGACGGGCGCCGAGCAGCACGCGCAGCCCCACGTGGGACGTGACGAAGCGGGTGCGTGCCGCCGGATCCCGGAACCCGGCGGCACGCTCGGTCTCTTCGGCGTCGAGGACCCCGGCGCGCGCGGCGGCCGCCGCGGCGTGATCCGGAATCCACAGCGTCCACAGCTCGACCGCGTCGAGGGGATCGCCCGTGTCGAGCGGCTCGTCTGTGTCGGTGGGGTGGGCTCCGGGCGGCCCGCCCGCCGCCCCCACCGGAAGGGACTCGGTCACGAGGGTGTTACGGCCTGTCGAGGTCCGTCGGACCGGGCCGGAGGTCGTCCGACCACTCCGCCGAGAGGAGGGCGGCCTCCACCCGGGACCGCAGCCCCAGCTTCCTCGTGATGCTGGTCAGATGGGCCTTGACCGTCCGCTCCGCGATGCCGAGCCGGCGGGCGAGTTCCCGGTTCCCCTCACCGTCCGGCAGCACGCTGAACACTTCGAGTTCCCGCGGCGTCAGTACCCGCAGGGCGGATCGTTCCACCGATGCCAGTCGGCCGCCGCCGACCCCTATTCGCCCATCGACTTCTCCGCGGCCCGGAAGCTTGTCCCCGTACATGCTTCTCCAACTCCTTGAGCAAATCGTCACCGCGGGAGGAATCGGATCGAGCTATTAAACACAATCACCATTCCCCCTGCGCCCCGACAGTAAGTAAGACAGCGTCAGAACTGGCCGGCCACCGTTGTGACTTGCGTCACTCGGGCTGCACCCTCACGGTGCGGCGATGGCCGCGACCGCAAGTGATTGAGCGGTCAACTGCTATTGATGTCACGGTGAGTTCACCCTATCAGCCGGTCCGGTCCGGACTCGCGGCGTTGGTCGCAGAGGGCGGGGGCGTGTCTTTCGACCTTCCGCCGGAATTCGACGCGGGCGTGGTGGAAGGCAATGCGCACCGCAATCCTGGCTTTTATTCAACCTTCTTTCGTCTCCGGTTCACGGTCGTGTGTGGAGTCGGATGCGAGTAAGGGAATATTTTCGTCAAGTGGAATTGACGACTCCGTACAAAATGCCGTCCACATTCAAGGTCCCCGTAGGGTCGAATTTTTCAGAGCCCGACGGATCATTCGCCGCCGCAGACAGCTCGAGGTGACCGTATGTCGTCCAATTCATCCGCTCTGGCCGGTATCGACGCGATGGCCGGTTCCCGGATCGCGGCCGTGGCCGGTGTCCGCCCCGAACGGGTCGTCGGCAACGAAGAGTTGAGCAGGGGCCTCGGTGTCACGGCCGAGTGGATCGAGCGGCGGGTGGGTGTCCGCGAGCGGCGGTTCGCCGGAGCGGAGGAGACCGTCGTGGGGATGGCGGCCGGCGCGGCGGCCAAAGCGCTCTCGACGGCCGGTATCGCCGCCGCCGACGTCGATCTGCTGGTCCTGGCCACCTGCTCGATGCCGTCGCCCATGCCGAGCGGCGCGGCGTCCGTCGCGGCGCTCCTCGGTGTCCCGCACATCGCGGCCTTCGACGTCAACGCCGCCTGCGCCGGCTTCTGTTACGCCCTCGGCGTCGCCGACGGCCTCATCCGCTCCCGCACCAGCCGCCGCGCCCTGGTCATCGGGGCCGAGCGGATGACCGATTGGGTGGACCAGGAAGACGTGGACACCGCCACCGTCTTCGCCGACGGAGCCGGTGCGGCGGTCGTCGTCGCCGCGGACCGGGCGGGGATCCACCCGGTGGAGTGGGGCGGCGACGGCGACAAGGCCGGACTGGTCGCCATCCCCGACCGGTACGGCAGGGTGACCATGCAAGGCCAGGCCGTCTACCGCTGGGTGACCTCGGAGTTGGCCGCGGTGGCGGCAGCGGCCTGTGCGCGCGCCGGGGTCGCCCCGGCCGACCTCAAGGGCTTCGTGGCGCACCAGGCGAACCTACGGATGATCGAGCGCTTGGCGACGAGCCTCGGCGCCACGAACGCCGCCGTGGCCCGGGACATCGTGGAGACCGGCAACACCTCGGCGGCGTCTGTGCCGTTGGCCCTGTCACGGCTCATCGACCTCGGCCGGGTTCGGCCCGGGGACCCGATTCTGCTGATGGGCTTCGGTGCGGGCCTCAGCTACGCGGCACAGGTGATCGCCTGCCCCTGACCGGGGGCGTTCCACGTGTTTCGTGACGACGTGCCACGGGGAGTGGGTGGCGGTCCCGGAGTCGATCAGTGGGGGCGGTGGGCCTGCGGTTTGCTGTACGCACGATGTGCGGTGCGAGCGTCACGGGTGATGCCTCGACGCCGGGACGACGCCCGGGACGTACGACTCCTCAGGGTGAACGGGCAGTACCCGTACGGAACATGACCGCCGCCTTCGTTGCGCCGGTCGGTCCCGGCACCGTTCCCCGCGACCCGGTCGTGCCCGCGCCTCACTCCGACCAGGCGGCGGCGCACAGCGCCCGGTCCACCTCCTCGGTGCAGCGGCCGCCGACGTCCGGCACCAGCACGCGCCGGCCGCCCGAGACCGCCTGCTGGACGCGTCGGCGCAGCAGATGGACCGGGGCCTCCTACGGGACGGGCACCGCGCGCCCCGGGGCGGCGGGCAGGTCCGCGTGCTGCAGCCGGTCGCGGCCCAGGTCGCCCCGGGCTCCGGGCAGCGTCGGATGCTCGCCGGCGAGGAGTTGGGCCCGGGGATGCGGGACGGGGGTGAGCCGGGCGGCGACCCGCAGCGAGCTGCCCCGGACGGCGGCCGGCAGACGCAGACCGTCGCGGTGGGGCAACGAGGGACGGGCACGGGCGGCGGTCAGCCGCAGTACGACACCCCCGCACTCGGCGAGCAGACAGTCGCCATCTGCTCGCAACCGCCGGCGCTGTCGGGCTCGGCGTCCGGTGGCCGCGCGCGAGGCGGCCCCGGCGGAACCGGTCACGGCGCGTCGTGCCCGAGCGGGAGGGCGCGCGGACCAGGGTGAGGGGAGCAGTGCCGGGATGTCCGCGCCGAACGCAGGGAGCCGGCGCCCTCAGGCGCCCTTCTGCTCCTTCTCCTTCTTGAGGTTCTTGATCCGCTCGGTCTCCTTGCGGACCTCGGCCTGGGTGGCGCGCTCCTTCTCCAGCCACTCGGGCCGCTCCTCCTTGAGCGCCTCGATCTGCTCGCTGGTCAGCGGCTCGGTGACGCCGCCGCGCGCGAGGCCCGCGATGGACACGCCCAGCTTCGCGGCGACCACCGGACGCGGGTGGGGGCCGTTGCGCCGCAGCTCGCGCAGCCACTCCGGCGGGTTCGCCTGCAGCTCGTTCAGCTCGGCGCGGGAGATCACGCCCTCCTGGAACGAGGCGGGGGTGGCGGGGAGGTACACACCCAGCTTCTTCGCCGCGGTCGCGGGCTTCATCGTCTGGGTGCTCTGCTGCGAACTCATGAGGTCAAGGGTATCGGCCGTGTGGGGGAGCACCGACCACGGCCGGTAACCTGGCCTGGTGACAGGCTCGGAGGAATCACCGTCGTTCCGGCTCGCGTACGTCCCCGGAGTGACGCCCGCCAAATGGGTGCGGATCTGGAACGAGCGGCTGCCGGACATCCCGCTGACCCTCGTCCAGGTACCCGCCGGCGAGGCACCGGACGTTCTCCGCGCGGGGGAGGCGGACGCGGGCTTCGTACGGCTGCCCGTGGACCGTACGTTCTTCAGCGCGATCCCCCTCTACACCGAGACCTCTGTCGTCGTCGTCCCCAAGGACCACCTGATCACGGCGGCGGACGAGGTGACCCTGGCCGACCTGGCCGACGAGGTGCTCTTCCACCCCCTCGACGACGTCTTCGACTGGGACAGCCCGCCCGGCGAGCCGGCCTTCGAGCGCCCCGCGACGACGCCGGACGCCATCGAACTGGTGGCGGCGAACGTCGGCCTGCTGATCGTCCCCCAGTCCCTCGCCCGTCTCCACCATCGCAAGGACCTGACCTACCGCCCGGTGGTGGACGCCCCCCGGTCGAGCATCGCCCTGTCCTGGCCGGAGGAGGCCACCACCGACCTGGTGGAGGACTTCATCGGCATCGTGCGCGGCCGCACGGTCAACAGCACACGGGGCCGTACGGCGGACCAGCCACCGGCGGAACACAAGCGCAAGCGCTCCGAGCAGACCGGCACCCGGCAGAAGCCGGCCCAGGCCAAGTCGGCGGGCCGCACGCCGCGGGGCCGCACGTCAGCCGCCAAGCGGGGCAAGCCGCGCCGCCGGTCGTAGCGGCGACGGGTAGAACAGGGGCAGCAGGAAGGCCGGGGGAGAGCGGGCCCGGGATCGGCGGGGCGGCGCCGGGGCGTGGCCTCAGGTGGTCGGGTCCGGCTCCTGCGGCCGCGAGTGGCCGGCCACCGCCTCCACCGCCTCCGTCGGTTGCGGCTCCGGGTTCTTCTCGCGCGCCCGCAGGTCCGCCACGGCCAAGCCCAGGGCGACGACGATGATCCCCACGGTCGTGAGCAGTCCGAGCTGCAGGGCCCTGCCCGGGCTGCCGTGGTTGGCCAGGTGGGCGAAGTAGACCGCGCCCACCGCGGCGATCCCGGCCGCCGAGCCGATGCGCTGGGCCGTCACCAGCACACCGCCGGCCGCCCCGGCCCGCCGTACGGGGACGCCGGCCAGGGTGAGGGTGGTGTTGGGGGAGACCGTCACACCCGAGCCGAACCCCGCGACGAGCAGGGGCAGCGCCGCCGCCCAGCCCACATCCCGGCCCGGCACCAGCTGCACCGCCGCGATCACCCCCAGCAGGCCCAGCGCCACCCCGCCCAGGCCGGCGATCACCAGCTTGCGGCCGTGCCGGACGACCAGCCGGCCCCCGGTGGTGGCGCCGACGGCCGAGCCGATCGCGAAGGGCAGAGAGGACAGCCCCGCCGCGAGCGCGTGGTAGCCGACACCGTTCTGCAGGAACAGCGTGTACACGAAGAACACCGCGGTGAAGCCCGCGAAGTACACGAGGTTCAGCAGCACGCCCAGCGTGAAGGACCGCAGCGAGAACAGGTCCAGATCGAGCAGGGGCGCCTGTCCGCGCCGGCCCTGCCGCCGCTCCCAGGCCCGGAACACCGCCAGCAGCAGCACGGCCACCGGCAGCAGCGCCCACTTCTCGCGGCCGGTCCACTGCTGCTCCTGCACCAGGGGCAGCATCAGTGCCAGCACGCCCGCGCCCAGGAGCGCGACGCCCGGCAGGTCGAGATGCTCGCGCCTGCCCGTCCTCACCGGGGCCCGGGGCAGCAGCCGCAGCGCCGCGACGAACGCGGCCAGGCCGATCGGCAGGTTGACGTAGAACACCCAGCGCCAGCCGTCGTCGGCGCCGAACAACTGGATCAGCAGGCCGCCCGCCGGCGGTCCGACCGCCGTGGAGAGCCCGGCGACGCCGCCCAGCATGCCGAACGCCTTGGCGCGTTCGGCGCCCTGGAACATCTGCTGGATGAGCCCGGTCGTCTGCGGTGCCACGATGCCCGACGCCGCGCCCTGGAGCAGCCGGAACAGCACCAGCCAGCCGGCACCGGGTGCCAGCCCGCACGCCACCGAGGCCGCCGTGAACAGGGCGAGCCCCACCAGGAAGGCCTCGCGCCGGCCGCGCAGGTCCCCGAGCCGGCCCGCCGGGACCAGGGCGAGCCCGAAGGTCAGGGCGTACCCCGAGACCACCCACGACACGTCGGCCGCGTCGGCTCCCAGCCCGCGCTCCATGGAGGGCAGGGCCACGTTCACGATCGAGCTGTCGAGCAGCGTCATGAAGCCCGCCGTCAGACAGACACCGAGCGCCGTCCACCGCCGCCGGTCACCGGTGGCCGTTCGGGTCTGAGACATGGTCATGGGGCCACGCTAGGCATCCACCAGGCACAACGCACGGAAGGACGATGTCGCGCGCGTCGGGGCCCCGTCGGCGGTTCCGGCCCGCCACCCACGCGTCCACGACCTCTCGCACCTGCCCGCGCAGCGCCCCCTCGTCCCCGGACGGGCGTCCCGGCCCACACCACGTCGAGGAGCGTGCCGCCGTCGGACCGGGCGGGGTCGGCGACGCCGGAGTCGAGCCCGCCGAAGGGCGCTCTCCCTGCCCGTGCCCTCGCAGCAGGTGTGCCCCGCTCGGGCGAGTCGACGCTACGGGCGGGCAAGGGGAGCGGATCAGGCGCGTGCGGCCCGGCCTACCGACTCCACCAGCGGCAGCAGCCGGTGGGGAACGCGCTCCCGCAGCGCCACTTCGGTACGGGTGCGCACCACGCCCGGCAGGCTGATCAGCTTTTGGATCACGTCCTCGAGGTGGGCGTTGTCCCGGCCCACCACCCGGGCGAGCAGGTCTCCGCCACCGGTGATCGAGAAGGCCTCCACGATCTCCGGTACCGCGGCCAGCGCGTCCCCGACATCGTCCAGATGCCCCTGGGTGACCTCGATGTGGACGAACGCCAGCACCGGATGGCCCAGCGCGGCGGGGGACAGGGAGGGGCCCGTGCCGGTGATCACGCCGTCCCGCTCCATGCGGTCCAGTCGGGCCTGGAGCGTGCCACGGGCGACGCCGAGGATGCGGGCGTACTCGCGCACGCTGGTGCGCGGCTGCTCCAGGAGCAGCCGCAGGATGCGGGTGTCGAGTGCGTCCACGGCCATGATCTACGACTGTACCAATGGCTCAGGGGTCGACAACCCCGGTGGACCGCCCGACCTGGTCCGATGGCATTCCTGTGGACGTGCGTACGGCATCCTGTCTGGGCCGATGGTTCAGTGATTCGGGCGACACTTGAGCCAGTGACGTCCAGGATGCTCTCATGGACACGTCGATGGCGCTGCGGATCCCGCGGCGCCTTTTCCGTGCCGACGGTTCCCAGGGGAGGACAGCAGTGCTGAAGAGGATGTTCGTGGCTCCGGACCCGGGGCGGGCGCGGATGCGTTTCGCCGCCCGGGCCGTCCTCGGCATCGGACTGGCGGTCGTCGTCTGCTTCCTCGCCGGACACTCCCTCGTCGGTGCGGTCACCGGCGGCCTCGCCGCGCTGCTCGCCCTGTTCACCGTCACCGACGCCACCGTGCGCGGGCAGGCGGTCACCACCGCGCTGCTGCCCGCGGTGGGTGTGCCTGTGCTCGCCGCCGCGGCCGAGCTGCACGACTTCCCCGTGGCCCGGGACCTCGCCTTCCTCGCCGTCGTCGGCACCGGTGTGTACGCGCGCCGCTGGGGTCCGCGCGGACACAGCCTGGGGGTCTTCGCGTTCATGACCTTCTTCGTGGCCCAGTTCCTGCACGCCACCCCGGACCGGCTGCCCGAGCTGTACGCCGCGGTCCTGCTGTCCGTGCTGAGCGCGGCCGCCGTGCGCTTCGGCGTGTGGTGCTACGAGCGCCGGCTGCCCGCGCCGGTGGTCCCCGCTCCACCCGCCGGGTCCGGGCTCGCCCGGGTCACCACGCGGCAGGCCGTCCAGGCGACCGCGGGCGCCGGCTTCGCGCTCGTCGTGGGCCAGCTGGTGTCCGGACAGCGCTGGTACTGGGCCGTCGGTGCCACCTGGTGGGTCTTCGTCAACACCAGTTCGCGCGGTGAGACGCTGGTGCGCGGCTTCCGCCGGGTCCTCGGCACGCTGATCGGCATCGGGCTGGGCTTCCTGGTCGCCGTCCCCGTGCACGGCGCGCCCGTCCCGACAGCCGTCCTCCTCGCCGTCGCCGTCTTCGGCATCTTCTACACGGCCGCCGTCTCCTACACCTGGATGATGCTCTGGGTGACCGTCCTCGCCGAACTCCTCTACGGCCTCCTCGGCGTCCTCCACCCCGCCCTGCTCGCGCTGCGCCTCGCCGAGACCGGCGTGGGCGCGCTCGGCGCCGCGCTCGCCGTGCTGTTCGTGCTGCCGGTCACCACCCACGCCGTCACGGACGCCTGGATCCAGCGCGCCCTGCGCTGCGTCCACGCCTGCACGGCCGAGGCCGCGGCCCGGCTCGCCGGCTCCGCCACGGCCGACCCGGCGCCCCGCGTGGCCGAGCTGGAGCAGCTGCTCGGCCGGGTCAGGCTCTCCGTGGCCCCTCTGGTGCACCCGCTCAACCCGATGCCGGCCCGCAAGCGGCGTGCCCGCCGGGTGCTCGCGCTGCTCGACGACTGCGCCCGGGAGATCCGGGGGCTGGTCGCGGTCGCAGCCGACCCCGAGGCCTCCCACGACGCCCGCCTGGCCGCGGCCTGCTGGCGGGTGGAGGCCGCCGTCGAGGCCCTGACCGCCGGCCGCCAGGACCCCGTCCACAGCCCTGCCGAGCAGCCGGCCGAGCCCGCCCTGGCTCACCTCCACGGCCTGGAACGCGCCCTCGCCGACCTGGCGGAACCCCTGCGCACGCCGTCGGGCTCGAGGCTCGTGGGCGCCTGAGGGGCTGATGGGGCGGCGCGTGCGAGGCTGCGCCTGCTGAGCACCGGTGCTCGTCGGGGTGGTGGTGGGCGGAGACACCTCCCACGTCACCCACTTGGTCCAGACCGCAGGCGGCCGACTGCTACCGTCGGCCCCGGACTGGCTCGACCGAGAGGGGACAGCGGTGGCAGTGAACGGCAGGCCGGGCAGGCCGCGGGCGTTCATCGGCTCGTTCACGGCGGCGGGCGGGCCCGGACTGGTGACCGCCGAGGTCGCCCCGCTCGGCGGCGCCCTCACCCTCCGTGCCGCCGTGAGAGACGTACCCGACCCCTCCTACCTGGCTCTCTCCCCGGACGGCGGCACCCTCTACTCGGTCAGCGAGACCGCCGAGGGGGCCGTCGCCGCCTACCGCGTCGACGGCGACCGTCCGGAACTCACCGGCCCGCCCGTCCCGGTGGACGGCCGTGGCCCCACCCACCTCAGCCTGCACGCGGGCCACGTGCTGACCGCCAACTACGGCTGCGGCAGCGTCACCGCCGTACCGGTCCACCCGGACGGCAGCCTCGCCGGCACCCCTTCCGGACGGCTCCAGCACACCGGCTCCGGCCCGCACGATCGGCGTCAGCGCGGCCCGCACGCCCACCAGGTGCAACCCGACCCGAGCGGCCGCTGGGCGGTCAGCGTGGACCTCGGCACGGACTCGGTCCGGTTGTGCACCCTCGCGGACGGCACCCCCGTCCTGCATCGGGAGATCGCCCTGCGCCCCGGCTCCGGCCCCCGCCACCTGGCCTTCCACCCGGACGGCGTGCACGCCTACGTCGTCAACGAACTCACCCCGACCGTGACGGTGTGCCGCTGGGACACCGAGGGCGGCTCCCTGAAGCCGCTGGCCGAGGTGCCGGTGCTGCAGGGAGCCCCGGCCGGTGACGCCTACCCGTCGGGCATCGTCGTCTCGCCCGACGGCCGCTTCGTGTGGACCGCGACCCGCGGCGAGGACGTCCTGTCGGCCTTCGCCGTCGAGGCGGACGGCCTCCGGCTCGTCGGCACCGTGCCCTGCGGCGGGCGCTGGCCGCGCGCACTCGCCCACCACGACGGCCACCTCTACGCCGCCAACGAGCGCTCCGGCGACGTGACCTGGTTCGCCGTGGACGAGACGACGGGACTGCCCCGCTACGACGGTTTCGTCCAGGTTCCCGCGGCCTCCTGCGTCGTCTTCGGCTGAGCCCGTCCGGTCGGGTCGGTCCGCTCGAGTCCGCCCCGCGACGGCCGCCTCCGGAAAGGCGAAGGGCCCGCTCCCGGGGTGCGGAGCGGACCCTGTGTCGTACGGATGCCTGGGGTGTCAGCGGACGGGCGCGCCCTGCGGCTGCTGCGGGGAGATGCCCAGCGCCGTCGTGTACTTGGCGAGCGCGAGCTTGCCGATCGCCGGGTAGGCGCCCAGCGCCTCGGCGGTGGAGCAGCCCACCTCTTCGGCGGCCGCGGCCAGCAGCGCCGGGTCGATCTCCGGGCCGACCAGGTACGGCGCCAGGGCCAGCTGCTGCGAGCCGGAGGAACGCAGCTGCTCGGCCACGGAGGAGATGGAGCCCTCCTGGTCCAGGGCCGCCGCCATCACCGGCACGGCGAGGCGCGCGGCGAGCAGCATGCCGGTGATGCCGGCCGCCTGCACGGCCTCCTCGCCGCCGACGGAGGCCAGGATGATGCCGTCCGCCGCGGTGGCCACGGTGAACAGCCGGGCGCGGTCGGCGCGGGCCAGGCCCGCCTCGGACAGTCGTACGTGCAGCGCCTCGGCCAGCAGCGGGTGCGGACCGAGCACATCGGTCAGGTCGGCGGCGACCCGGCTGTCCATCACCGACTGGCGGATCTGGCGGAGCAGGGCGCTGTCCGGACCGGCCAGCAGCGGAACGACGACGGCGACCGGCCCGTCGGGCTCCTTGATTCCCTCGACCCCGGCGGCCACGGCCTGCTCGTAACGGGCCGTGCGCTCCTCGGCGGCGCGCGCCAGCACGGACCGCAGCGTGGGGAATTCGGAATCGTCCCCGTCCAGGTACCCGATCCGGGCGTCCAGGCCGGGGAGCTCGGAGCGGGCGATGCTCACGACTTCCTCGGCGAGGCCGCGCGTGGCGGCGCTGGGCACACCGGGCACCGCGAGGACGAGCGCGGGCGCGCCCTCGGGAGCCACCAGCGGTTCCGGTCGGCGGTGCCGTCCGGGCTGGCGGGGTCGCGGCATTCGTACGGGCAGGCCGGACGCGGGTCCAGTGGGGGAGCTCATGGCGCCGCATGTTATCGGCTTACCGGACTCGCCTGTTCGGGGAGGGTGCAGGTGAGCGGTATCCGTCCGTTTTTGTCTGATGAGTTACGTACGGCTGGCACATGTTCCCGGCACGTGCCGAACCGATGAGTCGACATGGAGACAAGTCCGCTCACCCCGGAGCAGTGCCGGGCCTCTGCGGCACGCTCTGTCGCCTCAGTCTCCCTCCGTGGCGACCACGTGCAGCATCGTCGTGTGACCCGGCAGGGTGAGCCGCCCGGCCGCGAGGTCGGTGGCGATCCGCACCGAGCCGTGCAGCGGATCGCCCTCGGCCGGCACCCGCCGGGCGTGCGGCAGCGTGCGCGCCAGCTCCTCGTCCAGCGGTACGAGGAGCGGGACGCCCATCTTGAACAGGCCACCGGTGAGCGCCACTTCGGGTGCCCCGCCCGCGGGGCACACGGCGGCGGCGGATTCGGCCATGTGCCGGGCCGCCGCCCGCAGAATGTCCCCGGCGACCGGGTCGTGGGCGGCGCATCCGGCCACCTCGGGTGCGAAGGACGCCAGTACGGCGGGCCGGTCGGAGCGCGGGTAGAGCATGCCGGGCAGCCCGGGCATCGGGCCGAACCGCTCCTCGGCGCGGGCCAGCAGCGGCGCCGAGCCGCCGTCCCGGCCGTCGTACGCGCGCAGGGCCGCCTCCAGTCCGGCCCGCCCGATCCAGGCACCGCTGCCGCAGTCGCCCAGCAGATGGCCCCAGCCGTCGGCACGCCGCCAGCCGCGCAGGTCGGTGCCGACCGCGATCAGCCCGGTGCCCGCGGCGAGCACCGCGCCCGGTCGCGGCCCGAGCGCGCCGACGTAGGCGGTGACGGCGTCGGCGGCGAGTGCCACCCTGCGCACGCCCAGCTCCCGCGCGAGGGCGCCGGGCAGCTCGGCCCGCATTGCATCGCCCAGCGTGGCGAAGCCGGCGGCGCCGACGACCGCCGTACCCAGGTGGTCCACCCCGGCCTCGGCGGCCGAGGCACGGGCCAACGGGACGAGTTGCCGCATGAGGTGGGCGGGGTCGATGCCCCGCGCACCCGTGCGGACCGGTTCCCGGGTCTCCCGCGGGGCCGAGGGAGCCCGGCCCGGCCCGCCGACGACGACCCGGAGACCGGAGCCTCCGGAGTCCACTGCGAGATACCCGGCAGCGGTCACGGCAGGCGCCAGTCCACGGGCTGTCCGCCCTGCTGGATCAACAGCTCGTTGGCCCGGCTGAACGGGCGCGAGCCGAAGAACCCGCGGTCGGCCGACATCGGTGAGGGATGCGGGGACTCCACCGCGGGCAGCCTGCCCAGCAGCGGACGCAGGTTGCGGGCGTCCCGGCCCCACAGGATGGACACCAGTGGCTTGCCGCGCGCCGCCAGGGCTCGGATCGCCTGCTCGGTGACCGCTTCCCAGCCCTTGTCGCGATGGGCGCCAGGACGGCGCGGTGCCGTCGTGAGCGCCCTGTTGAGCAGCAGCACGCCCTGCTGCGTCCACGGGGTGAGGTCGCCGTTGGACGGCTGGGGCAGCCCCAGGTCACCGTTCAGTTCACGGAAGATGTTGATCAGACTGGGCGGCAGCGGGCGCACCTCGGGCGCGACGGAGAACGACAGGCCCACCGCGTGTCCCGGGGTCGGGTACGGGTCCTGACCGACGATCAGGACCCGGACCTCGTCGAAGGGCTGCTGGAAGGCCCGGAGGACGTTCGGTCCGGCCGGGAGGTAGGTGCGTCCCGCGGCGATCTCGGTGCGCAGGAAGTCGCCCATGGCGGCGATCTGTCCGGCGACGGGTTCCAGGGCCTGCGCCCAGCCCGGTTCGACGATTTCATGCAAGGGTCGTGGTGCCACGGGCGTCACCCTACTGCCGTACGCCGGTCGCCGGTTCACCGACGGCCGGAGCACGGCCGCAGGGCCCCGCCCGCCCGCGGCCCCGGCGTCTCAGCCGATCACCGCCGCCCGCACGCACAGCACGTCCGGCAGATGCCCGGCCAGCTGCTGCCAGCTGTCGCCGTCGTCGGCCGAGGCGAACACCTCGCCGTTGCGGTTGCCGAAGTACACGCCCGCCGGGTCGGTGTCGTCGGTGCACAGCGCGTCCCGCAGCACCGTGCCGTAGTGGTCCTCGTCCGGCAGCCCCTTGGCCAGCGGCTCCCAGGTGCGCCCCGCGTCCGCCGTGCGGAAGACCCGGCAGCGGTGCTCGGCCGGCACCCGGTCCGCGTCGGCGTTGATAGGGAAGACGTACGCCGTCTCGCCCCGGTGCGGATGGGCGGCCACCGCGAAGCCGAACGTCGACGGCAGGCCCTCGCCGATGTCGGTCCAGTGCGCGCCCGCGTCGTCGCTGCGGTACACGCCCCAGTGGTTCTGCAGGTACAGCCGGTCCGGGTCGTCGGCGTCCCTGGCGACCTTGTGCACGCACTGGCCGAACTCGGGGTCCGGATCCGGCAGGAACACCGCGGACACACCGGAGTTGGACGGCGCCCAGCTCGCGCCGCCGTCGGTGGTGCGGAACACCCCGGCCGTCGACACCGCCACGGTCACCGACTTGGGGTCGCGCGCGTCGGTGAGCACGGTGTGCAGGCCCTCACCGCCGCCGCCCGGCACCCACCGCGACCGGGTCGGGTGCTCCCACAGCGGCCGGACCAGCTCGAAGCTCTCGCCGCGGTCCTCCGAGCGGTACAGCGCGGCCGGCTCCGTGCCCGCGTAGACCACGTCCGGCTCGGCGGCGGCCGGGTGCAGCTGCCAAACGCGCTCCAGCGAAGCGCCGGTGTCCTTCGGGAACTTGACGGCGGGCCGGGCCGGCTCGGTCCACGACCGGCCCAGGTCGTCGGAGTGGAACACGGAGGGCCCCCAGTGCGCGCTGTCGCCGCCCGCCAGCAGCCGCGGCCGGTCGCCCCGGGTGTCGATCGCGACCGAGTACACCGCCTGCGCGTTGAAATACGGGCTCGCGTCGAACTCCCAGCTGCCTCCGCCTCGCCGCCGCCCGATGAACAGGCCTTTGCGGGTGCCCACCGCGAGCAGTACGTCGGCCATGCCGATCACCTCCGGGACGCCTTTGTCCACGTAGTCGTCAGATATCGGCCAGTCTGCACCCGAGCACTGACAATCGGCCCCGGAGCGGACTTTCCCGCAGGTCATGGCTGTGTCGTGGGAGTGTGACGAAGATCGGCCGGTTCCGTTCCTGCATGTGCCTGCGCGAACGGGGTGTCTCGTGCGACCGTCGGAGAGACGGCTCGTCGTGAGCATCGGAGCGGTCTCCCGCGTATGGGAGGGCGGTCCGGCCGGTCGGTGCGCTCGTGAGGAGGATGCCTTTGAAGGCGTTCCGTGGTCCGAAGGTGTGGCTGTGGCGCTGGCGGCGCAACCCGCTCAGACGCAGGGCCGACGTGGTGGAGGCCTGGGTGGTGCTCGGCGCCTGGCTGTTGACCGTCCTGGTCGGAGTGGCGACCGGCCTGGTGGCGGCCCGGTCGGTGGAGGACGGACTGGCCCGTGAGCGCGCCACCTGGCGCCCCGCCGTGGCGCACGTCGTGCAGCGGGCACCGGGCAGGTCCTCCGCGAGTCACGCCTCCGGTGGCGAGCGGGTATGGACGAAGGTGCGCTGGACGGTGACCGACGGCTCGGCCCACACCGGGCGGGTCCGGGTGGAGCCCGGCAGCAGGGCGGGCACCCCGGTGACCGTCTGGACCGACCCGCAAGGTCATCTCGTCAGCCGCCCCACCTCCGCCACCGAGGCCGCCTTCCGGGGCGATCTGATCGGCATCCTGGTGGGCGTGAGCGCCGCGGCCGTCCCTCTCGTCGGCGGGCTGGCCCTGCGCGGCCGACTGGAGCGCCGCCGCATGGCGGCCTGGGACACGGAGTGGGCCCGGCTCGGACCACAGTGGGGGCGGATGGTCTGACCTGCGCCACCCGCCTCCTGTCCGTGTGACCTCCCGGGCGCCATCCCACCCGGGTGCGTGACCTTCGCCGGGGCCTGTTCGGCTACCCGGTCCGCGCGCCCGGCGCGTCCCCGCCCGGTCCGCCCGCGGCCGTCCGCAGCCGTCCGCGGGTCTACCGGCCCCGCCCGGCGGTGCCCGTCCGGGCGGGACCGGCGGTGACGCGACGGCGCCCTCTACAACCCCGCCAGCACCTCCCCGCACGCCCTCGACAGCGCCTCGTCCTCCGGGATGTCACGGCTGCCGTACCCGCCTTCGCGGGCCGTGTGGCGGCGGACGGCGGACCGTTCCCCCGCGACCAGGTCCCGCAGCGGGGCGGCGGCGGAACCCATCGTGGTGAGGCAGCGGGCGACCGGGCCCCGGGTGCGCGGGTCCTCGGTCCAGGCGGCGCGGAACACGGGAAGGACCGGCTCCGGGTCGGCGCCGACGCGCCACAGCGCGCACGCGGCCGACGCCCGCTCGAGCGCCGGTCCCGAGCGTGCCGCCTCGCCCAGTTCCGGCAGGGCGGGGACCGCGGCCGGGCCCAGCCTGCCCAGCTGCCGGCCGGCGAGGCGGCGGCCCGCCGGGTCACCGTGTCTCAACTCCCGCAGCAGCACCGGGAGTACGGCGGCGGTGTCCCCGTCCACCGACCACAGTGCGCCCGCCGCGGCGGCTGCGTGCCGGGTCCGCAGCAGCGCGCGCAGCGGCCGTACCGCGTGCCCGGCCGCGCCACACGCCTCCAGTGTGTCGATCGCCAGGCCCACGATCGCGTCCCGTGCCCCGAGACCGTCGGGGGCGCCGGACAGCAGCCGCAGCACCTCCGGTGCGGCCTCCCGGTCCCCGACGGCTCCGAGCGCCGACAGCAGCGGGGCGGCCTGCCGGGCGGCCGTGGGGGAGTCCAACGGGATCCGGCCGAGCCGGTGTCGTAGCGCGGGGGCGAGCGGGGCCGCGGCCGGGCCCAGGTGCGCGATGTCGAACCCCAGGCCGTCGGGCGCCGCCGGGCCGGCCAGGAGCCGGGCCATGGCCGGAACCGCGCGCGGATCGCCGGTCCTGGCCAGCGCCCTGAGCGGGCCGCCGAGGGTGGGGGAGCCGTGCTCCCAGCGGTGCGTCCACAGGTCGGGGCGGGCGGCCACCAGCGCGTGCAGGTCGTCGGCGGCGGGCGCGGCCAGGGCGAACAGCTCCGACAGGACCGAGAGCGCCGCCTCCCGTAACCAGTCCTGTTCCGCGTGCAGTTGGCGGCCGAGCAGGCCGACCGGGCCGGTGAAGTCGCCGCGCCAGCCGCGGAACAGACCGGCCGACATCCACACCGCGTTGCACCGGTCGACCGGGTCGGGGCTGCTCAACTGCCCGGTGAGCAGGGCGATCCGGTCCTGCACGCGGTCGCCGAGCGCGGTGTGCAGGGTGCGCAGCAGCTGGGAGCCCTCCTCGTCGGAGGGGCGCAGGCGTCGTATCCGCTGCACCAGCGTGTCCGCGCCGGACGGCTCGGGGACGCGCGCCCGGTGCGCGGACCGCTCCCGGAGCAGCCGGACCGCCGTCGGCACGAGGTCGGCTGGGGGCCGGGCGGGCGCGCCGAGCGCGAGCTGCCCCAGCGCGGCGAGCCGCAGCCCGGGCGCGGCCGGCGGCACGCTGTGCTCGGCCAGGAGGGCCACCGCTGCCTCGGCGTGCCCGGGACACCGGCGGGCGAACAGGCCGAGCGCCTCCGTGAGGGCGCGCAGGACGCGGTCGTCCCGTTCGGCCCGCAACCACCGGCGCAGCAGGTCCAGCACTCGCGGCGGCTCGTCCAGGAACCGCACCACGGCTGCGGCCGCCGCCCGCCGCACCGCCGGGTCCGGGTCCCCGGCGAGGGCGACGAAGACCTCGCCACCCGCGCTCACCGCTTCCCAGGCACGCGGGTCCCCGTCCGTGCTCTCCGCTCCGATGCTGACCAGCAGCTCCACGATGCAGGCCCGGTCCGGCACCTGTTCGCGGGCCGCGAGCGACAACAGGAAGGGGACGCAGGCCAGCGTCGCGTCGTACACCCTGCCCTGGTGGTGCACGGCGCCGTACATCCCGTCGAGCGCGGTCGCCCGCTCGGCGGTGTCCGCGGACGCCAGTGCCCGCAGCCATCCCGGCACGTCCTCCGCGGTGCCGTACGCGTGCCGCATCGAGGCCCAGTCGACCTCGTCGATCCCCGTGAACACGTTGTCCTCCCCGGGCGAGTGCCACCTGATCGCGAGTGTGCACCACGGCACTGACAACGGTCCGGAGCCGGGCGCTGACTGTGTGCGATCCGTCGGCTGTCACCGGCCACCGGCGGGCGGCACGCGCACGCGTGCGGGAAGGGGATCAGTTCAGGCCGGGCAGCGACCGCTCCAGGATCGTCTCGAGGTCGGTCCCGGCGGGCAGCGTGCCGAAGGCGTGCCCCCAGTCGCCGCCCAGCCGGGTCGCGCAGAAGGCGTCCGCGACCGGGTGCGGGGCGTGCCGGACCAGCAGCGCGGCCTGGAGGGCGAGCGCCATCCGCTCGACCAGGCGGCGGGCGCCCATCTGATCGGTTCCGGCCAACTGCTCCTTCAGCGCGGACACGGTCGCGTCCAGCCGGGCGTCGGCCCCGCGCGCGAGGGCTAGTTCGGCGAACAGGGCCTCGGCGCTGTCCGGTTCGCGGCCCAGGGCACGCAGCACGTCGAGCGCGTTGACGTTCCCCGACCCCTCCCAGATCGACAGCAGCGGAGCCTCCCGGTAGTGCCGGGGCATGCCGGACTCCTCGACGTAGCCGTTGCCGCCCAGGCACTCCAGGGCCTCCGCGGTGAACGCCGGGCCCCGCTTGGTGACCCAGTACTTGCCGACCGCGGTGGCGATCCGGCGGAACGCCCGCTCCCCGGCATCCCCGCGCACCGCCCGGTCCGCCGCGCCGGCCAGCCGCAGCGTCAGTGTCGTCGCCGCCTCCGACTCCAGCGCGAGATCGGCCAGGACGTTGCGCATCAGCGGCTGGTCGATCAGCCGGGCGCCGAACGCGCTGCGGTGGCGCGCGTGGTGTCCCGCCTCGACGAGTGTCTTGCGCATCAGGGTCGCCGAGGACATCACGCAGTCCAGCCGGGTGCAGTTGACCATCTCGATGATGGTCTTCACACCCCGCCCCTCCGGCCCCACGAGCCAGGCCACGGTTTGGTCGAACTCCGGCTCGGAGGAGGCGTTGGAACGGTTGCCGAGCTTGTCCTTGAGCCGCTGGATGCGGAAGGTGTTGCGGCTGCCGTCGGGCAGGATCCGCGGCACCAGGAAGCACGACAGCCCGCCCGGAGCCTGCGCGAGCACCAGGAAGACGTCGCACATCGGCGCCGACGTGAACCACTTGTGCCCGCGCAGCGTGTACACGCCGGGCTCGCCGGTGGGCGTGGCCGTGGTGGTGTTCGTCCGGACGTCCGAGCCGCCCTGCTTCTCGGTCATGCCCATACCGGCGAGCAGCCCCGGCTTCTCGGTCGGCACGCGCAGGCGTGGGTCGTACTCCCGGCTGGTGAGCAACGGTTCGTAGACCTTGGCGAGGTCCGGCTGGGCGCGCAGCGCGGGAACGGCGGCGTACGTCATCGACGTCGGGCAGCCGTGCCCCGCCTCCGTGTGCCCCCACACCAACCCGCCCGCGGTGCGGGCCACATGGGCGCCCGGCCGCTCGTCCGCCCACGGGGCTCCGGCCAGACCCTCGGCGACCGCGGTGCGCATCAGGTGGTGCCAGCTGGGGTGGAACTCCACCTCGTCGATCCGGTGGCCGTAGCGGTCGTGGGTGCGCAGTTCCGGCTCGTGCCGGTTCGCCTGCTCACCCCACTCCTGTGCCTCCGCGCTGCCGGCCCGCACCCCCAGCCGCCGGATGTCGTCCTCGGCCCAGTCGGCGCCCTCCCGGCGCAGCCCCTCGAGCAGGGCCTGGTCGTCGGAGGCGTCGTAGGGGGCCGGAGGCGGGGGCTGGTTGGTGACGTCGTGAGTGGTGAGCTGCGGCAGTTCCGGTGTCGAGGCCATGCCGTCATGTTGCACTCTTCCTACGACCGTAGCAATACTGCAACACGAGCTTCGACGTACAGTACGTGCCCATGCGGACGAAGGTGACGGTCGAGGCGGGCGAGGCGGGCCTGCGGCCGTTGTCCGCGCGCTCGGTGGTCCTGAGCCTGCTCCTCGGCGCGCATCCGCCCGAGCTGCCGGTGAGGGACCTGGTCGTACTGGTGGAGCCCTTCGGGATCGGCGGCTCCACGCTGCGGGCCGCGCTCAGCCGGATGGTGGCCGCAGGTGACCTCAGGCGCACGGACGCCGTGTACGGCCTCAGTGACCGGCTGCTCGCCCGCCGGCGCCGGCAGGACGAGGCGCTGCACCCGCGCACGCGCGCGTGGGACGGCGACTGGGAGATGGTGGTGATCACGGCGACCGGTCGCGGTCCCGCCGAACGCGCCGACCTGCGCGGCCGGTTGACCGCCCTGCGCCTGGCCGAACTGCGCGAGGGTGTGTGGCTGCGCCCGGCCAACCTCGACCGCACCCTGCCCCACGGTCTCCGTGAGGTGGCCGTCACCTGCGTCGCCCGTCCGGACGAGCCGGCGCACGACCTGGTCGCCCGGCTCTGGCCGCTCGACGCCTGGGCGGCCGGCGCCCGGTCCTTGCTCACCCGTGCGAGTGGGGCACACCACCCGGCCGACCGTCTCACCGTCTACGCGGCCGCCGTACGCCACCTTCTCGCCGACCCCGTCCTGCCCCCGGCCCTCCTGCCCCCCGGCTGGCCCGGGGACACCCTGCGCCGGGCGTACGCCGAGTACCGCCAGGAACTGGCCGCGTCGTCGGGCCTGGATGACGGCCGGGACGGGGGACGGCCGAGCGGGCCGTGAAGCCCTCCGGGGGTAAGCGCTTTCTTGTCAACGCCTCGCGTACGGCTGTTTTCGGACAGGGTGCGCTGGTGTGTGCGGGGCCCGCGTGGTGCGGGTGCGTGGTGCGGGTGGCGCGGACGCGGTCTCCGGCGTTCCCTGGGAAGAGGTGGCATCCCTGGGAAAACGGGGGGATGACCAGCGGGATCGCGGGCACTCGGGGGCCACGGAAGGCGGAACTCACCCGAGGAGAGTCATGGCTGAGCGGAAGTCGTCGTCGGCCCTCACGGCGCCCGTGCGCGGCGCGGCCTCGGTCCTGCGCAAGGTGCCCGGTGCCGGAATGGTGGGCAGGGCCGCGGAGGAAACACTGGACAAGGTCGGCGCGGTGTCGCCGCGCGGCCGGCGCATGGCGGTGTACGCCGGTGCCGGGCTGCTCGGCGCCGCGGGCGTCGTGGAGTGGCCGGTGGCCGTCACCGGCGCGGCCGTGGCCTGGCTCACCCAGCCCAAGCCCGGCCGGAAAGGACACGTCGCGGGGCAGGAGCCCGCGCCCGACCTGGGCACCGCCGCGCTGAGGTCCGGCAGTGGTGAGGCGCCCGGCGTCAGGGGCGCCCACGGTGCCGGGAAGTCGGCGCATGCCGAGGCCGCCGAAGGAGCCGGGGCGGCACCGCCCAGGACGGCCGGCGGGCCGCTCGGCCCCACCGCGCGGCCCGACCGCACGACGCTCTGAGGAGGGCCATGGTGCTCGGTCTGCTGACGGCGCCCGCGGCCACCGCCGCACGCCTGCTGCCCGCGGTCCCGCGGTTGCTCGCCCGGGCGGCGGCACCGGCGGTCGGGGCGGCCGCCGGTGCCGCCGCGGGGACGGCGCGCGCCGGGGTGCGCAGCGCGGACGCCGCCGGACGGGTGGCCCGGGTCGCACGCAACGCGCTGCCCGGCACCGGTGGCCACTGGCGTTCCGGCGCCCGCGTGCACCTGGCCCTGCGCCCGGTGGAGCACGAGCTGGTGCAGCGTGCGGGAGGCACCGCTCATCTGGGGCGACGGGTGGCCGAGGCGCTGGCCGAGCGGCCCGACGTACTGTTCGCGTACTGGGACGAGGGACTCGCGCGTCTGGTGGTGACCGCCACCGAGGAGGAGGCCACCGACCAGGTCGTGGAGCACGCCGCAGACCTGGCCGAGCGGCACGGGCTGGCCCTCTCCGGCGCCGACGTGGAGGAGATCACCCACCCGGCCGACCCGGCCGGGGTGCGGGCCGCGGCGGCCACGCTCGCGGTCGACGTGGTGGGCATCGGCGCCGGGCTCGCCGCGTACACCCTGCGGCTGCCGCCCTCGCCCCGCGTGGTGACCGCGGCGGCGACCCTTCTGCGGGAGAACCCGCGCTTTCGCGCCTGGCTGCGCGAGCGGCTGGGCCGCACCCGGATGGATCTGCTGCTCGCCTCCGCCAACGCCGCCGTCCACGCCGCCGGCCAGACCCCCACCTCCCTCATACTCGACGGCACCCTGCGGGCCTGCCAGGTGTACGAGACCGTGGCCCGCGCCACCGCCTTCGACCGGGTGCACGACCAGCTGTGCGCACCGGGCCGGCTCAGCCTTGCCGGGGAAGGCGCCCCGCGTCCACCGCTGCGGGTCTCCCCGGCGCAGGAGTACGCCGCCCACGCCTCCACCGGCAGTGTGCTGGGCGCGGCGGCCACCCTGCTCGTCAAGCACGACGGTGCCGAGGCGGCGGAGGCGGTGCTCGCCGGCTCGCCCAAGGCCGCCCGCTACGGCCCCGCTGCCTTCCACGCCCTCCTCAGCGGCGCCCTGGCCCGCACCGGCGTGCTGGTGCGCGACCCCGAGCGGCTGCGCGAGCTGGAGATGGCCGGCACGGTCGTCCTGCACCCCAGCGCGCTGCGCACCGACGACGGCGAGGCGGACCCCTGGGCCGAGCCGGTCCTGGACGCCGCCCGCCGGGCCGGGCTGCGCGTGGTCGTCGTGGACGACCCGGCCCTGGAGGACTTCACCGGTCTCGCCGACCAGGTCGTGGACGCCCGCCGGCCGCTGGACGACGTGGTGTGCGAGGCAGGTGGCGACGCGGGTGCGGTGCTCACGGTCGCCCGGGTGTGCGCGGCCGACGAACACGACGTACTGGCCGCGCTGCGCGCCACCGACATCGCCGTCGCCCTCACGGATCGGGACGGCGCGGTCGTCTGGGGCGCGGACATCCTGGCCGTACACGGCCTGCCCGACGTGTGGCGGGTGCTGACCGCCATCCGGGCCGCTCGCGGGGTCGGGCGGCGCGCCCAGACCCTGGCCCGTTCCGGTGCCGCGCTGTCCGGGCTGCTGGTGGCCGTCGGCGAGTCGAAGGGCGGACGCGGGCGGCTCGCCGTGCTGCCGGGTTTCCGGCACGCACCCGTCGACGCCGCCGCCGCCTCCGCCCTGATCTCCGGGGCGCGGGCCGCGTTCCGTGTGGCGACGGCCCGGGCCCCGCACCCGCATCCGCGCGTGCACTGGCACGAGCTGGATCCCGACGAGGCCCGGGACCGGCTGGAGCACCGGCCGGCCGCCGAGCACACCCGGTTCGAGGAGCTGACCGCCCGCGTGCGCGAAGCGGCCAGGGGCGTCACCAAGCACCCGGCCGTCGCCCCGGCGCGCTGGTCCTACCGGCTCGGCCGGGCCGTCCGCGGAGAACTCCACGACCCGCTCACCCCCGTCCTCGTGGTGGGATCGGCGGCCTCGGCCATCCTCGGCTCCGTCGTGGACGCCCTGCTGGTCGTCGGCGCCCTCGATCTCAACGCCCTGGTGGGCGGCATCCAGCGGCTGCGCGCCGAACGGGCGCTGTCCGGGCTGGTCGCGGAGCAGAAGCAGAAGGCGCGGGTCGTGCCACCGCGGGACGAGGCCCCGGCCGGCGGCACCTGCACCGTGGAAGCGGGCAAGCTGGAGCCCGGGGACGTGATCCAGCTGAAGGCCGACGACGTCGTGCCCGCCGACGGCCGCCTGTTGTGGCAGGACGGTCTCGAGGTGGACGAGTCGGCGCTGACCGGTGAGTCGCTGCCCGTGGAGAAGCAGACGGACCCCACCCCGCACGCCGCGGTCGCCGACCGGAGCTGCATGGTCTTCGAGGGCACGACCGTGGTGGCGGGCGAGGCGCGGGCCATCGTGGTGGACACCGGCGAGCACACGGAGGCCGCCCGCGCCGTCCATCTCGCCGCCCGCACGCCCCCGGCCGGCGGGGTTCAGGCCCGGCTGCAGGAACTCACCCGCAAGGCACTGCCGTTGACACTGGCGGGCGGTGCCGCGGTGACCGGTCTCGCGCTGGTGCGCGGCACCCCGATCCGGGAGGCGGTCGGCGGCGGTGTGGCGGTGGCCGTGGCGGCCGTACCCGAGGGCCTGCCGCTGGTGGCGACGGTCGCCCAGCTGGCGGCGGCCCGGCGGCTGAGCCGTGACGGCGTCCTCGTGCGCACCCCGCGCACGCTCGAGGCGCTGGGCCGCATGGACACCATCTGCTTCGACAAGACCGGCACCCTCACCGAGAACCGGCTGCGGCTGGTGCGCACCTCGGACGCCGGGGGAACGGTCCGCGCGGTGGACGACGCCGGGTCCGCCGACACCATCCGGGCCGCCGCGCGCGCCTGCCCGCGGCTGAACGGCGACTCCGACCGGCCGGTGCACGCCACCGACGAGGCCGTGCTGGCCGCGGCGGGCCCCGACCCGGAGTGGACGGAGGTCGCGGACCTGCCCTTCGAAGCCGCACGCGGGTACGCCGCCGCCGTCGGCCGCAGCGGCGACGGACCGGTGGTCCTGGTGGTCAAAGGTGCCCCGGAGACCGTGCTGCCCGCCTGCACCGATCTCCCCGAGCACGCCGCCGAGGCGGCGCACTCGCTCGCCGGGGACGGTCTGCGGGTCCTGGCGGTTGCCGAACGGCGGCTAGGCGCGGGCGAGAAGGAGTCCGACGTGCTCGAACAGCCGCTGGAGGGGCTGGAGTTCACCGGTCTGCTGGCACTGTCCGACGTACCGCGCGAGACCTCCACGGCACTGGTGAACGGCCTGAACCAGGCCGGTGTGCGGCCGGTCATGCTCACCGGCGACCACCCGCAGACCGCGCGGGCCATCGCCGCCGACCTCGGCTGGCCCGAGGACACCGTGGTGGTCACCGGGGACGAGCTGGCGGCGGCCGACCGGGCGGCCCGGGCCCGGATGCTGCGCGACGCGGGCGTGGTGGCCCGTGTGGCGCCCGAGCAGAAACTGCAGGTCGTGGAGGCGCTGCGGGACGCGGGCCGGGTGGTCGGCATGGTCGGCGACGGCGCCAACGACGCCGCGGCCATCCGCGCCGCCGACATCGGCGTCGGCATCAACGCGCGGGGCTCGGCCGCCGCGCGCAACGCCGCCGACATCGTCCTCACCGACGACGACCTGACGGTCCTGATCGACGCGGTCGGCGAGGGCCGCGCGCTGTGGCACAGCGTCGCCGACGCCATCGCCATCCTGATCGGCGGCAACGCCGGCGAGGTCGGCTTCGGCATCCTGGGCACGCTGCTGTCCGGACGGGCGCCGCTGTCCACCCGGCAGATGCTGATGGTGAACCTGTTCACCGACCTGTTCCCGTCGATGGCGGTGGCGGTGACCGAGAAGGAGGGCGAGGCGGACCTCACCAACGTGGAGGAGGCCGCCGGGGTGCTGGGCGAGCCCCTGCTGCGGCAGATCCGGCACCGGGCCCTCACCACCTGCCTCGGCGCGGTGACGGCCTGGCTGATCGGCCGGTTCACGCCGGGCACCGCCCGCCGCTCCAGCACGATGGCCCTGTGCGGCGTGGTCGGGACCCAGCTGGTGCAGACCTTCCTCGACCGGCGCGACAGCCGACTGGTGCAGCTCACCTCGCTGGGCTCCGCCGTCGCGCTGGTCGCCGTCGTCCAGACCCCCGGTGTCAGCCGAGCCTTCGGGTGCACCCCGCTCGGGCCGGTCGCCTGGGCCGGGGTCGTGGCCGCGATCGCGCTGGCGCTGGCGGGACAGCGGACGCTGCCCCGCCTGGAGGAGACGGTCCGGCGACTGCTGCCGGCCTGAGCCCCGGAACCGACCGGTGGCCGGCGGCCGTTCGGCCCGGTCCTCAGACCGACCGGTGGTACTGGTCCGGCACCCGCACCGCGCCGCCCAGTTCCCGGGCCGCCTGCCGCGCCCAGGACGGGCTGCGCAGCAGCTCCCGGCCCAGCAGCACGGCGTCGGCCTCGCCGTTGGCGATGATCTTCTGGGCCTGCTCGGCCTCGGTGATCAGGCCGACGGCGGCGACCGGCAGCGGGGTCCCCGCCTTCACCCGGGCGGCGAACGGGACCTGGTAGCCCGGCCCCGTCGGAATGGTCGCGCCCGAGGCGTTGCCGCCGGTGGAGACGTCGAGCAGGTCGACACCGTGGGCGTGCAGGTCGCCGGCGAAGCGGACGGTGTCGTCCGCGGTCCAGCCGCCGTCCTGGAGCCAGTCGGTGGCCGAGATCCGGAAGAACACCGGCTTGTCCTCGGGCCACACCGCCCGTACGGCGTCGACGACCTCGAGGGCGAACCGGGTCCGGTTCTCGTACGAGCCGCCGTAGTCGTCGGTGCGGTGGTTGGAGTGCGGGGAGAGGAACTCGTTGACCAGGTAGCCGTGGGCGCCGTGGATCTCGGCGACCTCGAAGCCGGCGGCGAGTGCGCGGCGGGCCGCGGCGGCGAACTGACCGACGATCTCGGAGATCCGCTCCACGGTCAGCTCGGTGGGCACCGGGTGACGTTCGTCGAAGGGTACGGCGCTCGGCGCGACCGGCTGCCAGCCGTGCGCCTCCGGGCCGATCGGTGCGCCACCCTTCCACGGCTGGTCGGTCGAGGCCTTGCGTCCGCCGTGCGCGAGCTGGATCCCGGGCACCGTGCCCTGGGAGGAGAGGAAACCGGTGATCCGGCGGAAGGCCTCCACCTGGGTGTCGTTCCACAGGCCGAGGTCGTAGGGGGAGATCCGCCCCTCGGGCGAGACCGCGGTGGCCTCGACGACGATCAGGCCGGTGCCTCCGGCGGCGCGCGCCGCGTAGTGCGCGAAGTGCCAGTCGGCCGGGGCGCCGGCGAGCGGGCCCTCGGGTGCGGCCGAGTACTGGCACATCGGGGCCATCCACACCCGGTTCGGGATGGTCAGTTCACGCAGTGTGATGCTCTCGAAGAGCGCGCTCACGACGGACTCCGTTCGTCAGGGACCGCAGACAGGCTCGTACGATAACCCTCGTATTACGATGGATGTCAAACTACGATGACTCTCGTACAATGCTCGCACCCGAGAGACTCCCCGACGAAGGGCCAGCCGCAGTGACCGACACCCCCACCGCCGGGCGTGCCCTGCCCCACCCGGAGCGGGAGGAGATCCGGCTGGAGGGCGTGCTGCACGCGCTCTCCGACCCGATGCGCCTGCGGATCGTCCGCGAAATGGCCGACGGGGAAGGGGAGTTGTCCTGCTCGTACTTCGACCTGCCGGTGACCAAGTCCACCACCACGCACCACTTCCGGGTGCTGCGCGAGAGCGGGGTCATCCGACAGGTCTACCGGGGCACGGCGAAGATGAACGCCCTGCGCCGGGACGATCTGGACGACCTCTTCCCGGGCCTCCTCGACAGCCTCCTCGCCGCCGTGGACCGGCAGGCCGGCCGACTCGGCGACCACATCTGACGTACGCCCCTCACGCCGACCGCGTCCGGGGTGCGGCCGTCACGCCGAGCGGGCCGCCGCGAGCAGCGCGTCCCAGTCGGCGAGCTTGACCACGCCCCTACCGAGCCTCGCCCCCAGCTCGGCCTCGGCCCGTTCGATCGCCAGCCAGCCGCCCCAGGGCACCGGCTCGATGCCGGCCGCGCGCAGGGCCGGGACCGGATCCGCCGGTACGTCCCTGGTCGTGAGCGCGGGAGCGTCCGCGAGCAGCGAGGTCACCGTCTCCTTGGCGCAGGGCCGGTTGGTGCCGATGACCCCCGTCGGACCGCGCTTGATCCATCCGGCGACGTACTCGCCGGGCGAGGGTGCACCGCCCCGGACGATCCGCCCTTCCGTGTGCGGCACCGTGCCGGCCGCCGCGTCGAACGGCAGCCCGTCCAACGGCACCCCGCGATAGCCCACCGAGCGCAGCACCAGCTGTGCGGACACCTCCTCGTACCGGCCCGTGCCCCGCACACCACCGTGTCCGTCCGGCACCGTACGTTCGAAGCGCACGGCACCCACCCGTCCGCCGCCCGTCGGCGCGGTGTCGTCACCGGCGAGCAGTTCCACCGGGCGCAGGAAGAACCGCAGGCTCACCCGCCGGTCGGCCTTCGCGGAGGGCCGGTCGGCCCAGGCGCGCAGCACCTCGACATTGCGCCGCTGCACGGCGGGCAGCGCGCCGGACTCGATGGCGTCCAGTGCGAGCTCGGCGGGGTCCACGACGACGTCGGTGCCGGGAAGTGCGCCCAGCTCGCGCAGCTCCTTGGTGGTGAAGCGGGCCTGTGCCGGGCCGCGCCGGCCCACCATGTGCACGTCGGCGATACCGCTCGCCGAGAGGGTGTCCAGCGCCGCCTGCGGGATGTCCGTCGGGCGCAGTTCGGCGGCGCCCCGGACGAGCATCCGCGTGACGTCGACCGCCACGTTGCCGACCCCGATCACCACCACCGAGCGCACCCCGCGCAGAAAGCCCGCGTCGGCCGCGTCGGGGTGCGCGCTGTACCAGGACACGAACTCGGTCGCCGACCAGCTGCCCGGCAGATCCTCTCCCGGGATGCCGAGCCGGCGATCGCCGGCGGCGCCCACGCAGTACACGACCGCGTGGTACAGCTCCCGCAGCCGCTCCACCGGCAGCCCGCCCGGCCCGCCCACCAGGATTCCGCCGAGGAACCGCACCCGCTCGTGCTCCAGCACCGTGCGGAGACTGCCCTGGAGCGACTTGATCTTCTCGTGGTCGGGGGCGACGCCGTAGCGCACCAGCCCGTACGGGCACGGCAGCCGGTCCAGGACGTCCACGCACACCCCGGGATCCCGCTGGACCAGGCTCTGCGCGGTGTAACACCCGCTGGGCCCGGATCCGACGACGGCGACACGCAACACAGCGGTACCCCTTGCCCGAGGAGGTGGCGTGCGGACCCTTCCAGCATGGCACCGCCCGGGGCGCGACGGCAGAGGCCGGAGGGGTGAGTCCGGTGCGTGTCCCTCCGTATGGAGGGTGACCGCGCGACTACGTTCCGCGTGTGCTGAAAGCATCGTTTCTCGGACTTTCCGGGCGAATTGCGGAGGACGGCGCGGTGTCCGTGCGGCCCGCGTGGCAGGTGCGGGAGCATGCCGGCGTCACGTCCTGGTACCAGGTGCGGCTGGCCTTCCCCGACGGCGCCCGGGTCGACGCCCTGGCCGTGGTGAGCGGGGGAGGCGTGTCCATCGAGGACGTCCAGGCCCAGCCCGCCCTGTCCCTCGCGGACCTGGCGGCGCTGGCGGACTGGATCCAGGGGCCGCTGTCCGAGGCGTGCGGGGTGCGGACCGAGGGCGCGGGCGAAAGGTGCCCCGGGGGCGGGCGCGAGGGACGCCCCGAGGGCGCGGACGAGAGGTGCTCCGAGGCGAGCGGGCCGGCTCCGGAGGTGGTCGGCGAGGAAGGTCCGTACGCCGGCGCGCGGCCGTGCGGGGCGCGCGCCCCGCCCCCCCGGCCCCGCGGCCCCGCGGGGCGGCCCCCCCGCGCGCCGGCCTAACCGGCCGCCCCCGCGGGGGGCGCCGCCCCCCGGCGCGCGGCGGCGTGGGGCGCGGCGGGGCGGGGGCGGGCGCGGGTGGGGGGGGGCGGGGGGGGGGCGCCCGGGGGGGGGGGGGCGCCGGCCCCCCCCCCCCGGCCCGCCTGGCCGCGCGGCACGGAGGGCCGTCGCCGCGTCGCGCAGGAGTACCGTGCCGCCCAGGAGGGCGGCGCCGACCCGGTGCTCGCCGTGATGCGCGCGACCGGTCACAGCCGCCGCCGCTCTCTCAGGCTGATCGCCCGGGCCCGGGACGCGGGCTACCTGACTCCCCGTCACGCCCGCCGCTGATCGGGGCACTTGACGACCAGGAGTCCGCGGCCGGGACCTCAGGGACTGCTCGGCCGCTCCTCCGTGGCGAAGAACCGGGACAGGTCCTGCTCGCGCGCCCCCGCGCCGGTGCCGCTCTCCGGCGGTACGCCCAGCTCCCAGTCGAGCCCGTACCGCTGGAACAGTTCCGCCCGCAGCGCCGGAACGGGCATCGGCACCCCCGGCACCAGCGCCGAGTACACCGCGCCCATCAGCAACGCCCGCAGCATCGGATAGTCGGCCGAGACGTCGTGGGAGCCGTGCCGGGCGACGGTGTCGCCGAGCAGCTCCGACAGCCGCCGCTGCTCCGGGCACTGCACGAACCCCTCGGCCTGCAGCAGCCCGGCCATGTGCTGACGCATCAGCACGGGCCGGTCGCGCGCCAGTCCCAGGATCGCGTCGATGGCCCGCGCGAGGCGCTCCCGCCCGTCCTCGGTCCGCGGCTCGCTCTCCAGCGCCTCCTCCAGCGTGCGGTGCATCAGCCGGTGCACCGCCGACTGCACCAACTGGCGCTTGCCCGGGAAGTAGTACGACACCAGCCCGCGCGCCGAGCCGGCGCGGTCCGCGATGTCGCCGAGTGTCGTCGCCTCGAAACCGCGCTCGTCGACAAGTTCCACGGCGGCCTGCAGCAGCCGCTCCCGGGAACGCCGCCGCAACTCTTCGTTGACCGAGGCGCTGCGCGGGGACATCCTGAAACTCCTGCGTTGACTGGCTGCCAGCCAACTATACTCAACGCATCAGGCACCGCTGTGCGCGGGCCAGTTCAGGGCTGCCGTCCGTCTGGGGCGACGCGGGGGATCGTCTCAGACGGACGGTGCGGGGAAGCGAACGGCCGGTCAGAGCATCGAGGGGCGCCGCCACTGCCGTCCGAGGACATGGTGGTCGAGGAAGTTCAGGACCGTCTCGTACAGGAGCCGGATGTTGTTCGGCGCCTCGACGGTGTGGCCCTCGTCGGGGAAGTGCAGGAATTTCACCGGCACTCCGCACCGCCGCAGATCGCTGTGCAGGCTCAACGCCTGGCCCACGGCCACCCGGTGGTCCCTGCCGCCGTGCACGATCAGCATCGGCGTCTTCACCTGCTCGGCGTCGAGGTGCGGTGAGTCGGCCTCGTAGCGCTCCCGTTGCGTGCGCGGGTCGCCGAAGATCTTCCGGAAGTACGCGTGCATGTCCGAGGAGGTCTGCAGCGCCTCCAGGTTCCACGTCCCGGCCGCCGAGACGAGCGCCTGGAAGCGGTCGGTGCGGGTCGCCGCCCGGTTGACGAGGTAACCCCCGTAGGACCAGCCGGCGAGGGCCGTGCGGGACGTGTCGAGGTCGTCGCGTGCCAGTGCGGCGTCCGTCAGCGCGATGACGTCACGGTAGGGCTGACCGCCGTACTGCCCCCGGCCGCGCTCCTGCATCCGCTGTCCGTAACCGGTGGACAGGGCCGGGTCCGGGAGCAGCACTCCGTAGCCGCGCGCCACGAACGGCCAGGGGTTCCACGACCCCGTCCAGGCGCTCCAGGATCCCTGAGGGCCGCCGTGCGGAACCACGAGCAAGGGTGCAGGGCGCTCGGGCGAGGCACCCCCGGGCAGAGCGAGCCGGCCGTGCAGCGGGAAGCCGTCGTCCGCCTGGGCGTGCACCTCGGTCAGGCTGCCGGGAAGCGGTTCGAGTCCGCCGGGGGCCTCGAGGAAGGTGGGCTCTTGGTCGGGCGTGGCGGCCTCCAGCCGGACCACGCGGGGCGGGCTGTCGATCGCGCTGACCCGCGCAACGCGCCCGGTTCCCTTCTCGTCGACGGACTGCAAGGCCACGACCAGGCGCGTCCCGTCGGGAGCGAGCGCCAGGGCGGTCGGACGGGGGTGTGCGGCCAACAGGTCATGAAATACGGCGGCACCGTCGGGGTCCTGGCTCACGCCGGTCATCCTGCCTGGCCCGTCCGGTCCACGGGGGGGCCTCACCAGAACTCGATGCACCTGACCGCCGACGGAGTTCGGGCGGTCAGCCCATCAACTCCAGTACCGGCAGCAGTGCGTCGGTGCGCTGGGCCACCGGCAGGTGGTCCACGAAGTGCACCCGGCAGCCGAGCGCGGCGGCGCCGCCGTCCGCCGGTCTGCTGTCGCCGACCATCAGCGCCTGCCGGGGATCGACGTCCAGCGCCTCGCAGGCGGCCGAGAACAGCCTCGGGTCCGGCTTCTGCACACCGTGCTCGTACGACAGCACGTAGGCGTCCACATAGGTGTCGAGCCCGTGCTCGCGGAACACCGGCCGCAGATCCCAGCCGATGTTGCTGACCACACCGACGCCGATCCCGCGCTCGCGCAGCGTGCGCAGCACCTCGGCGGCGTCCGGGTACGGGGACCAGGCGGCCGGTGACTTGTGCCGCTCGTACAGTGCGTCGTGCAGCTCCGGGTCGGGCAGCGGCACCTGTCGCGACAGGCCTGTGTAGGCCGCCCGGTGCAGATCCGCGCTCTCGTCGCGCACCGCCCAGACGGCGGCGAGGTCTTCCGGCACCTGCACCGGCGACGCGCCGCCCGGCAGCGCACCGGCCGCCTCCAACGCCCGCGCCGCCTCCTTGAGTTCGGGCTCGGGCAGGTCCCGTCCGGTCGCCTCCAGCGTGGCACGCAGCCAGGACTCGGTGCTCTCGATGCGGAACAGCGTCCCGGAGAAGTCGAACAACACGGCAGCCATGCGCGCGACTCTACCCGGGCCGGAGCGAGGGACGCTCTACCCGCGGTCCGGGCGCAGCCCCTCGTGCACCACCACGGCAGACGCCACCAGCAGCGCCCCGAACAGCCAGCCGCCCAGCACGTCCGAGGGCCAGTGGACGCCCAGCCACACCCGGGTCACGCCCACGCCCAGCACCGAGACCACCGCCGCCGTCACGGCCGTACGCCACAGGACGCGGCCCGCGCCGAACCGGTGCAGCAGCCACAGCAGCAGGCCGCAGACCACCGTGGCCGTGACGGCGTGACCGGACGGGAAGGCTGCGTAGCGGGCCGAGTCCACCGGGTCGGGCCAGACCGGGCGAGGGCGGCCGACCGCCGCCTTCAGCGACTGCTGCACGGCCCAGGCCACGGCACAGGTGACCGCCAGCCACACCGCCGTCCACCAGGCCGAGTGCCGCCACACCAGCCACACGGCCGTGACCAGGCCCACCAGGCGCATGGTCAGCGGGTCCCACACCCAGTCCGTCAGCACCCGGAAGACATGCGTCAGCTCCGGGTCGCGGAGCGCCCAGCGGTGGGCCGTGCGGGCGATGCCGCCGTCCAGGGCGAGCAGGGGGTGCCAGCGGATCACGACGAGGATCAGCAGCAGCGCGCAACACGCGCCGAGAACGACGGCCATGAGGGCTGCGGTGCGGAGTGCCGGTGGTGCCGTGGGACTACGGTGCATGCCGTGATCCTCGTCGACGGAAGGGCTCTCGGCCACCGTCCGGCCGCCGAGGCCGGATCGGCCGGCCTGTCCCGGCGCAGCGGGTCAGCCCAGCGCGCGCAGCCCGGGGACCAGTGCCACCAGCACCGGGAGCACCGGCACCAGTGCTGCGGCCGCCGTCAGACGCAGCCGGCGCAGTGCGGGGAGCCGGTCCGGGGGAGTGAGCAGCCGGTGCACGCGCTGCGGCACAGCCGCCTGCGGGGTCGGACAGGGGCCGAACACCCCGCGGTCCTCGTTGAGTTCGACCAGGGCCAGCGCGGTCGTCAGACGGCCGAACCGCCGGGAGGCCGTGTCGTCCGCGGCCAGCTCGACCAGCCGGTGCATCTCGTCGCGGAACGCGGCGAACACCGGGATCTGCGGAAAGCCGCCCGCCAGCGCGGCCGAGCAGTGCAGCAGCCAGTCGTGCCGGGCCTGCGCGTGCCCCTGCTCATGGGCGAGCAATGCGTCCAGCTGACGGCCTTTCAGGCGCCGCAGCGCGGCCGTGGTGACGACCAGCCGGGGCACGGCACCGGGCAGCCACCAGGCGTCGGGGCGGTCGTCCTCCAGCACCACCCGCCGCCCGCTCGCCGGCTCCTCGCCCGGCAGCAGCGGGGCGCGCACGAGGAGTTCGGCCCGCCGGGCGCGCCGTCGCGCCCGGGCCCGTACGATCTCGCGCACCAGCATCGCGAGGCTCCACAGCCCGCCGAGGGCGAGCACCACGGCGGTGGGTGCGGCCCACGGACCGGCCGCGCCGAGCGCGTACGCGTCCACGACCGCGCGCGGAGCCGAGGCGAACACATGCCCGCGCACCGCCTGCCAGGCCGCCGCCGCGCTGAGCGTCATCGACAGCGCGCAGCACAGCAGCACGGCCGCCACGACGCACTGCCACGCCCAGAGGGCGACGACCGGTTCACGGTCCGGCCAGTCGGCCCGGGCGAGCAGCCGCGGAGCGACGACGGCGGTCAGGGCGCCGAGCAGCAGCAGGGTCACGGGGACCATCATGGTCAGCACCCTATGAGCGCAGGGCCGCCCACGGGTACGGTCCGCGGCAGCGAAGTGACGCAGACAACGCGTGCGGGCCACGGCCACGTGCGCGATCGGCGGCCCCCGGGCTCACATCGTCAGCAGCATGGCCACCATGCCGATGCCCATGGACAGCCGGCACGCCCGCGCCAGCTCCGGACGGTCGCCCCAGCGCGCGGGCCCGGCCCCGGCCCCCGCGACGGCGGCGGGCACCAGGCGGGCGCCCGACAGGAGCACGTACGCCGTGAAGTACAGCAGCAGGGCGCCGGTCACCAGGGGAACCCCGGAGCCGCCGTGCACGTGGTGCGCGGCGGGCGGCGTGGCGGCCATCGCCACCGACATGTAGACCATTGCGCCCGTGCCCACCAGATGGTGCAGATGGTGCGGGCCGCTGCGCGCCGCCCACAGCGCGCGCAGCGCCGCCGCGGCGAACACGGCCGCGTACACCGGCCACGCCCAGCTCGGCGGCGTGAACACCGCCGCCGGTACGGCCATCACGGCCATGCCGAAGCCCATCAGCGCCTCGCCGCCCGCGGCCCGGCGCTGTTCCTCGACGCCGCTGCGCAGGCGCAGCAGGCAGTAGGCCCCGGTCGCCGCGCACAGCGTGACCAGCAACCAGGCTGCCGACACCGGTCCGTGCACGCGCACCTCCCCGTTCGACGGTCGGTCGAGGAAAGCGATGCCCGCGGCAGACGGAGCGCACGCGAGCGCAAGGGTGTACACGGGGAGCATGCGGCGGAGCACAGTTGGTGCAGCGCACCCGACCGGCGCTCCGGAGGTTCTCCCCGGCGACGCACCGGTTGGCCTTGCAGATATTTCACTGGTAAAACACATGTTAAATTTGGAGGTATGAGCAGTGCGACCCCCCACCGACTTCCCCTCGCCGGAGTGCTCCGCCTCGGCCGGCCCTCCGACATCTGGTTCAAGCCCGCCCTGAGCGTCGTCGCCTCGGTCGCCCCGCCCAACCTGATCCTGGTGGGGCTCGGCCGCCTCGACCTGGCCATGTACACGATGGCGGGCTCCCTGTGCGCGCTCTACGGCCACAACCGGCCCTACGCCGCCCGAGCCCGCGTCCTGGCCCGGGTGGTCCTCGGCATGGTCGGCGGCCTCGCCGTCTCCCTGTTCGCGGCGGCGCTCACCACCGACGCCGTCGTGCTGGTCACCGTCGGTGCCGTCATGGCGGCCGTGCAGAAGGCGGTGTGCGACGCCACCCGGCTGGGGCCGCCCGGCAACGTCGTCCTCACCTTCATCAGCTCCGCCTCGCTGTTCGCACCCCAGACGCTCGGCCAGGTGCCGGCGCACATCGGGCTGGCCCTGGCGGCGGGTGCCTGGGCCTGGCTGGTCGGCATGGCGCCCGGACTGCTCCGCCCGTACGGCCCCGAGCGCCGCGCCACCGCCCAGGCGCTGAACGCCGCCGCCGCGTACGCCGACACCCGCGGCACCGCCGACGGCCACGCGCGGGCCCGCGGCGCGAGCGCCGCCGCCCTCCACGCCGCCTGGCAGTCACTGCTCGCCCCCGGCCTCCGGCCCGACCCCACCCGGCGCGCCCTGGAACAGCTCCTCGTCCGTGCCGAGGTCGCCCTCGCCGCACCGGCCGACACCGACCCGGCACGGCTGCGTGCCTGGGCCCGGGAACTGCGCGGCACCGGCCGGATACCGCGCGTGGAGCCGTCGCGCGAGTCGGCCGACGAACTCCTCGGCGTGGACGCCGAACTCGCGGTCGCGCGGCGGCCGCTCAGGCACCGGCTCGCCCCGCTCGTGCCGCTGGCCGCGCGCACCGCGACGGGCTGCGCCCTCGCCGGTTACGCCGCGCTCGCGCTGGGCGTCGGCCGCCCCTACTGGGCGCTGGTCACCGCCGCCTCCCTCTACCAGGCCAACGTCACCCTCACCTGGAACCGGGGCGTCCAGCGCGTCGTCGGCAACCTCGTCGGGGTGCTGTTCTTCGCCGCCCTCGCCCCGCTCGCCCATCTGCACCCCGTCGCGCTGGTGCTGTGCGCGGTCGCCCTCAACTTCGGCGCGGAGGCCCTGATCGGCCGCAACTACTGGCTGGGCACCGTCTGCGTCACGCCCATGGCCCTGCTCGTCACCGAGTTCGCCCGCAGCCAGGACCCCGGGCAGCTGATCACCGAGCGGGTCGCGGACACCCTCGTCGGCGCGCTGGTCGGCTTCGTCGCCGCGGTCGCCGTCACCAACCGGCGCGCGGGGGACCGCCTCGAGCAGGCCCTGAACACGGCGGAACGCGCCCGCGAGAGCGCCGCCCGGCTGCTGGCCGAGCCGCACCCGGCCCCCGGCGCTCTGGAGTCCGCCCGGCGCACCCTCGCCGCGGCCCTCGTCGACCTGCGCGCCACGGCCGACGCCGCCGCGGGCGAGTGGTGGCAGCGCGCCCTGCCCCAGGAGCGGGTCGTGCTCGCCGAACAGGCAGGACACCGTACGCTCGCGGCGGCGGTACGACGCCAGGGCCTCGTACCGCGGCACCAGGACCCGGGCAGGACGACGGAGGACATACGGCCATGACGCCGACGAACGGCACACCGGCGCCGACGGGCGGGGCGGACGACGCGCGCCGGGGGAGCGGAAGCGGCCGGACGGGCGCGCGGGCCGAGGCCCATGACAACGGGACCGACGCGCACCTGCGGGACGAGGGATCAGGGCGTGGGGCGTCCGCGCCGGGCCCGCGGTCGACGGACGCCGCGGACGGTCCCGACGCCCGCCTGCCGGGCGGTGAACCCGGGGACGGAGTGTCCGGGGCAGTCCTGGGCCCGGGACACGGAACCGACGAACCCGGCGCCCGCCCGAAGGCCGGTTACGGGGTGCCCGACGCCGGCCGCGTCCCGGAAGACGGTGCCGACGAGTCCGGCGCGGTTCCGCAGGGCGGCGGCCCCGTCGGTGGAGTGCCCGAGGCGGGTCCGGAGCGGGGAAACAGCGCCGACGGGCCCGGCTCGCGACGGCGTCACCCCCTCCCGGCGGACCCCGCCGAGGCCGACCGGGGCGACACCGTCGCCGCGGTCGTCCGTCAGTGGCAGGCCGTGCATCCGGAACTGGACACCGGGCCCATGGAGGTCATCGGGCGGATCAACCGCTGCGCCGCCCTGCTCCAGCAGGCCGAGGACGCCCCCCTGCGGCGCGCCGGACTCAGCCGCGCCGAGTTCGACCTGCTCGGCGCGCTGCGCCGCACCGGCCACCCGCTGACCCCGGGGGAACTGGTCCGGGAGACCTTCTCCTCCGGAGCCGCCGTCACCAAGCGGCTCAAGCAGCTGACCGAACGCGGTCTGGTCGAGCGGCGCGGCGACACCCGCGACCGCAGGGTCGCCCACGTCCACCTCACCGACTCGGGCCGTGACCTGGTCGACGGCATCCTCCCCGAGCAGCTCTCCTACGAGACCGCCGTGCTGTCGGTCCTCGCCCCCGAAGGACAGGGCGACCTCGCCGGGCTCCTCGCCGAGCTGCTGAGCCGCCTGGAGGGGCGCATGGGGGCGCTGCGGAACCAGGGGCGCTAGCGCACCGCGCTCACCGAGGTGGGCGCGCCACCAGACGTCCTCAGCCCTCCTCGCCGGCCCGGTGCACCCCGAAGGCCGCTCCCTGCGGATCCCGCAGCAGCGCGATGCGCGGGCCGTCCGGTACCGACACGGGAGCCAGGACGACGGCGCCGCCCGCCCGCGCCGCGGCCTCCGCCGTCGCGTCCACGTCGTCCACCGCGAAGTACGGCAGCCAGTGCGGCGGCACCTCGGGCGGGAACCGTTCGCCCATGTCGGCCATGCCGCCGAAGTCCGCCCCGTCGATGCCCCACTGCGTGTACGACTCCGAGGCGCTGACGCTCCAGCCGAACACCGTGGTGTAGAAGTCCAGGGCGCGCTCGGTGTCCCGGGTGGCCAGCTCCACCCAGCCCAGCGTGCCGGGTGCGTTGAGCAGCCCGGCGCCCGCGAAGGACCGCGCCTGCCACAGCTGGAACACCGCACCCGTCGGGTCCATGGCCACCGCGAACCGGCCCATGTCGAACACGTCCATCGGACCGAGGATCACCGTGCCGCCGGCCTCCTCCACCTGCCGTGCCGCCGCGTCCGCGTCCGGCACCGCGAAGGACACGTTCCACGCGACCGGCTGCGACTCCTGGTACAGCGGGGTGAGCGCGGCCACCGCCGCGTCCCCCAGGTGGGCCACCGTGTATCCGCCCGCTTCCTGCCGCGGATCGGTCTGCGGCAGCCATCCGAACAGCTCGGTGTAGAACCGCTTGGCGGCGTCCAGGTCGTTGGTTCCCAGCTCGGTCCAGCAGGGTCCGCCGGTCACCGGCTCGTCGAACTTCATGGCGGTTCCTTCCGGCCGGGCGGGCAGGCCTGTCGCACGAGGCGTGATCTCCTCACCGCACGCTAGCCGCCGCCCCGGAGCGCGGCCATCGGAGCGGCCCGGCCGCGTGGAAAACGCTTGCTGTCCCGCCGCGGGCTCCGCCAGGGTCTGCGGCGTGGACACCGAGGACGCCACGGCACCCGTGCTCGCCGAGGAGATCGCCGCGTACGACGGCCGGGACGAGGAGGACGGCCGGCTGCGCCCGGGCGCCGGGCGGCTGGAGTTCCGGCGCACCCGGGACGTGCTGCGCAGACTCCTGCCGCCGGCACCGGCGAGGATCCTCGACGTGGGCGGCGGCAGCGGCGTCCACGCGCAGTGACTCGCCGCCGACGGCGACCGGGTGAACTGCTCGACCCGGTGCCCCTGTACGTCGACCGGGCGGCCCGGCCGCCCGGCGTGACCGCACGCCACGGCGACGCCCGCGCGCTCGACGTGCCGGACATGTCCGTGGACGTCGTCCTGCTTTCCGGCCCGCTGTACCACCTGCTCGAGCGCCCGGACCGGGGTGCGCCGCCCTCGCCGAGGCACGCCGAGCGGTGCCCCCGGAGGTCTCCTCTTGATCAACTACCGACGCGAGTCACCAACCTTCAGGCCGAGTACACCTAGATTCCCGGCCGGTGGCGCAGGGGATGGTCCGCCGGGATCTCCACCAGCACGATCGGGACGCCGTCGGGGTCGGCGATCCACATCTCGATCAGGCCCCAGGGCTCCCGCAGAGGCGGCCGGACGATCTCGACGCCCTTCGCCCGCAGCTCCTCGCACGCGGCCGTCGCGTCCGCGACCTGCAGCCACAGTCGCATCGCGTCCGAGGGCGGGGTGTCGGACCGTCCGGAGACCTCGAGGAAACCGCCGCCGAGGAAGTAGACCGTCCCGCGCTCGGGGCCCGTACCGAACTCCCGGTAGACGGACAGGCCCAGTTGCTCGCCGTAGAAGGCGCGGGAGCGTTCGGGGTCGGTGGGCCGCAGGAGTGTCCGGCCGCTGAGTACGTGCACCATGCAGGCGCAGCCTAGTGGCAGGGTTACCCTCGTCCCTGGCTCAGCCACGCCCGAGATCGAAAGGCCACCTCATGGACACCGCCGCCACCGGACTCTCCTTCCGTGACGCCACCGACGCCGACGTCGACGCCCTGGTCGCCCTGGTCGAGTCGGCGTACCGCGGGGACGCCAGCCGGGCCGGGTGGACCACCGAGGCGGACATCCTGGAGGGACAGCGGACCGACCCCGAGGGCGTGCTCCAGGTGATCAAGTCGCCCGACAGCCGGCTGCTGACGGTCGAGCAGGGCGGCCGGATCGTCGCCTGCTGCCAGCTGGAACACCGCGGTGACCACGCCTACTTCGGCATGTTCGCGGTCAGCCCCACCCTGCAGGGCGCCGGCCTCGGCAGGACCGTCATCGCGGAGGCGGAGCGCCGGGCCCTGGAGGCCTGGGGCGTCAGCGAGATGCACATGACGGTGATCTCCGTGCGCAACGACCTGATCGCCTGGTACGAGCGCCGCGGCTACCGCCGTACGGGACGGATGACGCCGTTCCCGTACGGCGACGAGCGCTTCGGCATCCCGCAGCGCGACGACCTTCAGTTCGAGCTGCTGGTCAAGAAGCTCGCCTGAGCGGTCCGGCCCGACCGTTACGCCGTGAACCGGCCCGTGCGCTTGATCTCCGGGAAGTCGGTGGTCGCGCCGTCCAGCCCGAGCGCGCGGACCAGCCGCAGATGGTCCTGGGTGTTGACCACCCAGCCGATGATCCGCAGGTCCTTCCCGCGCGCGTGCTCGACGACCTCCAGCGTGAGCCGGCGGATGTTGAGACAGAGGGTCGCGGCGCCCACGGCGACGGCACGCTCGACGACGTCGGTGCCGTAGCGGCTCGCGATCAGCGCCGTCCGCACGCCCGGCACCAGCCGGGCGATCTCGGAGATCGCCTCGTCGTGGAACGAGGACACCTCCACGCGAGCGACCAGGTCCCGCGCGTGCATCACCTCGGCCAGCGCCCGCGCCGCCGCCACATCCTTGATCTCGGCCTGCAGGGGCGCGTCCACCGCGTCCAGGACCTCCTCGAAGACCGGTACGCGCTCCCCGCGGCCCGCGTCGAGGGCGCGCAGCTCGGAGAGGGTCTTGTCGGCGATCGGCCCGGAGCCGTCGGTCGTGCGGTCCACCTCGGCGTCGTGCATGACGACCAGGGCGCCGTCCTTGCTCAGGTGCAGATCGAGTTCGATCAGATCGAGGCCGGCCTGCTGTGCGGCGGCGAAGGAACGAAGGGTGTTCTCGGGCTCGACACCCATGACCCCGCGGTGACCGATGGTAAGGAAGTTCAAGGTTCGACTCGCTTCCGTCGACGGCGGCTCGGCGCACGCGGAACGGACGGACGCCGTCGTCCACGCGGGCAGGGTGGCAGCCTAATCGCCGGGCGGCGCGAAGGAGCCGTACGTGCGCGTGCGATCGGGGCACATCAGGGGGCGCGAGCTGGCCGGAAACCGCCCCGGCCGTCACCCGGCCGTGGGCGAGTCCCGCGATCTTTGACCGGCCGGACACCACCGCCGCCCTTTCCTCGGCCTCTCGACGGAAAGTGAGCGCCGTCACGGTTTGGCGCAGGAAAAATGTCGGTGACCAAGGTTGCGAGCAGAAAAATTTCCCGAGCTGCCTCTTGATGGCTGAACCGGGTATGCATACGGTGTCCTTACGCGAGCTTCTCCCGTGGAGGATGGGACATGACGGAAATTCTTGTGCAGGCGGGTGCGGAGGAGCAGGTTCCTTCGCAGACCAGGGTCGTGGAGCATCAGGCCTGGCCCGTGCTCAAGGATGCCGTGGAGCAGATCCGGCCATGGCAGTCGAAGGACGGGTCGATCGACTTCGACGCCGAGGGCGCGCCCCGGCGGGCCGATGCCCAGGCGGCCGTACGCCGTGTCGTCGAGGCGGTCGAGCAGCTCTCCCCGCTGCTCCCGCACGACGCCGCCTACCACGAGGCCCTCGTGAAGGACCTGCGCCGCTGGGCCGAGGGGGGCTTCGAGGTGCCGGACTTCCTGGACTCCCTGCTGGCCTTCCAGCCCGCCGCGAACCGTGAGGACGGCCTGCAGCACCTGGTCGTCTTCCCGATGTACACGCAGAACGGCAACCTGGACCGCAACCTGGAGGCGGTCGTGCTGCGCATGGTCTGGCCGGAGTGGCTGGCCGAGCTGGAGCGCACCCGCTACGACAACCCGCTGTTCTGCGGCATCACCTTCGAGGACTTCACCTCGGGTTACGACACCAACTCCGCGGTGCTCTTTCCCGAGACGATCGCCGTCCGTGAGGCGCCGGAACGTTTCTCTTGGGGTGGCATCTTCTGCGACCGCGAGGCTGCCCGCTTCCGCCGGGTCACCGACGCGGCCGTCGACATCCTCGGCCTTCAGCTGCCCGAGGACATCGCCGCGATGGTCCACGACCAGAAGCGCTGCGAGGAGGCCTTCGTGCTGTGGGACATGGTCCACGACCGCACCCACAGCCACGGCGACCTGCCGTTCGACCCGTTCATGATCAAGCAGCGCCAGCCGTTCTGGATGTACGGCCTGGAGGAGCTGCGCTGCGACCTCACCGCCTTCAAGGAGGCCGTGAAGCTCGAGGTGGACGGCGTCCCGCAGGCCCGTGACGTGCAGTACGCCGTGCTCTTCGACCGCATGTTCCGCTTCCCGGTCACCGGCGACCGCAACCGCAACTACGACGGCCTCGGCGGCCAGCTGCTCTTCGCCTACCTGCACAAGCACGACGTCGTCCGCTGGACCGACAACCAGCTCTCCATCGACTGGGAGCGCGCCCCGCAGGTCACCAACCAGCTGTGCGCCGAGATCGAGAAGCTGTACAAGGACGGCATCGACCGCCCGAAGCTGGTGCACTGGTTCGCCGGTTACGAGCTGGTCTCCACCTACCTCGCCCCGCACCCCGGCTCCAAGTGGGCCAAGGGTCCCGACGCCCTGGACCTGACCCAGCCGCCGCGCAAGCTCGTCGACGACGTGCTTCCGGACGAGTTTCCGCTGAGCATGTTCTACGAGGCGCTGTCCAAGAAGCTGAAGAATGTGATCGCCTCCACCAAGGGCATCACGGCGGACAGCGCCGAGCGGGTCGCCGCGTGAGCGACCGCGTCCAGGACACTGCTTCAGAGGGGAAGAACATGGGGAACGGGGCGAACGGGCCTCTCAGCGGTGCGGTGATCGCGGTGGCCGGCGCGGGTGGACCCGCCGGCCGCGCGGCCCTGCTGCGCCTGGCCGAGGCCGGGGCGACCGTCGTAGGGGCGGACAACGACCCGCAGCGGCTTTCCGAGGCCGTGGACGCGGCCCGGTACGCGTCCGGTGGCGCCACCGTCACCGGCGACACGGTGGACCTGCTGGACCTGCAGTCCACCCGGGACTGGGCCGCGCACATCGAGGAGGACTTCGGCCGGGTCGACGGCCTGGTCCACCTGGTCGGCGGCTGGCGGGGCAGCGAGACCTTCACCAAGACCAGTCTCGACGACTGGGACTTCCTGGAGCTGCTGCTGGTCAAGACCGTGCAGCACACCTCCCTGGCGTTCCACGAGGCGCTGCAGCGCAGTGACCGGGGCCGGTACGTCCTGATCAGCGCGGCCGGCGCCTCGAAGCCGACCGCCGGCAACGCGGCGTACTCCGCGGCCAAGGCCGCTGCCGAGGCGTGGACGCTCGCCATGGCCGACTTCTTCCGCAAGGCCGGGGGTGCCGAGGGGCCGACGTCCGCGGCTACGATCCTGGTGGTGAAGGCGCTGGTGCACGACGCGATGCGCGCCGAGCGCCCCAACGCGAAGTTCGCGGGCTTCACCGACGTCTCGGACCTGGCCGAGGCCATCGAGGGCGTCTGGAGCAAGTCCGCCGCCGAAGTGAACGGAAACCGTCTGTGGCTGACCGAGAAGCCGTGAACCCTCCCAAGACCGACGCGCGTCGCCACCATGACCCGGAGGTCCGCGGTTTCGCCAGTGACAACTACGCCGGGGCGCATCCGGAGGTGATGGCCGCCCTGGCCCTGGCCAACGGCGGCCATCAGGTGGCCTACGGCGGGGACGACTACACCGAGAACCTCCAGCGGATCATCCGCAGCCACTTCGGGTCCACCGCGGAGGCCTTCCCGGTCTTCAACGGCACCGGCGCGAACGTCGTCGCGCTCCAGGCGGTCACCGATCGCTGGGGCGCGGTGATCTGTGCCGAGAGCGCGCACATCAACGTCGACGAGGGCGGCGCCCCCGAGCGCATGGGCGGTCTGAAGCTGCTCACCGTGCCCACACCGGACGGCAAGCTCACGCCCGAGCTGATCGACCGGCAGGCCTGGGGCTGGGAGGACGAGCACCGCGCCATGCCGCAGGTCGTGTCGATCACCCAGAGCACCGAGCTGGGCACTCTGTACACGCCCGAGGAGATCCGCGCGATCTGCGAGCACGCCCATGCGCACGGCATGCGGGTGCACCTGGACGGCTCCCGGATGGCCAACGCCGCCGCCTCCCTGAACATGCCCATGCGGGCGTTCACCAACGCGGTCGGCGTCGACATCCTCTCGCTCGGCGGGACGAAGAACGGCGCCCTGTTCGGCGAGGCCGTGGTGGTCCTCAACCAGGACGCGGTGCGGCGGATGAAGCACCTGCGGAAGCTGTCGATGCAGCTCGCCTCCAAGATGCGCTTCGTGTCGGTGCAGCTGGAGGCGCTGCTGGCGAAGGACCTGTGGCTGCGCAACGCCCGGCACGCCAACGAGATGGCCCAGCGGCTCGCCGAGGGTGTCCGTGCGGTGCACGGCGTGGAGATCCTCTACCCGGTGCAGGCGAACGGCGTCTTCGCCAGGCTTCCGCACGACGTGAGCGAGCGGCTGCAGAAGCGGTTCCGGTTCTACTTCTGGGACGAGGCCGCCGGGGTGGTGCGCTGGATGTGCTCCTTCGACACCACCGAGGACGACGTCGACGCCTTCGTCGCGGCCCTCAAGGAGGAGATGGCGCGCTAGCGCACCGGCTCCGGAGCGTATCGACCCTCAAAGTGCATAGATATGCGGTCACCTGAAAAGTCATTGACTGTCGGGTGATCGCATTCCTATGCTCTGCGCTCATGGAGCTGATCCAGAACACTGCCGACCTGTCCGCCTACCTGGCCGCAGACGAGGTCATCGACCATCACCGTCCCGTGGTCCGGGAGGTGGCCGCGCGGTTGGCCGAGAGGGCGGGCGACTCGTATGAATATGCGCGGGCCGCCTATGAATTCGTGCGGGACACCATCCGGCACTCCCGGGACTCCGGCGACCTTCGCGTCACCTGGCGCGCCTCGGACGTGCTGCGTCTGGGCACCGGCATCTGCTACGCCAAGGCTCATGCCCTCGCCGCGCTGCTGCGCGCGGAGGACATCCCGACCGCCCTCTGCTACCAGCGCCTGACCGACGACGCGGGCGGTCACGCCGTCCACGGCCTGATCGCCGTACGGTTCAACGGCGCCTGGCACCGGCAGGACCCGCGCGGCAACAAGCCGGGCGTCGACGCGCAGTTCTCCCTCGACGGTGAACGGCTGGCCTGGATCCCCGACCCGGCGTCCAATGAGATGGACTATCCAGTCCTGTACGCTGAACCCCATCCGGTCGTCCTGCGTGCCCTGAAGTCGGCCCCGGACCGGCCGTACCTGTGCAAGGCGCTCCCCGACGCACTCTGAGGCGAGACTGATGACCTTCACGCTCACCGTGTCCGACGAGGTCCGTGCGCTCGCGCCCGGCTTCACACACGTCGCGATCGAGGCGTACGACCTCGTCAACGGGCCGAGCACCGAGGCGAGTTCGGCCCTGCTGGACGACGCCACCCGCCGCCTCGCCACGCGCCTGGCCGGCCGGGCGCCGCACGAGGACCCGCACATGGCGGCCTGGCGGGAGACGTACACCGCGTTCGGCGCCAAGCCGTCGCGCACCCGCAACTCGGCCGAGGCGCTGGCCAAGCGGGCCCTGTCCGACGCCGGGCTGCCCCGGATCAACCTGCTCGTGGACCTCTACAACGCCGTCAGCGTCGCCCACCTGGTGCCGGTCGGCGGCGAGGACCTCGACCGGATCCAGGGCGGGATGCGGCTGGTGCGCGCCACGGGCGAGGAGGACTTCGTCACCGTCGCGGGTGGCGCGGAGGTCGTCGAACACCCCGAGGCGGGCGAGGTGGTGTGGTGCGACGACGCCGGTGTGACCTGCCGCCGCTGGAACTGGCGCCAGGGCCCGCGCACCCGCCTCACCGAGGAGACGGTCTCCGGTGTCTTCCTGCTGGAGACCCTCGCGCCGATGCCGGTCGCCGAGGCGGAGACCGCGGGCGCCGAACTCGCTGAACTGGTGCAGAAGTTCAGCCCCGGAGCACGCATCGAGGTCTGTTCGCCGGTCTCCGCCCGCACCCCCGCCTGACACCGGTCCCGTCGCACTCGCTAATCTCCCGGCCATGAGCAACGGGGGAGCAGCGGAAGAAGACACGACGACCGGGACCGGGCAGGACGCGGCCCGGGCGCGCAGGGAGGACGCCGCTCACCGGAACCGCGCCGCCGGAGAGCCCACCGGCCAGGAACAGCAGGAGGGTGCCGGTGACCGGGAGGACGGAGCTGCCGGGGAGCAGGAGGCGTCCTCCGGTCCTGTACCGGAAGGGTCCCTTGAGGCGCAGGGTGGGAATTCCGCCGGGCGGGCACGGCTGGAAGTCGCCGGTGACCGGGAAGGCGGGACCGGCGCGGAGCAGGAGGCGTCCTCCGGTGCCGTACCGGGAGAGTCCCTCACGGCGCAGGGCGGGGCGGCCGGTGGGCGGTTCGCTCGGGTGCGGCGGCGCCCGGTGCTCGCCTGCACCGTCGCGGTGGCCCTCGTGGCGGGTGCCGTCGCCGTGCCGCTCGCGCTCGGCGCGGGGGACGGCTCCTGCACGGAACTCCCCGCCGCCACCCGCGCGTCGGCCGGGCGCCCGGCAGCGGCGACCCGCGCCCTCGACCCCCGGGACGACATGTCGCGCTTCGACGCCGTACGCGCGCTCCTGCCGTCCGGCGCCCTGTGCGGCGACGGCGCCCGGGTGCTCGGCCGGGTGGTGGACGCCGCCACCGGTGTCACCGAACCCGGCGCACCGCACACCCTGGCCCAGGCGCGCGTGGTCTATGCCGTCACCGCGGCCTACCACGAGGCCGACGTGCCGCCCGGTGCGGCGCCGGGCCTGGCCCGCATGCTCGCCGGCTACGTCCCCGACGCCACCCTCCTCACCATGGACTCCCCCGATGCCGCCACCCCGGCGGCCTCCGGCTCGGACGCCGCCCCCGACCAGGCGGGCTGGTCCCGCTTCGGCCCCTTTCTCGCCCCCGGCGAGGCGCACCCCGACTTCGCCTTCGACTACACGGGCACGGTGACGGCCGACACCGGAGCGCTCTTCCGTGAACTGGCGACCGACCCGGAGGCGTTCGCGATCCTCTACGACGCCGAACGGGCCTATCTCGCCCACTACCTGGAGCGGCTCACCCGTCTCGGCACCGACCCGGACTACCACCCCGAGAAGGAACCGGGGGAGAAGGACTCGCCGCCCACCCTCGGCGTGGACAACGACCTCGAGGACATCGCCCGCCGCATCGGCACCCTCATGTACGCCCGGACGCAGGGAGCCCGCGCCGGTGACATCGCCGACCTCGACTCCTTCGACACGACCGTGCGCCGCCACACCCGGGGCGCCTACCGCGCCGCGCCCCGGCAGCAGGCCGGTCGGCCGCCGACGGGCAGTATCGCCGGCAGGCCGGTGAGCGGGCCCGTGCAGGGCGAACTCACGGACGGCCGCCGACAGATGGCCCTGACGCTGGACGCCTGGTCCGAGGCCCGGAACGTGCCGACCGGGCGGGCGTCGGCCATCCGGCAGATCCTCGACGACGCGTACCTGCAGGCGTTCCGGTACGGGCCGCTCTGACGGTCCGCACGGTCCGGTGCGGCCGCCGTACCGGACCCGCGGCGCCCCACCGCGGTCAGCCCGTCAGGCGCGCAACCCCGAGCAGCCGCGCCGTTCCACCTGGTCCTCGGCGAAGGCCTTCAGCAGCCTGCGCTGCTCCGCCGTGCCGACACCCGGGATCCCCTTCGACGCGCTCACCGCGAAGTTGGCGGCCTCGCCGTCACAGCGGGCGCTCGCCGTCAGTGCACGGCGCCCGCCGCTGTCGGAGGAGAAGACCAAGCGGTTGCTCCAGTCGCCGTACCAGGCGGCGAACCGCATGCTCCGTCCCGCCCGTCCCCCCGTGGCCAGGTCACAACGCCCGGCCGGCGCCGCGTCGTTCATCAGCGGCTCCACCTGCCACGTGGCCGCCTCGGGAATCCGCGCGCGAGCCACCCAGCCGCACGCGGTGCGGCCCGCCTCGGTGACCGGGAACGCCCGCTCGCCCTTGCCGGGTTCCGTAGGCGCGGCGCCACCCTTCGGCACCGTCAGTGGCTTCGCACCGCATCCCAGGTGCCGCGAGGCGGAGTTGACCAGCGGGACGACCGTCTCGTAGACGGCGTGGCCGGTGCGGGCCGTTGCCATACCGGGGGTGGCGGTCACCAGCATCCGGCGTGGCCGGCCCTCGGCGTCCTTGCCCAGGTCGGGGCAGCGCAGCAGGAACCGGAGGTCGCCCGTCTCGTCGACGAACCCGGGCAGGCCTCGCGGCAACGGACGCAGGTAGGGGAAGCCTTCTTGGGGAAAGACGTACAGGAAGTCGGCGTCCTGATCGTCCCGCTGGGTGTAGGCGGTCATCCGCACCACCAGCGTGCTGTCGCCCTGGCCCTCGAAGCGCAGAGTGCATCCGTAGTCCCCCAGCCGGGGGTGCGCCGATGTGTCGGCCTCCGTGAAGTGGCCGCCACCGGAGGCGAGTTCACGCACCGGGCCGGACGGCAGTGCGCCGTCACAGGCGGTGTGCAGCAGCCACCGGTCCTTCACATAGGGCGCGCAGATCCACCCGGCCAGAGCCAGCACGGCCGCGGCCGCCAACGTAACTTTCCACCAGCGCCGCAAAGTCGAGCCCCCGTACAGCGTTCGGCACACGAGAGCCGCGCGGCTCTCCGTCACGACCGCGAACCCTATCGGCCGGGTCGACGCGTCACGATCCCGGGTGGAGGGCTTCCGGCGCATCGCGGCCGGAGCGCGGGACGCCGGTCGGCCGCCCTGCGGGGCTGCCTCAGTGCACTTCGGCCGTGCGCAGTTGCTCCACCGTCGGTGCCGTACCACCGAGGTGCGCGGGGAGCCACCAGGAGTCCTCCGCGCCCTTGGGGCGGCCCGGGTAGGCGCGCTGGGCGGCGTCGAGGACTTCCTGGACGCGCTCGCGCAGCCGTCGGGTGATGGCGCCGGCGTACTGGTCGCGGGGTGCCTCCACCGGCTCGCCGACCCGGATCGTGACCGGCAGGTGGCTGCGCTTGAAGTTACGGGGGTGGCCCTTGGTCCACAGCCGCTGGGTGCCCCACACCGCCATCGGGACCAGCGGGACGCCGGCCTCCTGGGCGAGGCGCGCCGCGCCCGACTTGAAGCTCTTCAGGGTGAACGACTGGGAGATCGTGGCCTCCGGGAACACCCCGATGACCTCGCCGGAGCGCAGCGAGTCCAGCGCGTGCGCGTAGGCCGCCTCGCCCTGCGTGCGGTCCACCGGGATGTGCTTCATGCCGCGCATCAGCGGCCCGGAGACCCGGTGCCGGAAGACGGACTCCTTCGCCATGAAGCGCACCAGGCGCTTCTGCGGCAGGGCCGCCAGGCCGTTGAAGATGAAGTCCAGGTAACTGATGTGGTTGCTCACCAGCACGGCGCCGCCCGAGCGCGGGATGTTCTCCGACCCCTGGCAGTCGATCTTCAGATCCCAGACCTTGAACAACGTCTTGGCGAAACCGATGACGGGACGGTAGACCAGCTCTGCCATGGGCGGGGTGGACCCTTTCTGCTCTGCTCGGGAAAGGGGGGGCTCCCGGCGGGAAAGTTACGCAGCCGTAGGTTTACGGCGTCTCGCAGATCGTGCCCGAAGAACGGACGGGTAGCCAGTCCTGGTGCCCCGCGGCGGCGAGATCCTCGTCACTTCTGCCGGCACCCGCCTCGCCTCGTCGATCCCTCTTCACTCCGCCCGTACCGTGGCCCTCTTCAGGAGCAGGAACGTCTCGCATCCGAGGCAGTACCCGAACGCCGCGTTCAGGAAGGCGGCGGCGAGCGCGGCGCCGGTCGCGGCCAGGCCCAGCCACTGGGGTCCCACCGTGAACCCGACCAGACCCAGTCCCGCGAAGAGCAGCCCCACCGCCTGCGCGAACCGTGGCGGCTCCGGCGGTTCGAACTCCTTCGGCGGCACGAGCCGCGGCCGTACCGCCGTGCGGAACGCCCAGCCGTACGGCGAACGCTGCACGCCCGCGGCGGCGCCGAGCGCGAACGCCAGCGTCTGCCACCCCAGTAGCCAGGCGTTCTGCGTGATCAAGGACACGGCCAGGACGGCCGTCGTCATGGCCGCCGCGAAGCGCGGCCCTCGTGCATCGATGTCCATGAATCAAGCATTCCGCAAGGGAAACTCTTCCGGGAGCGGGGAATCTTTGCAGTCTCGTGAATGCTTGTGCGGATGATGGCCGGACTGATGGTGTGCGTGGCGGTGCTCGCGGCGGCGAGCATCCACGGTGTGCTGCACAAGCGGCGGAACGGGAGAGTGCGGGTGCGCGGGCGCGACGACGGCAAGCGGCTCGGAGCGGCCGAACTGGGCGGTGAACTCGGCGAGCGGGCCACCCTCGTGCAGTTCTCCAGCGCGTTCTGCGCGCCCTGCCGGGCCACCCGGCGCGTCCTCGGCGAGGTCGCCGGCATGGTCCCCGGCGTGACCCACGTCGAGATCGACGCCGAGGCCCACCTGGACCTCGTACGCGAGTTGCAGATCCTCAAGACACCCACCGTGCTGGTCCTGGACGGTGACGGCCGGGTGGTGCGGCGCGCCACCGGACAGCCCCGCAAGGCCGACGTCATCGCGGCTCTGGGGGAAGCGGTGTGAGGGGGTTTCAGGACGTCGTGGGAGGCCTCCCGAATCCCGGATCGTACTTGACTGTGCGCACCACCTATCGTCAGCCTGACCGTATGCCGACCGAGATCCTTCTCCACGGGCGGGTGCACATCGACCTCGCCCGCACCGCGAGCGCCCGCTGTCCGGGCCGTTGAGCAGCCACGGACCCGCTCGCCCCCTCCCACAGAAGGACACCTCGATGACGGCCACGCCCGACCTCGGCACCTACCAGCTCGCCTCTCCCGATCTGCTGCGCTCCACCTTCCGCCGGCACGCCGCCGGTGTCGCGGTGATCACAGCGCGCGGGGCCGCCGGCCCGGTCGGCTTCACCGCCACCTCCCTCACCTCCGTCTCCGCCGAGCCCCCGCTCGTCTCCTTCGGCATCGGCATCGGCGCCTCCAGCTGGCCGGCGATAGCCGAGACGGACCATGTCGGCATCCACGTCCTCGGCGAGCACCAGGGTGAGCTGGCCGCGACCTTCGCCCGCAGCGGCGCCGACCGCTTCGGCGCGCCCACCGCCTGGCGGGAGGGTCCGGAGGGGGTGCCCGTGCTCGACGACGTGCTCGCCTGGCTCGTGTGCCGCGTCGTCGGGCGCGTCCCGGCCGGCGATCACCGGATCGTGCTCGCCGAAGTCGTCCTCGGCGACCCCTCCGGCTCCGGCCGGCCGCTCCTCTACCACCAGGGCCGCTTCAACGGCCTGCGGGATTGATCACGCGCCCGCTCTCCTGCGAAGCCGTCGAGTTCCGGTTACGCTGCGTTGCGAAGGTCACAGTTCAAAGCGCTTGCTTAGCGGGCATGAACTCGGTGTACTGACGAGTAATATTTCGGTCGGAGCGCGCGGATGAGCGCGCGGACGCCCCGACCGGGATCGGCCGCTTGAGGCGCCTATGCTGCCTCCAAGAGGCAGCCAGGAAATGACGATGCAGTAGGAGAGCCGGCGTGAGCTTGAGGATCGTTGTCACTGTGAAGTACGTGCCCGACGCCACTGGCGACCGGCACTTCGCCGATGACCTGACCGTCGACCGCGACGACGTGGACGGTCTGCTCTCCGAGCTGGACGAGTATGCGGTCGAGCAGGCGCTTCAGATCGCGGAGGACGCGGACGACGCCGAGGTCACCGTCCTGACGATCGGCCCGGAGGACGCCAAGGACGCGCTGCGCAAGGCGCTGTCCATGGGTGCCGACAAGGCCATCCACGTCGAGGACGACGACCTGCACGGCACGGATGCCATCGGCACTTCGCTGGTGCTGGCCAAGGCCATCGAGAAGGCCGGTTACGACCTGGTGATCTCCGGCATGGCCTCCACCGACGGCACCATGGGCGTCGTGCCCGCGCTGGTCGCCGAGCGTCTGGGTGTCCCGCAGGTCACCCTGCTCTCCGAGGTCTCCGTCGAGGACGGCACGGTGAAGGGCCGCCGTGACGGCGACGCCGCCTCCGAGCAGCTCGAGGCGCAGCTCCCGGCGGTCGTGTCGGTCACCGACCAGTCGGGTGAGGCCCGCTACCCGTCGTTCAAGGGCATCATGGCGGCCAAGAAGAAGCCGGTGGAGTCCTGGGACCTGTCGGACCTCGACATCGAGGCCGAGGAGGTCGGTCTGGACGGCGCCTTCACCAAGGTCGAGGCCGCGAACGAGCGTCCGGCCCGCACGGCCGGCACCATCGTCAAGGACGAGGGCGAGGGCGGCAAGCAGCTCGCTGAGTTCCTCGCGGGCCAGAAGTTCATCTAAGGCCCCGCAGTCGCTGACCGCCCCTCAACTTCTTTTCGCAGGAGAGCAATCCCATGGCTGAAGTCCTCGTCTACGTCGACCACGTGGACGGTGCCGTCCGCAAGCCCACTCTGGAGCTGCTGACCCTGGCCCGCCGCATCGGCGAGCCCGTCGCCGTCGCCCTGGGCAACGGTGCCGCCGACACCGCCGCCACCCTCGCCGAGCACGGCGCGGTGAAGGTCCTCACCCACGACGCGTCCGAGTACGCCGAATACCTGGTCGTGCCGAAGGTGGACGCCCTCCAGGCCGCCCACGAGGCCGTCTCCCCGGCTGCCGTGCTGGTGCCGTCCTCCGCCGAGGGCAAGGAGATCGCCGCCCGTCTGGCGCTGCGCATCGGTTCCGGCATCATCACCGACGCCGTCGACCTGGAGGCCGGCGACGAGGGTCCGGTGGCCACCCAGTCGGTGTTCGCCGCGTCCTTCACCACCAAGTCCCGGGTCATCAAGGGCACCCCGGTCATCACCGTCAAGCCGAACAGCGCGGCCGTCGAGGCCGCCCCGGCCGCCGGTGCGGTCGAGGCCCTGTCCGTGTCCTTCTCGGACAAGGCGACCGGCACCAAGGTCACCGGCCGTACGCCGCGTGAGTCGACGGGCCGTCCGGAGCTGACCGAGGCCGCGATCGTGGTCTCCGGCGGCCGTGGTGTCAACGGCGCGGAGAACTTCTCGATCATCGAGGCGCTCGCCGACTCCCTCGGTGCGGCCGTCGGCGCCTCGCGTGCCGCCGTCGACGCCGGCTGGTACCCGCACACCAACCAGGTCGGCCAGACCGGCAAGTCCGTCTCGCCGCAGCTGTACATCGCCAACGGCATCTCCGGTGCGATCCAGCACCGCGCCGGCATGCAGACCTCCAAGACGATCGTGGCCGTCAACAAGGACGCCGAGGCCCCGATCTTCGAGCTGGTCGACTACGGCGTGGTCGGCGACCTCTTCGACGTCGTCCCGCAGCTGACCGAGGAGATCAAGGCCCGCAAGGGCTGACCTTCCTCCTGGCATCCCGAGGCCCCTGTGACCGGCGCGGTCACAGGGGCCTCGGTGCATCCTGGTGACGACCGGCGAGCGGAGGACCACGGTCCGGACGGGGTGTTGACCAGGGGGAACCACGCGGATAACTTCGTTCTACGGATTGTTGATTCCGTAAAGCGGAAAACAGGAGGGTGTGGGATGGGTCAGCAGGAGAAGGTGGCGACGAGCCTCGCGGGCGCGGTCAGCGAGGAGATCAGCGCCTCCCTCGCACCGGTCGACGCGGAGCTGGAGCGCCGCTACCCCGGGGACCCCGGCACCCGGCAGCCCGTCCACACGGTCTACGTCCCCGGTGACGCCTTCGCCGCCGACACCCTGCGCACCTGGGGCGACCAGGCCCTCGCCCTCCTCGACGAGCACGCCCCGGACGCCGCCTCCTTCGCGGCCGTCCTGGGCCTGGCCGACGAGCTCGCCGAGCCGGTCCACTCCCGGGTCCGCGCCAAGCTGGAGCGCGAGCCCGTCGAAGACCTGCGCGTCGACTTCGAGGACGGCTACGGCCCCCGTCCCGACGCCGAGGAGGACGTGGCGGCGGCCCGCGCGGCCCGCCTGATCGCCGAGGCCTACGAGAACGGCACGGCGGCGCCGTACATGGGCATCCGTATGAAGTGCATGGAGGCGGCCGTCCGCGACCGGGGCATCCGCACCCTCGACGTCTTCCTCACCGGCCTCATGGAGGCCGGCGGCCTGCCCGATGGCCTGGTGCTGACCCTCCCGAAGGTCACGTACCCCGAGCAGGTGAGCGCGTTCGTCCGTCTCCTGGAGGCCTTTGAGAAGGCGCACGGCCTCGACGCCGGCCGGCTCGGCTTCGAGATCCAGATCGAGACCAGCCAGTCCATCCTGGCCACCGACGGCACCGCGACCGTCGCCCGCATGATCCAGGCCGCCGAGGGCCGCGCCACCGGTCTGCACTACGGCACCTTCGACTACAGCGCCTGCCTCGGCGTGTCCGCCGCCTACCAGGCCAGCGACCATCCGGCCGCCGACCACGCCAAGGCGATCATGCAGGTCGCCGCCGCGGGCACCGGCGTACGCGTCTCGGACGGTTCCACCAACGTCCTCCCGGTCGGCCCGACCGCCAAGGTCCACGACGCCTGGCGCCTGCACTACGGCCTCACCCGCCGCGCCCTCTCCCGCGCCTACTACCAGGGCTGGGACATGCACCCCGGGCACATCCCCACCCGTTACGCCGCCGTCTTCGCCTTCTACCGGGAGGGCTTCGAGCAGGCGGCCGGCCGCCTCGCCCGCTACGCCAACCGCGCCGGCGGCGACGTGATGGACGAGCCCGCCACCGCCAAGGCCCTCAGCGGCTACCTGCTGCGCGGCCTGGACTGCGGCGCCCTCGACATCGCCGAGGTCGCCCGGCTGACCGGCCTCACCCGCGCCGACCTGGAGGGCTTCGCCGCACCCCGGCGTGGCGACCTGACCGCCTCGGCGAAGTAGCACGCCGTTCCCCCGGCCCCGGCCGGCCGTGCGCCTCGCCCCCGCCGCCCTCCTCGCACGGGCAGCGGGGGCGAGGCGCGTCCCGACGCGGTCCTGGCCCGCGCCGTTGGCGGCTGACCGGATGTACCTCAGGGCGACTTCGCCCCGGCGCGACCGTGTGCGCAGGCACGACGCGCCCGACGCTGATCATGGGACCGATTTCCCCACGGAAAGGATGACGTCCCCGATGCGTCGTTCCCTGCTCGTCGCCGGCACCGTGGCGACCGCTCTCCTCGCCCCCTGCCACTGGCCATGGCCACGCCCGCCGCACACGCCGGGACGGACTCCAAAGAACCCTGGGTGCTGCGCACCGCCGTGCTGCGCACCAACCCCCAAGCAGTACGCCGACCTGTGCAACAAGCAGAAGGACGGGGTGCCGGAGATCCGCACGTTCCCCCTCTTCCGCGGCCGGCGAGGCATCACCGCCGTGCGGGACCACTACCGCAGGGACACGGACGGCACCGTCACTGGGAGGTCCACGACCCGAAGCGGCCCGAGGACGCGGTGTCCCTGTCCATCATCGGGCTCTGCAGGAAGGGGGCGGTCACCCTCGACGGCGTCATCGAGGCCGGCACCAAGGACTACCTGTTCTCGCCCCTGCCCAAGCGGCCCGGCGAGTACCGCCTGCAGGAGATCGACACCACGAAGCTGCCCCCGGCGGGCACCCGGGCGACACCGTGACGCTCCCGCGATCCCAGCGTTCCGAGTCCGGACAGAAGGCGCCGAAGGCCGACCCCTCCCACCGAACGCGTACGAGATCACCGTCAAGCGGAACCCCAGCATCGTCGCGATCTTCCACCCGTCGGTGTGACCGAGGAGCCGTCCCGCCCCTGACGGACGGGCAGCACCGAAACGGCAGTCGGCCGCACCGAACGCGGCCGACAGCCGCCTCCAGGCCGGCGGCGGCGCCCCGCAGCCGGGACTACCGGTCCGCCGACCCGACGGCGTAGGGCTCCAGCCCCGATGCCGTCACCCACTTCTGCTCGGCGAACAGCCGCGTGCCCCGCGCGCACAGTGCGGGGTTCCCACGGGCCCGGGCGCAGAACTCCTCCGGTGTGACACCGAACAGCTCCCGCAACGGGGCGGAGGAAGCGAGGAGTTCGGTCAGCAGGACCTGCTGGCTGCCGGGATGCAGACGCGGCGCGGCGGTGCCGTTGCGCAGCACCCCGTGCCGGTTGACGTACACGTACGCCCCGTCGAGCAGGCAGCCGTCGGGCAGTTCGACCCGCACGTCGGGGGCGGGCAGCCAGGCCCGCCGGAAGTTCCCGCCGGGCAGCGGGACGCCCTCGCTGGCGTCGATCGCGGCCAGTTGCCGCGGGTCCAGCCAGATCACGAACAACTCGCGCACGGAACGCGGCGACCTGACGGGCGAGGCGGAGACATACCCCATGCGGCTGACGTGCGCGGAGACACCGACGTCGAGGCCGGACACCCGGGTGCGCACCATGGGGATCGGGGTGTCGATCCCGCACTCCGTCATCTTGTGCCGCAGCTGGCCGGGGCTGGCGTTGGAACCGACGGCCAGCACCGGCACCCGGTCCGCGTACACCAGACGCTCCAGCGGGAGCATCCGGTCGCGGTCCAGCAGCCCGGAGTCGGCGGGCCAGGCGCCGGGATAGGTCAGCGGGTGGTCGCGGGCCGCCGCGGCGAGCCCGAGTTCCTCCAGCGTGCGTCCGGTCATCCGCGGCTCAGTCCGCCGGCGGCAGCTCGCCGGAGCCGCGCGCGATCAGGCGCGTGGGCAACTCGATGCGCTCAGGTGCGACCAGGGTGCCGTCCAACTGGCGGAAGAGGCGTTCGGCCGCGGTACGGCCGAGGGCAGCCGAGTCCTGGGCGACGACCGTGAGGCCCGGTTGCAGCAGATCGGCGAGCTCGATGTCGTCGAAGCCGACGAGGGCGACCCGCCGGGACTGCTCGGCGAGGACCCGGATCACGGTGACCGTCACCCGGTTGTTGCCCGTGAACACCGCGGTCACGGGGTCAGGTCCGGACAGCATGTCCGCCGCCGCCCGGCGCACCCGCTCCGGGTTCGTCGCCCCGAGGGACATCCAGCGGTCCTCGACCGGTATCCCCGCGTCCTCCATGGCCGCCCGGTAGCCGCGCAGCCGCTCGGCGGCGGTGTGGATGCGGGGCATGTCGCCGATGAAGCCGATCCGGCGGTGGCCGTGCGCGATCAGATGGGCGACGCCGTCCCGCGCACCGCCGAAGTTGTCGGACAGCACCACGTCGGCGTCGATCCGCCCGGCCGGCCGGTCCACGAACACCGTCGCCACGCCCGCCCTGATCTCGGGTTCGAGATAGCGGTGGTCGTCCCCGGCCGGGATCACCACCAGACCGTCCACCCGACGCGCGCACAGAGCCAGCGCCAGCTCCTGCTCGCGGTCCGGGTCCTCCGCGCTGGAGCCGTTGATCAGCAGGGCGCCGTGGGCACGGGCCACCTCCTCCACGGCACGGCTGAGCGGCCCGTAGAAGGGGTCGGCGAGATCCTCCAGCACCAGACCGATGCTGGCCGTGCGGCCCTTGCGCAACACCCGTGCGCTGTCGTTGCGGCGGAAACCGAGGGCCTCGATCGCCTCCTGCACCCGGCGCTCGGTGTCGGGTGTGACGCCCGGCTCGCCGTTGACCACCCGGGAAACGGTCTTCAGCCCGACCCCGGCCCGCGCCGCCACGTCCTTCATCGTCGGGCGGTTGCCGTAGCGGGTTCCGGTGAGGCCGTTTGCGCTGCGGGTGGTCTCGGGCACGATGCGCTGTCCTGTCCTGTCGTCCGTGTCCACGGGGGGGTGCGCCATCCGTGGGCTTGTATGAGGATGTGGCGTCGAGCATAGAGCCTGGACAACGTTGTCAGATGCGCGAGAGACTGTCCACCGCTGTCAGTCGGCCTGCGCCCCCACCGCTTGACCGGCCTGCGTGTTCGATGGTTGTCAAGCTTCGACGGGGAGATCTGACTCTGATGCACACCGACCTCGTGGCGGCCCTGGACATCGGCGGCACCAAGATCGCCGGCGCACTGGTGGACGGCGAAGGCCGGATCCTGGTGCGGGCCCAGCGCGGCACACCTGCCCAGCAGGACGGCGAAACGGTCATGCGGGCCGTGGAGGAGGTGCTCGGCGAGCTCGCCGGGTCGCCTCTGTGGGGACGCGCGGGCTCGATAGGCATCGGCAGCGCCGGCCCGGTGGACGCCTCCGCGGGCACCGTCAGCCCGGTCAACGTGCCCGGCTGGCGGGACTTCCCGCTGGTCGAGCGGGTGCGCCTGGCCGCCGGGGGCCTGCCGGTCGAGCTGATCGGGGACGGTGTCGCGATCACGGCGGCCGAGCACTGGCAGGGCGCCGCCCGGGGCCACGACAACGCGCTGTGCATGGTGGTCTCCACGGGCGTCGGCGGCGGCCTGGTCCTGAACGGCCGGCTGCATCCCGGCCCGACCGGCAACGCCGGGCACATCGGTCACATCAGCGTCGACCTCGACGGCGACCCCTGCCCGTGCGGCGCGCGCGGCTGTGTGGAGCGCATCGCCAGTGGGCCCAACATCGCGCGCCGCGCGCTGGAGCACGGCTGGCGGCCCGGGCCCGAGGGTGACACCTCGGCCGCCGCGGTGGCCGAGGCGGCCCGCGCCGGGGACCCGGTCGCCGTGGCCTCCTTCGAGCGGGCGGCGCAGGCGCTGGCCGCGGGCATCGCGGCCACCGCGACCCTGGTGGAGATCGACATCGCGGTGATCGGCGGGGGAGTCGGCAAGGCGGGTGACATCCTCTTCACCCCCCTGCGCAAGGCGCTCACCGACTACGCCACCCTGTCCTTCGTCCAGCGCCTGACGATCACCCCGGCCCAGATGGGCACCGACGCGGGCCTGGTCGGCGCCGCGGCGGCCGCCCTGAGCCGCAGGCCGGACGCGACGGCGGCGGGGGTCTGACGCGGGGCCGTGTCCGGGCCGGTGCTGCCGGCCGGGACTCCGTGGCGGGGGGCGGGGCTCCGGTGCGGCTGTCGAGCGCCGTGCCGCCGCCGGGAGCCGGCCGGTGCGCAGTGCTCAGCAGGTGAGGCGGGCGTCGGCCCAGTCCGCGTGGTCCGAGTCGATGCCGTCCGCGCCGTCCGTGACGACGAGGCGGACCACCTGGGCGCCGGTGACGTCGGCGGTGAGGGGCTGCGCCGGTATCGCGTTGGTCAGGACACCGGTCGAGGCGGCCTTCGTGCCGTCCGCCCAGATCTCGAAGGCGACCGTGCCGTGCGTGCCCTTCTCGTCGTCGAGGCCCACGTCCGCGGTGACCTTCTCGCAGGCCTTTCCGGAGTAGAAGGAGATGTCGCTCAGGGCGTGGACGCCGAGCCCCTTGGCGTACTGGGTCCCGCCGACGGTGATCGGGTGCCCGTCGCCCGCCGCGCTCTCCCCGTTGCTGCTGTCGCGCTCCACCGGCCCCCAGCCGCTGACCGCCGACAGCCACGGCAGATCACTGAGGTACGACGTCCCGGACGGCGGCGGCGTCACGACGGCCGCGGTCAGCGAGAGTGTGCTGGTCACGTGTTCCCCGGACGGCGAGCGGTAACTCGCCCGCAGCGTGAGGTCGTAGGACCCGGCCGGGGTTCCGGCGGGCGCGGTCACCCGCCACGCGGTGCGCAGGGACCGGCCCGTGGGGAGCGCGTCGGCCGCGGCCGCCGAGGCAGGGCGTACGGTCCAGCCGTCGGGGCCGGTGAGGGACGCGGACACCCGGCGTGCCGGGGTGCGGCCGAGGTCGGTGACGGTGCTGGTCAGCGTGGCCGGGCTGGCGGCCTCGAGCAGCGGGCTGCCGTCCAGGCCGAGGTCGACGGCGGGCGGGTGGGCGGCCCAGTCGGGGTCGGCCGAGACGCGGACGAGGACGGTGCCGTGGGCGGGGACGGTGGCCGCGATGGTGCCCACGGTGTTGTAGTCGCGGTGCTGCCACAGGTCCCGCAGGGTGTAGGCGGGGGCGTCGGGGAGGCCGACCGCGCCCGCGGTGGTGGCGATCCTGCGGGCGGTGCCGGACTCGTTGAAGAGGGCCACCGCGCGGCTGCCGTCCTTCATCTCCTTGGCGATCACCCAGCGCCCGCCCGCGGAGGAGACGACCGTCCCCTGTTTGCCGAGCGGGTCCTGGTCGACGGCGATGACGTCCTTGTCGGCCAGGATGTCGAAGGTCGCCGGCGAGGCCTTGCGCAGATCGGTGCCGATGAGCAGCGGCGCGGCCATGACGGACCAGAGGGAGAAGTGCGAGCGGTACTCGGTGTCGGTCATGCCGCCGTTACCGACCTCGAGCATGTCGGGGTCGTTCCAGTGGCCGGGGCCGGCGTACGGCGCGAGCGGGAGGTTCTTCTTCAGGATCGACAGCATCGAGGACCAGCTGTCGCTGATGTCACCAGTGGTCCGCCACAGGTGGCCCACGTCGGAGGCCCACTCCCAGGGCTTGTTCTCGCCCCACTCGCAGATGCTGTAGACGATGGGCCGCCCGGTGGCCCTGAGCGCGTCGCGCATGGTGGTGTACCGCTGCTCGGCGTCGACGCCCTGGTTGTTGCAGTTGTCGTACTTCAGGTAGTCCACGCCCCAGTCGGCGAACTGCCCGGCGTCGCTGGACTCGTGGCCCAGCGCGCCCGGGAAGCCCGCGCTGTTGCAGGTCTTGGTGCCGGCGCTGGTGTAGATGCCGAGCTTGAGGCCCTTGGCGTGGACGTAGTCGGCGACGGCCTTGATCCCGTGGGGGAATCGGGCCGGGTCGGGCACCAGCTTGCCGTCCGCGTCGCGGTTCGGCAGGGCCCAGCAGTCGTCCAGGTTGACGTACTGGTAGCCCGCGTCCTTCAGGCCCTTCGCCACGAAGAGGTCCGCGATCCCCTCGACCATGGCCTCGTCGAAGTCGGCGCGGCAGTGTGTGGAGTTCCAGTTGTTGAAGCCCATGGGCGGGGTGAGGGCCAGCCCGTCGGCCGACGCGGGGGAAGCGGACGCCTCGTGACCGGCGGCGGCCGCCGGAGCGGCCGCCGCCGTCGTGAGGACCAGTGCGGTGAGCGCGTGGACCACTCTTCGGCGGGTCGTGCCGGTGTGCGGGTGACGCATCGTCGACGTACCTCCGGCTCGCGAGAGGTGGATGACGGCATGCCGCATCGCGGCGACATGTACGTGTCATCGGTGCGCGTTTACGGTAGGACGTGTCGGACTCTGTTGGAAGGCACGCGGCGATGAGCGTTCGGATGTGTTGGCTTCGAGGGCTCAGGGTGTGTCGCCGACCCGTCCCCAGCCGGGCAGTGGGGGCTGGGGCCACGCGGGCGGGCGGGGCAGGAGTGGTGCCGGGTGGCCGGTCGTCAGGGCGTCGGCCGGGATCCTTCCGGTGAGCCAGCCGAGCACCAGATGTCCGGGCCCGGCGACGGAGGGCCCGCCGGGCGCCAGTGACCAGCGCCGACCGAGATCCACAGCCGTCGCCGAGGCCAGGGGAAAGCCCTGGGCGCGCAGGGTGGTGAGGGTGTCGTCCAGCGCCCAGCGGACGTAGCGGTGCGGCCACTGCTCGGTGCCGTGACCGAGGTCGAGGTCCAGGTGGTGGGTCTCCAGTTCCCGCAGGCAGCGCAGCAGGAGGTACCAGGCCGGGTGCCGCCAGCCTGCCAGCGCGGGCACCAGACGGTCCCAGGCCGGGGCGGGCAGCGCCCGGGCCTCGGCCGTGAACCGGTCGAGGCTCTCCCGCAGCCGTGCGGTGAGCCCTGCGGCGGGCAGCTCGGCGTCCTGTGCGACCGAGGCGGCCAGGACCGCCGCGTCGGCGCGCGGTCCCGGTTCGCGGCCGGAGCGTGCGAGCCGCAGCAGCCATACGTAGGCGTCGGCGCTGTGGGCGACATGCGCGAGAACATGGGCACGCGTCCACCCCTCGAGGCCGGAAGGGGCTCGCAGCGCCGCGTCGGACAGGCCGGCCGCGGCCCCCACGAGCCGCTCACCGGACCGTACGACGTCCACGACGACCTCGGCGCGGGCCGCGCCGGACTCGGGGAAACCACTCACTTGTACTCCTGGGCTGTGGGCGCGGCGGGCCGAGACGCGGTGCCCCGGGCTCACCGGAACTCGTGCACGACCTCGATCAGCCCGACGATGTGGGCGTTGAACTCGTCCAACTCCTCGGCGGGAACCCACAGTTCCAGGATCGTCTCACCACCGGCCCGCCGGACCGGATAGCGGCCGAGGAACTGCGTGTCGACCTCGAACCGGGTCACGAAACCCGCGCCGTCATGCCGGACGTTCCAGTCCCGGGCGATCCGGATCGCGTAGTCCTCGTTGAGCACCGGGTAGAAGATCGGCTGCTCCGGCAGCCGGGGCGGCCAGGCCCGCCGCCCGAGCTCGCGGACCAGCTCCAGCTCCTTGGGGCCGGTGGGGCGCCAGAGGGTCGTGGTGGGGCGGGGGCTGGTCATGGTGTCGCTTTCCTGGTCGGAGGCCGGCCGGTGGACCGGGCGGAGGGGCGGAGGCTCCGTACCCTATCGGTGTGATCATCGGGCGGGCCTGCGGATTACGGCCCTGCCCGCCCGGACGCCCACGGCGCACGCGGCCGCCGGGACATCCCGAACTGCGTGACTCCTGGCCGCCAGGGCAGTTGATCAGCGCATGAAGAAGCGCAGCATGCTCGCCATCGCCAGCCTCGCCACCGGATTCGTCGTGGCCGCCGTCACCCCGTCCCACGCCGCTACCCATGCGGACCACCACCCCTCCGGTGACCTGAACGTCTCGGACACCCTGGACTCGGCGAGCGGGCTCGTCAGCCAGGACAGCTTCGCCGTCGACGACGACGCCCTCGGCCTGCGGTAGGCCCGCCCCGCACGGCCTGAGTGCCGGTGTCCCCGCCTCCCCGGGGCGCCGGCACTGCCTGTGGGCACCCTCACCGGGGCGGGGTTTTCGTGGCAGGGTGAAGCGGGCAAGCCTCAGGGGGCCAACAGAAGAGGGGGAGTCCGTGACCGTCGTCTGGATCAACGGCGCGTTCGGTGCGGGGAAGACCACCACCGCACGGGAGCTGATCGAGCTGATCCCGAACAGCACGCTCTTCGACCCCGACGTCATCGGCGGCGCGCTCCCGCATCTGCTGCCGCCCAAGCGCCTCGCCGAGGTCGGCGACCTCCAGGACCTGCCGATCTGGCGCCGGCTCGTGGTAGACACCGCGGCCGCGATGCTCGCCGAGCTGGGCGGGACCCTCGTGGTGCCCATGACCCTGCTCCGCCAGGAGTACCGCGACGAGATCTTCGGTGGGCTGGCCGCTCGCAGGATTGCGGTGCACCATCTCCTCCTCGCCCCGGCCGAAACGATCCTGCGCGAGCGGATAGCCGGGCGGGAGATCCCGCCGGCCCTTCCCGACGGCGAGATACGGCAGCGGCGGTGGGCCTACGACCACATCGAGCCCTACCATGCGGCCCTCGCCTCCTGGCTCACCGCCGACGCCCACCTGGTCGACACCAGCGCCCTCACCCCGTACGAGACCGCCGTCCGCATCGCCGACGCCGTCGGCAGCGGTGCCGTACCCGCCTGTGACATCGTGCAGACCCCCGAGCCCACGGCCGAGACGCTCGCCGCCGGGGTGCTCCTCTTCGACGAGGCCGACCGGGTGCTGCTCGTGGACCCCACCTACAAGCCCGGCTGGGAGTTCCCCGGCGGTGTGGTGGAGCGGGGCGAGGCCCCGGCCCGTGCCGGGATGCGGGAGGTCGCCGAGGAGACCGGGATACGGCTGCGGGAGGTGCCCCGGCTGCTCGTCGTGGACTGGGAGCGGCCGACCCCGCCCGGCTTCGGCGGGCTGCGGCTGCTGTTCGACGGCGGCCGGCTGGAGTCCGACGAGGCGTCCCGGGTGCTGCTGCCGGGACCGGAGCTGCGGGCGTGGCGCTTCGCCACCGAACAGGAGGCCGCCGAGATGCTCCCGCCGGTCCGCTACGAACGTCTGCGCTGGGCCCTGCGCGCCCGCGAACGCGGCAGCGCCCTCTATCTGGAGGCCGGGGTGCCGGTCGGCTGATCAGACGGTGGCTGCCACCCCGCGCAGTGCGGCGGCGGCGCCTCCCACCACCGCGTCACCGTGACCGAAGCACGCCACCTCCGCGTCGAGCTCCGCCAAGCGGCGCACGGAGGCCAGGAGCCGGGGCCGGTCGAGGTTGAACACACCCGGCATCACCGCACCGTCGAGCGGCGAGGCGGCCACCGTGTCGCCGGTGAACAGCACGCCCTCGTCGGGCAGGAACAGCGCGATACTGCCGTCCGTGTGCCCCGGGACGTGGAGGACGCGTGCGCCACCGCCGAAGTCCAGCACATCGCCGTCGGACAGCCCGGTGACCGCGGGCGGAGGCACGGGCGTGCCCGCGGGGAGGTGCTCGGCCGCCGCCGCGTGGATCGGCAGCTCCCACTCCTCGAACCGCGGGGCGGGGCCGGGGAGCTCACCCCGGACGAAGGGTGCGTCCAGGTCGTGCGCCAGCACCTCGGCCCCGCTCAGCGCGGCGAACTCGCCCGCCCCGCCGACGTGGTCCTCATGGAAGTGGGTCAGCACGATCCGCCGTACGTCCTCCGGAGCGCACCCCAGCCTCGTCACCGCCTCGGCGATCACCCGGCCCGAGCCGATCGTGCCCGCGTCGATCAGCGTCAACTCCTCGCCGTCGGACCAGAGATAGGCCTGGCCGACGGGGAAGCGCAGGAGGTGGAGGCGCGGTCGCAGTTCGATGACGTCCATGCGCCGACCGTAGGCGGTGCCCCCGCCCGTGGGCGAGGGCACTCCGCCGTGGGCAGAAGGGTTCAGCCCGCCGCGTAGTTGCGCAGGAAGAGCGCCTCGGCGACCGACAGCCGCTCCAGCTCCTCGGGTGACACGCTCTCGTCGACGGCGTGGATCTGCGCCTCCGGCTCGCTCAGCCCGATCAGCAGGATCTCCGCCTGCGGGTACAGCGCGGCCAGCGTGTTGCACAGCGGGATCGAGCCGCCCTGGCCGGCGTACTGCATGCTCTGGCCCGGGTAGGCCACCGCCATCGCGTCGGCCATCGCCTGGTAGGCCGGACTGGAGGTGTCCGCGCTGAACGCCTGGCCCTGCCCGATCTGCTCGGTGCTGACCCGGGCGCCCCACGGGGTGTGCGCCTCGAGGTGCGCCTGGAGCAGCTTGGTCGCCTCGGCCGCGTCCACGCCCGGCGGCACGCGCAGGCTGATCAGGGCGCGGGCGCCGGCCTGCACCGACGGGGTGGCACCGATGACGGGCGGGCAGTCGATGCCGAGGACGGTGACGGCGGGACGGGTCCAGATGCGGTCGGCGACCGAGCCGTCACCGATCAGCTCGACGCCCTCCAGCACCCTGGCATCCTTGCGGAACTGCTCCTCGGTGTACTCCAGGCCGTCCCAGCCGGCCGTCCCGTCGAGCCCGTCGATCGTCGTGGTGCCGTCCTCGGCGCGCAGCGAGTCCAGGACGCGGATCAGCGCCGCCAGCGCGTCCGGGGCGGCACCGCCGAACTGACCCGAGTGCAGGTTGCCCGCGAGGGTGTCGATGCGGACGCGGACCAGGGTCATCCCGCGCAGGCTGGTGGTGACCGTCGGCAGGCCGACGCGGAAGTTGCCGGCGTCGCCGATCACGATCGTGTCCGCGGCCAGCAGCTCCGGGTGCTGCTCGGCGTACCGCTCCAGACCGCCGGTGCCCTGCTCCTCCGAGCCCTCCACGATCACCTTGACGGTCACCGGGACACCGCCGTTCGCCTTCAGGGCGCGCAGCGCGAGCAGGTGCATGATGAAGCCGCCCTTGCAGTCGGCGGCCCCGCGGCCGTACCAGCGGCCGCCACGCTCGGTCAGCTCGAACGGCGGGGTGGTCCAGCCGGCCTCGTTCAGCGGCGGCTGGACGTCGTAGTGCGCATACAGCAGAACCGTTTTTGCGCCCTCGGGGCCCGGCAGACAGCCGTAGACCGACTGGGTGCCGTCCGGGGTGTCCAGCAGGGCCACGTCGGTGAAGCCCTCCGCGCGGAGCGCCTCGGCGATCCAGTTCGCGGCGGCCTCGCTCTCGCTCCTCGGGAACTGCGTGAAGTCCGCCACCGACTTGAAGGCGACCAGCTCGGCCAGCTCCGCCTTCGCCCGCGGCAACAGCGAGGCGACGGTCTCGGCGACCGGATTCGACGACATGGGCACGCTCCTCGTGGGTGCGACGTTGAACGGGGTGAGACAGATCCTCGCACAGCGGCCTGCGACGACGGCCGCCGTAGGATGCGAGGGACACTACGGCAGCGGCTTGATCGGAGCAGTAGACCATCGTGAGCGGCGAGAACTCTTCGGCGGACGACGTGCAGCGGGTGTGGGACGTCGTCGTGGTGGGCGCGGGACCCGCGGGGGCCTCGGCGGCCTACGCGGCGGCGGTCGCGGGACGCCGCGTGCTGTTGCTGGAGAAGGCCGAGCTGCCCCGCTACAAGACGTGCGGCGGCGGCATCATCGGCCCCTCGCGCGACGCACTGCCGCCCGGCTTCGAGCTCCCCTTCCGGGACCGGGTGCACGCGGTCACCTTCTCGAACAACGGGCGCTTCACCCGCACCCGGCGCTCCAGGCAGATGCTGTTCGGGCTGATCAACCGGCCCGAGTTCGACCAGCAGCTGGTCGAGCACGCCCAGAAGGCGGGCGCCGAGCTGCGGACGGGCGTCACCGTGCAGCGGGTCGAGCAGCACGGCTCGGCGGTGCCCGACCGGCGCACGGTCGCCGTCGTCCTGCAGGGCGGGGAGACGGTGCTGGCCCGCGCGGTCGTCGGTGCCGACGGCAGCGCCAGCCGGATAGGAGCCCACGTCGGCGTGAAGCTGGACCAGGTGGACCTCGGCCTGGAGGTGGAGATCCCGGTCCCGGAGCCGGTCGCCGAGGACTGGCAGGGGCGGGTCCTCATCGACTGGGGCCCCCTGCCCGGCAGTTACGGCTGGGTGTTCCCGAAGGGCGACACGCTGACCGTCGGCGTCATCTCCGCGCGCGGGGAAGGCGCCGCCACCAAGCGCTACCTGGAGGACTTCGTCGCCCGGCTGGGCCTGTCCGGCTTCGAACCGGCCATCTCCTCGGGGCACTTGACCCGCTGCCGTGCCGACGACTCGCCGCTCTCCCGTGGCCGGGTGCTGGTCTGCGGTGACGCCGCCGGGCTGCTCGAGCCGTGGACCCGCGAGGGCATCTCCTTCGCGCTGCGCTCGGGCCGGCTCGCGGGGGAGTGGGCGGTGCGGATCGCGGAGGCGCACGACGCGGTCGACACCCGGCGCCAGGCGCTGAACTACGCGTTCGCGATCAAGGCCGGGCTCGGCGTCGAGATGAGCGTCGGCAAGCGGCTGCTGACCGTGTTCGAGAAGCGCCCGGGCCTGTTCCACGCGGCCCTCACCGGATTCCGCCCCGCGTGGCGGGCGTTCCGGGACATCACCCAGGGCTCGACGTCACTGGGCGAACTCGTCCGCTCCCGCCCGATCGCCCAGCGCGCCCTGAGCGCGATGGACCGGGGCCCGGTGACAGCGGCACAGGACCCGGCCGGCTCGTGACGGCCGGACAGGTTCCGGCGGTGGGGCCGGTTCCGACGGTACGGGCCGGGGCCGATCACTGACCGCCGGCCCGGGGCGGTTCCGGATCGCCGGACCGGCCGGTTCCTGACTGCCGGGGCCGGGGCGGGTCGGGCGCCGTCGACGCGTGTCGGTGCCGGAAGGGTCATTGCCGGGCACTTGCCGGCTCGGCTTCGTGCCGTGCCGGGAGCCGTCGGGGGTGGTCGGCGTGCGCTCGTGCCCGGACGGGGCCGGTGGGGGGCGGCGCCCGGTCCGTGAGCTCGTCGGCAGCGGGGACGGCCGCCCCGCTGCGGGAGCCGCTCAGCTCGTGACCGTGATGTGGAAGACCGGGTGGTCGGGGGCGATGCGGCGCAGCTCCTCGTCCGGGGAGTCGGGGCCGACGCCGTCGAAGAAGACCCCGACCTCGGCCTTCCAGCGCTTGAGGTAGGCCCGCAGCAGCGGCACCTTGTCGTCGTCGGCGACCTCGGTGGCGGAGAAGACGTCCACGTTCTTGCCGAGCCGCAGTTCGCCGCCACCGGCCGCGCGCATGTTGTGGGTCCACTGGACGTGCCCCCGCGGGGCGAGCAGGTACTGCTGCCCGTCGACCGTCAGCAGGTTCACCGGGGTCGTGCGCCACTGTCCGCTCTTGCGTCCGCGCACCGCCAGGACCCGGGAGCCCCAGATGCTGAGGCCGCGCCGGGTGAGCCAGGCGACCAGCCGGTTGAAGACGTTGACGGTGAACCAGCCCGGCTTCTTGACGTGTGTCGACATGGTGACCCCCACGGTTTTGGAGAGCGGTGCTCTCGCTCGACTCCAGTGTGGGGCAGCCCGGCACGCAAAAGCAAGAGCAGTGCTCTGATGTGTGTGCACCGCTCTCGCCCGTGGCACACTGCCGGTATGAGCACCGCACAGGGAGCCCGGGCACGGGCCAGGAGGGAAGTCACCGCCGCCATCAAGGAGGCGGCCCGCAGACAGCTCGCGGCGGAGGGGGCGGCCAAGCTGTCGCTGCGGGCCGTCGCCCGTGAACTGGGCATGGTCTCCTCGGCGCTGTACCGCTACTTCCCCAGCCGCGACGAACTGCTGACCGCCTTGATCATCGACGCCTACGACTCCCTCGGCGAGGCAGCCGAGCAGGCCCGGGACGCCGCTGCCGACGCTCAGCCGATCGCCCGCTGGACGGCCGTGTGCGAGGCGGTGCGCGCCTGGGCGCTCGCCCACCCGCACGAGTACGCGCTGATCTACGGCTCGCCGGTGCCCGGCTACTCCGCCCCCGACACCACCGTCCGTGCCGCGTCCCGGATCGGCCTGGTCCTCATCGGCATCGTCCGTGACGCCCATCAGGGCGCCGGCCTCGCCGACCTGGCCCTGGCCGCCGAGTTGCGCCCCGAGGCCGAGCGGATGGCCGCCGACTTCGCCCCCGAACTGCCACCCGAGGCGGCGCCCTTGCTGGTGGCGGCCTGGGCCCAGCTGTTCGGACTGGTCGGTTTCGAGCTGTTCGGCCAGTTCAACCGGGTGGTGGAGGACCGTGAGACGTTCTTCCGGCACGCGGCGACGAGGCTGGCGCACGGCGTGGGGCTGCGGTAGACACCGGCGTCAGGCGCCGGCGTGCGAGGGAGGTGTCAGAGGCCGGCGAGAGAGGGGACGTACATCCCAGGCGCGAGAGGGGCGCGTACGGCCCGGGCATGCGGCGTGCGGGTGCATGTGGAAGGAGCCGCGCGCGGCCCGTCTCGTACTTCCCCGGGAGTACGCGTGATCACCTCGCCCGGCTGACGCCCTCACCTGCCCGGGGCGTCTAGCGTGGCGGGCATGGAAGAGCAGCAGGCGTCCCGCCACGGGTGGCGATACGGCACCCCGTGGCGGCACGCCCCGGACGACGTGGAGCCGGGCCCCGCCCGGTGGCCGTGGCGGTCCACGGTGCTGCTCACCGCGTTCGTGCTGATCGGCACCCACTTCGCCGCCCAGGGCCAGCACCACCGAGTGCCCCTCGACGGCTACGCGCGCGTGCTGTTGCTCGTCACCTCGGTCCTGTTGCTGTGGCGGCAACGCCACCCGGTGTTCGTCGTGTTCGGCACGGCGACGCCGGCGCTCGGCTACCTAGCCGCCGGCTATCCCTACGGGCCGGTGTTCCTGACGGTCGCGGTCGCCTGCTTCAGTGCGGTCGTCGCCGGGCACCGGCGCGCCGCCTGGGCGGCCGTCGGACTGCTCTGGGCCGGGCACGCCCTGGTCGCGCTCTGGCTCTACCGGTGGCTTCCGCCGGCCGGGGACGGGAGCGCCGGCGTCGCCCAGGAGATGGTCATCGCCACCTGGGTCCTGGCCGTGGTCGCCGTGTCCGAACTGGCGCGGGTGCGGCGGGAGCAGTGGGCGCGGGAACGCACGGACCGTGTCCAGGCGGCACGGCGGCGCGCGGACGAGGAACGGCTCCGGATCGCCCGGGAACTGCACGACGTTCTCGCGCACAGCATCTCCGTCATCAACGTGCAGGCCGGCATGGGGCTCGCGCTCATCGACAGCGACCCCGGGCAGGCGCGGGCCGCGCTCACCACCATCAAGGCCGCCAGCAAGGAGGCGCTCGGCGAGGTCCGTCAGGTCCTCGACGCGCTGCGCGCGCCGGGCGCCGCCCCCCGGGGCCCCGCGCCCGGGCTGGACCGGCTGCCGGAACTGGTGGAGCAGGCGGCGGCGGCCGGGCTGACCGTCGACGTCGAGGGCGAGCCGCCGCCCCTGCCGCCCGGCGGCGACCTCGCGGCCTTCCGCATCGTGCAGGAGGCCCTGACCAACGTCGTACGGCACTCCGGGGCGCGGTACGCGCGCGTGGGCTTCGCCTACGACGGGGGTGCCCTGCGGCTGCAGATCGACGACGACGGGCCCGCGACGGGCGCGGACGCCGGGGGCAGCGGGAACGGGCTGGCCGGAATGCGGGAGCGGGCCGCCGCCCTCGGTGGCACCATCGAGGCGGGCCCGCGCCCCGACGGCGGCTTCCGGGTGCTCGCCGTACTGCCGTCGCCGCTCAGGGAGGACCAGTGATCCGGGTACTGCTCGCCGACGACCAGTCGCTGGTGCGGGCCGGTTTCAGGGCGCTGCTCGACGCGCAGCCCGACATCGAGGTGGCCGGTGAGGCCGCCGACGGCGAGGAGGCCACGCGCCTGGTGCGGGAACTGCGCCCGGATGTCGTCCTGATGGACATCCGCATGCCCGTGCTGGACGGCCTGGCCGCGACCCGGCGGATCACCGGGGACGCGGAGCAGGCGGAGGTGAAGGTGGTCATGCTCACCACCTTCGAACTCGACGAGTACGTCTTCGAGGCGATCCGCGCGGGCGCCTCCGGCTTCCTGGTGAAGGCCACCGAACCGGACGAACTCGTGCGCGCAGTAAGGGCGGTGGTCGCCGGTGACGCGCTGCTGTCACCGGGGGTCACCCGTCGGCTGATCGCCGAGTTCGCGGCCCGCTCCAAGGCGCCCGCGGCGGCCGACGCGCTCACCCGGCTCACCGAGCGGGAGCGGGAGGTGATGGCGCTGGTCGGCATCGGCCTGTCCAACGAGGAGATCGCCCGCCGGCTGGTGGTCAGCCCGCTCACGGCCAAGACCCATGTGAGCCGCACCATGGTGAAGCTGGGCGCCCGGGACCGCGCCCAACTCGTCGTGCTGGCCTACGAGTCGGGGTTGGTCCGGCCGGGCTGGCTGGGCTGATCCGTCTGCCGGAAGCGCATCAGCACGCTGATCACGCGGGCCGCGAACACGACCGGTGCGATCACCGTGCCGAGCCTCAGCAGGACCTTGGACGGCAGGTGCGGCAGATCGAAGAGCAGTGCGGGCCCGGCCAGGGCCCCGAACAGTACCGCCGCCGCGAAAGCGGCGCTCACCAGCGCGTAGCCGATCTCGACTGTGGCCGCGTCCCGTTGGGCCTGGCTGCGGCGTCCCCCGTATGCGTGCATACCCCTAGTTTCACGGACAGGGGCCCGGCGGGGCAATCGCCCCCGCCGGGCCCCTGCCGGGAGGCCTCCCCCTAGTCACGGACCGCCACGCGCTCCGCTCCTGCCTCCACCACGGTGGACCGGGCGACCACGAGGGACGGCTGGGTACGACGGCCGCGCAGGCCCGTGAGGGTGATGAGCAGGCCGGCCGCAGCGATGCCCGTGACGACCAGGAAGCCGGGCCGGTAGCTGTCGAGGACGGCCTCGGGGGTGGCGTGCGCGGGGGCGTGCGCGGTCACCACGGCCGTGACGACCGCGAGGAAGATCGCCCCGCCCACCTGTACCGAGGTGTTGAGCAGCCCGGACACCATGCCCTGCTCGTGGTCCTCGACGCCGTTGGTCGCCTGGATGTTGAGCGAGGGGAAGACCAGCGCGCAGGCCGCGCCGATCAGCAGCATGGACGGCAGGACGACGGCCGCGTACACCGGGTCCAGGTCGACGCGCAGGAACAGCGCGTAGCCGAGGACCATGAACGCGAAGCCGGTCGCGATCAGCCGCGGGGTGCCGAACCGGTCGACGATCGCGCCGACCTTCGTGGAGGACACCGCCACCAGGGCGCCGGCGGGCAGGAAGGCGAGGGCCGTGTGCAGCGCCGACCAGCCCAGCAGTGACTGCATGTAGAGGGTCGTCAGGAACTGGAAGCCGACGTAACTGCCGAAGAAGGCGACCGCGCCGAGCTGGGCGCGGACCTGACTGCCCGAGCGCAGCACGCCCAGCCGGATCAGCGGGCTCGGCGAGCGCCGCTCGACCAGTACGAAGGAGCTCAGCAGCACCGCGACGGCCAGGAAGGACAGCAGGGTGCGCGCCGAGGCCCAGCCGGCCTGGGGCGCCTGGACGACGGTGAAGACCAGCAGCAGCATCGAGGCGGTACCGAGGACGGCGCCGGGGATGTCGTAACCGGCGTGGTTCTCCTCGCGGGCGCTGCGCGGCAGCAGCCTCAGCCCGGCGAGCAGCGCGATCAGGGCGATCGGCGCGGGGAGCAGCATGGTCAGGCGCCAGCTGGCCTCGGTGAGCAGACCGGAGAGCACCAGGCCCATGGAGAAGCCGGTGGCGGCGCAGGTGGTGTAGATGGAGAGGGCGCGGTTGCGCAGCGGGCCCTCCGGGAACGTCGTGGTGATGATCGACAGGCCCGCGGGCGCGGTGAAGGCCGCGCTCAGGCCCTTGACGAAGCGGCTGGCGATCAGCAGCGGGCCCGAGTCCACGAGCCCGCCGAGCAGCGAGGCCAGCGCGAAGACACCGAGCGCCACGAGGAACACCCGGCGCCGGCCGAGCAGGTCCGCGGTGCGTCCGCCGAGGAGGAGCAGCCCGCCGTACCCCAGGATGTAGCCGCTGACGATCCATTGCAGCGTCGACGTGGACAGATGCAGGTCCGAGCCGATGGACGGCAGCGCGACGCCGACCATCGACACGTCCAGTGCGTCCAGGAACATCGCGGCGCACAGCACCAGCAGGGTGCCCCACAGCCGGGGAGTCCAGCGAACCGCCGACGGGGTCGCGGAAGTGGTGAGCGGAGAGGTCATGCCGACGACACTACATGCACATGCATCGAATGCAAACGCATTTAATTACGGTGCAATAATTCCGTTCCTCTGCTACGGTGCGCTCATGGCGGCGAAGAAGGCCGAGCGGGCGCTCGTGGAGGAGTGGCGGGACATCCTGGCCCTGCACGCCCGCACCCAGTGCGAGCTGGACCGGGTCCTGCACGGACACGGTCTGTGCGCCAGTGACTTCGAGGTCCTCGACGTCCTCGCCGAGGGCGGGGCGGCGGACGGCGGCTGCGGTTACCGGGTGCAGGAGATCTCCGACCGGGTCCACCTCAGCCAGAGCGCGCTGTCCCGGCTGATCGGGCGCCTGGAGAAGGACGGCCTGGTCGAGCGGGCGATCTGCCCCGAGGACCGGCGCGGGGTACGCGTGGTGCTCACGGCGAAGGGGCGCGCGCTGCACGGCGACGTACGGCCGGTGCAGCGCGCGGTGCTGGCCCGGATGCTGGACGCAACGGGCTGACAGGGCGTCAGTTCCCCCGCGTCCCGCTACCCGAGGGGGCGTCAGATGCCCGACTTCTCACGCCACAGGGCCGCGAGGGACTGATCACCGGTCGCGCTCGGCAGCGGCACCCGGTTCCACAGCGCCAGGTACAACTGGTCGGCCGCGCCCGACAGTTCGGCCTCGGCCTCCCCGGTCGCCGCTCGCACGGTCACCGGCGGTTCCGCCGTGAGCCGTACGGTCCACACCGCGTCCGCTCCTGCGTCCACCGCGCGTACCCGCAGCACGCGCGTCCCCTCGGTGCGGACCCGGCTCCTGGGCCGGGCGTGGAAGCCGCGCAGCAACTCGTCGATGCCGTCGACCGCGAAGTCCGTCGCGACCGGGGACGGCGAACCGCCCCGCGCGGCCTCGGCGTCGTGCCGGTGCACGGTCGTCTCGTGTGCCTGCCGCCGCGTCCAGAACGCGAGCGGTGACGGGCTGGGCGCCGGAAGGAAGGTCCAGCACTCCACGTCGTCCGGCGCCGCCGCCAGGGTGTCCACGAGCAGACGGTGGCTGTCCCGGTACCAGGTCACCAGTTCGGCGCCGTCGAGGTCGGGCGCCTCGCCGAGGGGGCGCGGCTCGGCGCGGCCGTCGGCGACGAAGGCGGCGGCCCAGCGGTGCACCGCGCCGGTGTGCCGCAGCAGGTCGCGCACCTGCCACTCCGGGCATGTCGGCACCTTGGCGTCGGTCCCCGCCTCGGCGGCGGCCGCCGCGAGCAGGCGCCCCTCGCGGTCGAGGGTCTGAAGGAAGTCGGCAGTCTCCATGAGGGTGAGTCTCCCGGATGAAGTGCCCTCGAAGCGCGGCCATTTCCGGCGCGGGCGCGGATGCGGCACCCGACGGCCCGCCGAGCTTCCGCCGCTGAGGTGTCAGCCGCTCATCGCGCGCCGCGTCGACACCCCGATCACGGTGGCCACGGCGGCGAGCGCGGCCACGCTCGTGAGCGCGGCCGGCAGCGAGAACCAGTCCGCCATGAACCCGATCGCGGGCGGGCCGAGGAGCATGCCGCCGTAGCCCAGCGTGGAGGCGACGGCGACGCCCGAGGGCCCGGCCAGCGCGCCCGCCCGCTCCACGGCGACCGGGAAGAGGTTGGCGAGCCCGAGTCCGGTGACGGCGAAGCCCGTCAGCGCCGCCCACACCGACGGTGCCAGCGAGCCGAGCAGCATGCCCACCGCCGCTACGGAGCCGCCCGCGATCACGGTGCGGGCGCGGCCGAGACGCTCCAGCAGACTCGTGCCGGTCGCCCGGCCCACGGTCATGGCCAGCGCGAAACACGAGTATCCGGCCGCCGCCAGGCCCGACGGGGCCGCCAGATCCTGCTGCAGGTGGAGCGCGCCCCAGTCGGCCATGGCGCCTTCGCCGTAGGCCGTGCACAACGCGACCAGCCCGAAGACGACGACCAGCCCCCGGGTGCGGCCGCCCGGCCGGCGGACCGCGTCGGACGGCTCGGTGGAAGGGCGGTCCGGCGGCACCGGAGGGCCGTGCCGGAGCAGGGTCCGCCCGGCGACGGCGGTGACCAGCAGCCCGATCAGGGCCAGACCGAGGAGATGGCGGGTGGGGGAGAGCACGCCGGCCACCAGTCCGCCGAGGCCCGCGCCGATCATTCCGCCGAGGCTGAACGCGGCGTGGAAACTGGGCATGACCGGCCTGTGCAACGCGGCCACCAGGTCGACGGCCGCGCTGTTGAAGGCGACGTTGATACCGCCGTACGCGGCGCCGAAGAGGAGGAGCACGGCGCCGAGGGCGGCCGCGGAGTGGGTGAGCGGGGGCAGCGTGACGCTGAGGGAGAGCAGGACCGCGCAGACCACGGTGACCGGATGGCTGCCGTACCGGCGGCAGAGGCGGCCGATGAGGGTCATGGTGACGACCGCTCCGGCGGAGACGCCGAGCAGGGCGAGGCCCAGGGCGCCGGCGGAGGCGCCGGTCTGTTGCTTGATGGCGGGGATGCGCACGACCCAGCCGGCGAAGACGAAGCCGTCGAGGGCGAAGAAGGCGGCGAGGGCGATACGGAGTCGGGTGAGGTCGTCACCATGGCCCGGCACGACACTGTGCGAACGGGTTTTGTTTATTAGCGGCACAAAGTCAGGCTAGGCGGGGTCCGGGTCGCCGGGCAAGCCGGTTGCCGGGGCGGGAGGGGGAGCGGGTCGCGTGCGGCGGGGGGAGGGCGGGCGGGCGGCGTCGCGTCGGCGGAGGCGTCGGACAGGTGGCCGACCCGGGCAGCCGCACACGCTCCGAGGCGCCCGAGCCCCCGTCGGTGTCACGGGGCGGCAGCCCGGGCCGTCAGGCGCTCCCGCCGCCCGTGGCCTGAGTTCCGGACGCCGCCCGCGCGGCTGCCGTGCCGTCGTACTCGTCGTGGCGGCGCCACCACAGGCCGGTCTCGTTGCGGCCGAGCGGCGCGCGGTCGAGCCACGGGTACATGCCCCACAGGGCGTCGAGCCCGCGCTCGTACGTCGAGTAGGTGTGGTGCACCACCCCGTCGTCGAGCACGAACGCGCTCATGCCCGGGCCCTCCCGCCGGTAGGTCTCCCAGTCCGTGCCCACACTGGCCGCCATCCGGGTCAGTTCCCCGCCCTCTTCGCCGGGCGGCAGCCGGAAGTCCAGACCGTCACGGTAGTTGTACGAGACGGAACCCGACCGCCACTCCTCCTCGGTGTGGGCCACTCCGAAGTCGTGGTTGAAATCGCTGCCGTACGACGACGCCCAGGGGAAGCTCCAGCCCATCCGCTCCTTGTACGCCCGCAGCTTCGCGAGCGGGGCCCGCGACACCGCGCAGAGAGTGACGTCGTGATGCGCGAGGTGGACGACGAAGCCGTCGAAGCCGTCCGCGATGGCCGAGCAGGGCGGGCACCCGGCCTGGTAGTCGGGGCCGAACATGAAGTGGTAGACGAGAAGTTGCGAGCGGCCGTCGAAGAGGCCGGCGAGGGACGCCGGGCCACGGTCGGTCTCGAAGCGGTACTCCTTGTCCACACGGACCCAGGGCAGCTCCTGCCGTCGCCGGGCCAGTTCGTCGCCCCGCCGGGTCAGGGCCTTCTCCGCCTCGAGCAGATCCAGCCTGGCCGCGAGCCACTCCTCCCGGGTTCCGGTCCTGTGATCGGTCATGGTGGTGTGCCTTTCTTGCTCACATCGACGGTGTGGGGCCCGGTACGGCCCACGGTGCGACGACGATCAGCAGCCCGAGTCCGACGATCGCCAGTGCCACCGGCACGTCGAGCGCGGCCCTCGCAGGCAGCAGCCTCTGCGCGAGGACCACGACGGTGACGAGCGACATCCAGATGGCGCTCATGACCCCGAGGGCCACCGGCACCAGCATCAGCCCGATGCCCGAGCCGACACAGGAGAGCCCGAACGCGAACCCGGAGCGGGCGGCCGCACGGCAGCGCCGGCGGCAGTGCCGCTTGAACGGCGTCACCTCGTAGAGGCCCGCCGCGATCACCACTGCACCGGCGGCGAACGTCCCGTGCGACCGGTACACCGCGTACGCGGCGCCGCCGAGCAGGGCCCATACGACGAGGTACGCCCCGACGAACAGCGGCACCGCACGCCACCGGCGACCGCCGCCGGAGCGGGCCGGCCCCAGGGCCGCCGGTGACGCTCCCGGCAGCATCATCGCCGCGGTCATCGGCACCCACAGGGCGGCGAACGCTCCGAACGGCCCGAGCCCGGTCGCGACACCCATGTCCATCGCGCCGCCCATCCGCCGGACCGTGACGACCCAGGACACAGCGGCGAGCCCGAGCGTCACGGTGAACCCGAGTACCGCCGCGCTCCCGAGCGGTACCGCCGGGAGCCCGGCGGCGCCCGGTATGCCGGCGACGTCGCCGCGGGCCGGATCCGGCAGCTCAGGCCTGGTCATCCCGGGCCACCGACAGCTCCGCATGCCGCCGCTCCAGGGACTTGCCCACCCCGCCGCGCCAGGCCTCGGCCACCGCCCCCGCCAGCGGATCGGGGAAGATGTCCTCCTCGCCCTTCTCCACCCCGTCGAAGACCGCCCGGGCGACGGATTGCGCGGAGGTCTTCGGGACGTGCAGGGCCCGGGTCATGTCGGTGTCCACGGGCCCGGCCAGGACGGCGTGCACACGCACGCCCCGTCCCGCCAGCAGGGCGCGCAGCGACTGGGTCAGGGAGAACGCCGCCGCCTTCGAGACGGAGTAGGCCGGAAGCAGGGGCAGGGCGGCGAGAGCGTTCAGCGACAGATTGTTGACGATCGTTCCCCGCGAGCGGAGCAGCGGCGGCAGGAACGCCTGGATCACGTCGTAGGTGCCGAACAGGTTGACGGCCAGGTGCCGTTCGAGTGCGGAGCGGTCGGCCAGGTCGTCGGCCACCGCGATGCCGGCGTTGTTGACCAGGAGATCGAGGTCGTCCACCTCCTCCGCCGCCCGGCGCAGCCGGTCCGCGTCGGTCACGTCCAGCAACAGCGGCACGACCCGCTCGTCCGCATGACCGAGCGGCGCGCGGGTACCGGCGTAGACCCGTTTCGCGCCCCTCTTCAGGGCCTCCTCCACCAGCGCCCGGCCGATGCCGCGATTGCCTCCGGTGACCAGGACGGCACTGTCCGCGATGTTCGCCATGGTGTCGGTCTCCTCCCTCGTTTCTCATGATTGCGCGGTTGAATTCCCGTCGCTTGTTGAACACGACCGGCGCGAGGAAGTCACCGGTGAGTTTCCGGCCCGGGCGGCATCTCGGCCGTCACCCGCTCCGGTGACAGCGGCCTGCACCCCGGGCCCGGGCCGCCAGCCAGTCCCCGGCGAGCTGCACACATGTGCCCGGATACCGCCCTGACCTGCCGGGACTTGGGGACCCGCCCGGGGCCGCCGAGGTCAACGCCGGGCGACGCCGCCCTCGTTCGGTGGGCATCGGGTGGGCGTGAACGCGTTCCCCGGGCGGATACAGGTCGGTTAATGCTTGCTCACGAGCTGGTTGCAAGCGGGTGAGCGGGCCATGATGGGCCCATGACGTTGGCCTCGCGCGCGCTCGCGCAACTGGCGACCTGGCCGGACCTGCGACAGGCCGTCCCGAGCTGCGGCCTGGGACAGGCCGTGAGTTCGGCCCAGGGCGAGATCGCCCACTTCCACTCCGACCGTGATGTCGATCTGCGGCTCACCGACCGGGCCATCCGGCGGTTCGCCAAGGACCTCAAGGGCTCGGGTGCGATCAGGATCGTGCCCGGTTCGCAGTGGGTGACCCTGCGCCTCGACGCCGCGAGCGACGTCGACCTTCTGCTGACCCTGGTGAGCGTGGCGCTCCAGGCCCAGCAGACCTGGCCCGACCCGGCCGACCGCCCGGTGGTGGGGTGCAACGACCAACGCGGTGCGGGTTTCGTCAGTGCGGACCACAGCGGAACCTGACCCGGGTCACCGGCCGTGCTCCGGTGCCTGGAAGCCGCCGATCTCCCGCTCGAGCAGTTCGGCCAGTCGCAGCGGGGTGCGGTCCTCGAACATCGGACCGATGATCTGCACACCCACCGGCAGACCCTCCGGGGACCTGCCCGCCGGTACGGCGGTGGCGGGCAGGCCGGGCATCGTGGCCAGACCGGCCCAGACGAGCTGGTCGAGATAGGGGTACCCGACGCCGTCGATGTCGATCCGGCGTTCCATCAGGTCGGGGTGGTGGTCGTGCGGGAACGCGGGCGTGGGCGTGACGGGGCACACCACGGCGTCGAACTCGGCGAACAGCTGCCGCCAGCCGTGGCGGTGGAGCTCACGACGGCTGTTCACCTCGATCCAGTCGCGGTGGCTGAGCACCGTGCCGCGCAGCCGCTCCGCGTCCAGACTCCGGTCGTCCGCGCTCAGCTCGGCGGCGCGGGCCCGCAACTGTTCGTACGCCTCGACGGGGAAGCGCGCTGCGGTGCTCGAGAACAGCAACCGCGTGTAGATCACGGCGGCTTCGGCCAGGTCGGGCAGCAGCGGGCTGTGCCGTTCGACGCGGGCACCGCCGTCGACCAGCGCCCCGGCCACCCGTGTCACGCCCGCCCGCACAGCGGCCCCGGTCGGAATGAGCGGATGCTCGTCCAGGACCAGGACCCGAAAGTCGCCGAGCCGCCCGTGGCGCGCCGGCGGCAGCGCCACGTCGTGCGCCACACCGAAGGTCAGCGGGTCCGGTCCGGCCATCACGTCGAGCAGGAGCGCGAGGTCACGGGCAGTGCGGGCCATCGGACCGACGACGGCGAGGTCGAGGTCGGCCGGCAGGGCCGGCGTGGACGGCGGGACCATACCGCGGTGCGCCGCCAGCCCGAGGGTCGGCTTGTGCGCGTAGACACCGCAGAAGTGTGCGGGGGTGCGCAACGAGCCGCCGATGTCCGAGCCGATGGACAGCGCGCCGAACCCGGACGCCAGGGCCGCCGCCGATCCACCGGAGGACCCACCCGGCGTACGACCGTGATCCCACGGGTTGTTGGTGGTGCCGTAGATCTCGTTGAAGCTCTGCACATCCTGCAGCCCCAAGGGCACGTTGGTCTTGCCGAGCACGACCGCGCCCGCGGCCTTCAGCCGCGACACCTGCACCGCGTCCTCGGCCGGCACGTAGTCCCGGTGCGGCGGCATGCCCCAGGTCGTGGGCAGCCCGGCGACGTTGAAGGACTCCTTGACCGTCACCGGAATGCCGAGCAGCGGCCGGTCCTCACCGCGGGCGCGTGCCCGGTCGGCGCCGCGCGCGGCGGCCCGCGCACGGTCGAAGTCCGGCACACAGATCGCGTTGATCGCCTTGTCGTCCCGCTCGACCCGGGCGATCGCCTCGTCGGTCAGTTCCGCCGAAGTCACTTCACCGGCACGCAGGGCAGCCGCGAGTCCCTCGGCAGTCGCACGATTCCACTCCATGGACGCGACCGTAACGACCTCTGCCGACGGCCACGAAATACCTTTTCTCACAAGGGGGTTGCAGGTCTCACGCGCGTCGTCCGGATGCGGCGCGGCGGACCACTCGGAGAAGCGTCCGGCGCGGTCGGCCCCGACGGGAGGAAGCACTTCGCCAGGGTCCCCGGCACCGACCTCTCGCTCGCGCCCCACGCCCGGATAATGCCTGCGCTCGATCACGGCATGACGGCTACTGTGCCTCGGTATGCGACTGACCGTTCTCGGCGGCTGCGGGGCGTGGCCCACCGCAGTCCAGGCATGCAGCGGCTACCTGGTCGAGCACGCGGGCTTCCGCCTCCTCGTCGACCCGGGGTACGCCACGCTGCCACGCCTGCTCGCGCACCACACCGTCGACGCCATCGACGCCGTGCTGATCAGCCACGGGCACCCCGACCACTGTGCCGACCTCAACCCCCTGCTGCGTGCTCGAGGTCTCGGTGACACGCCACCGCCGTCGCTCCCGGTCTACACGCCTCACGGCGCGGCCGATGCCGTTCTGGCACTCGACAGACCGAGCATGCTCGCCGAGGCGTTCCACCTTCACGAGTTCCAGCCCGGCGACCGGTTCGACATCGGCCCGTTCAGAACCGACACGTGGCTCCTGCCGCACTTCGTGCCCAATGCCGGCATCCGGCTGACCACGCCGGATGCCGTGCTCGCCTACACCGGCGACACGGGTCCGAGCCCCGACGTCCTGCGTCTCGCCCAAGGTGCCGACCTGCTGTTGTCGGAAGCCACGTACATCCACGAGGTGCCGGTCGCCGACGCACCGTATCTGCTGACCGCGCGACTGGCCGGCCAGTACGCGAGCCGAGCGGACGTCGGCAGACTCATGCTCACCCACCTGTGGCCGGGGACGGATCCGAGAGCCGCACACGAAGCAGCCGCGCAGGCCTTCCGGCAACCCGTCGACGTCGCCACCCCGGGGCTCGTCATCGGGGTCGCCGGTGCTTGAAGCCGACGTCCAGGGGCAAGACAGGGTGTCCGCTGTGCGATGGGGGGATCGTCCCGCCCGGATCCGGTGCACAGCCGCCGTGTACGTGGTCGGATTCCTGGAAGGGACGGCAGCGCACGCGTACTTCCTGGTGACGGGTGGTCTCAGCGCGTACGACTACGCGCCGACGTTCGTCCAACTGCTCTTCCACTCGCTTCTGTTCGTCGACCCGCTGGTCGCACTGGCGATCATCCGTGGCCGCCCTGGTGGCCCCATGTTCGCTTCCGTGGTCATGCTCGCGGACGTGGCCGGCAACTGGAGCGGCGCGTGGCGCGCGGTCATGAGGCACCCCACCGAGTTTCTCCGTCCGGCAGGGCTGTTGCCGATCACACTCTTCGGCGTCTTCGTCCTGCTCACGGCGCTTCCGCTCCATCGAGCTCTGGCGCAGAGGGAGCAGCCGGGCGGCTGACCGGCTTGCTACAGGAACTGCCCGAGGTCCGCGACGGCATCGAGGAGTGACCGCCCCGGGCGAGCCGGCCCGCGGGTGCGCCCCCGGATCACACCGCGAGGACCCGCACGCCCGCCTCCTCGAAGCGAGCAACCGTTTCCTCGTCCACCGCCGAGTCCGTCACGAGTGTGTCCACCAGTTCCGCTCCGCAGATCCGGGCGAAGGCGCGCTGGCCCAGCTTGCTGGAGTCGGCGGCGACCACCACCCGCTCGGCACGCTCGCACAGCAGCCGGTTGATCGCGGCCTCCGCCTCGTCGTGCGCCGCCGCGCCGTGCGTGACGTCGAAGGCGACCACGCCGAGCACGGCCACGTCGAGCGTGATCTGACCGAGCACCCCGTCCGCGAGCGGGCCGATGAGCTCGTACGACTGCGCACGCGCCACCCCGCCCGTCACCACTATCTTGAACTGGGGCCGCACGGCGAGCTCGTTGGCGATGTTGAGCGCGTTGGTGACGACGGTCAGCGCCGGTGAACCGGTGGACAGATCGCCGCGCACGGCCAGGGCCCGGGCCACCTCCGTGGTGGTCGTACCGCCGGTCAGCCCCACCGCCTCGCCCGGCGCGACGAGGTCGGCCACCGCCTTGGCGATGCGCTGCTTCTCGGAGGCGCGGCGGGCCGTCTTGTAGCGCAGGGGAAGCTCGTACGACACCCCGTGCACCACCGCTCCGCCCCGGGTGCGGACCAGCATCTGCTGCTCGGCGAGCTGGTCGAAGTCCCGGCGGATCGTCGCGGCCGACACAGCCAGTTCGGCCGCCGCCTCCTCGACGTCCAGCCGGCCGCGCTCCACGAGCAGTTCCAGCAGCGCCTTCCAGCGGGCGTCCCGGGACATCCGCAGCCTCCGTTCTGAAGTCCTCCCGGTGACCCTAGCGCACCTCACTGTGCGCCGAGATGCTTGATTGTGCTCGAAAGCTCGCTATATCTTGCAGGAACAATCAGCAGGGAGAGGGTGTGGGCATGACCCATGTCGAGGACGAGCTGAACAGCCAGCCCGAGTGCTGGACCCGCGCCGCCGAGCAGGCCGGACGGCACGCGGCGGCGCTGCCGGCGCCGGGGGAACGGGTCGCGATCGTGGGGTGCGGGACCTCGTACTTCATGGCCCAGGCGGTCGCCGCGCTGCGCGAGGGCGCCGGACAGGGGGAGACCGACGCGTTCGCCGCCTCCGAGTTCCCGTACGGGCGGTCGTACGACCGGGTCGTCGCCCTCACCCGCTCCGGCACCACCACCGAAGTGCTGGACCTGCTCGGGCAGGTGAAGGGACGTACGCACACCACGGCCCTCACCGCCGACCCCGCGACCCCGGTCATGTCGGCCGCCGACGACCTCGTCGTCCTGGACTTCGCCGACGAGTGCTCCGTCGTGCAGACCCGGTTCGCGACCACCGCCCTCACCCTCCTGCGTGCCCACCTCGGGCTGCACACCGACGCCGCCGTCGCCGACGCGCGGACCGCCCTCGCCACTCCCCTTCCCCAGGGGCTGGTCGCCTGCACCCAGTTCACCTTCCTGGGGCGCGGCTGGACCGTCGGACTCGCCAACGAGGCCGGCCTGAAGATGCGCGAGGCCTCCCTGTCCTGGACCGAGGCCTACCCGGCGATGGAGTACCGGCACGGCCCGATCAGTGTCACCACCGACGGCACGGCCACCTGGATGCTCGGCGAGGCGCCCGACGGGCTCGCCGAACAGGTCCGCGCCACCGGCGCGCTGTGGATCGCGGGCGGCCTCGATCCCCTCGCCGAACTCGTCCGCGTCCAGCGGCTCGCCGTCGCCGTGGCCGCCGCCCGGGGACTGGACCCGGACCGGCCGCGCCATCTCACCCGCTCGGTGATCCTCGCCTCCTGAAACCCGCCGTCCCGCGCTCCGGAAGGACACCGCACGTGCCCCTTGCGTCCACCGGCGAGCTGGTCGGACGGGCCCTCACGGCCCGCACCGCCGTCGCCGCCTTCAACATCATCACCCTGGAACACGTCGAGGCCGTCGTCGCCGGCGCGGAGTCGGCCGGTGTGCCCGTCGTCCTCCAGGTCAGCGAGAACGCCGTGAAGTTCCGCTACGGGCGGCTCCTGCCGCTGGCCCGCGCCGCCGCCGCCGTGGCCGAAAGGGCCACCGTGCCCGTCGCGTTGCACCTGGACCACGTGCAGAGCGACGACCTGCTGCGCCAGGCCCCCGGCGCCGGGTTCAGCTCGGTCATGTACGACGCGGCCCGCCTGCCGTACGCCGACAATCTCGCCGCGACCCGGGCCGCCGCCGACTGGGCACACGCCCAGGGGCTCTGGATCGAGGCGGAGCTGGGGCAGATCGGCGGGAAGGACGGCCGGCCCGCGCTGGACGCCCACGCGCCCGGCGCCCGCACCGACCCCGACCAGGCCCGGGACTTCGTCGCGGGGACCGGCGTCGACGCGCTGGCCGTCGCCATCGGCAGCGTGCACGCCATGACCACGCGCACCGCCACCCTCGACCACGGCCTGCTCAAGCGGCTGTCCGCCGCGGTGGCCGTCCCGCTCGTCCTGCACGGCTCCTCCGGCGTGCCGGACGACGGGCTGGTCGCGGCGGTCGCGGGCGGCATCGCCAAGGTCAACGTCGGCACCGCCCTCAACATCGCCATGACCGGCGCCATCCGGGACTTCCTCGCCGCCCACCCCGAGGCCGTCGACTCCCGGAAGTACCTCAGCGTGGGCCGCGAGGCGATGGCCCACGAGGTCGGCCGCATCATCACGGTTCTCACCGCCACACCCACCTGACCGGCAGCCGCCGCCCATCTCACGTCCTTCGGCAGCCGGCCGGCTGTCCACTTCGGATGTCCACTTCGCCCGGCCGCTGGAGGACCTCCTGCCCCGACGACCCGACGACCCGACGACCCGACGACCCGACGACCTGACAACCCGACGACCCGACGACCCGACGAACGGCCCTCCGCTCCGGCTCCCGGCCGACCGGCTGTCCGGTTCCGGCGAGCCGCCGGTCGGCTGTTCGCTTCGGTCCCTGGTCGGCTCGGCCTTCGTCTCGGCCGAGCGTCGAAGGGTCCACCGCGGTCGATGGGCCGCCGAGCGCCCTTTCCGCCTCGGCCGACCGCTCCCGCCCCCGCTGACGGGCGGGCCGACCGCCGGCCGGCCCTCCGCTCCCGCCCCCGCTGACGGGCGCTCCGTCCCGGCGAGCCGCCGTAGGGCTCTGCGCCTCTGACGGCCCTCGGACAGCCTTCCGCTTCATCCCCCGGCCGGCCGGCTCTCCGAGGCCCGGCCGCCGAACGCCCCTTCCGCCCCGATCAGCGGCCGGACGGCTCTCCGCCTCGGCCGGCCGCCGGACGGTCTGCCCCGGACTGCCGCCGGGTGGTCCTCCGCCCCGGACCGCTGTCGGACGGTCCTCCGCCCCGGCGAGCCGCCGGACGCACCCCGCTTCAACCCTCCGCCGGGCGGCTCAGCGCGTAGGTCAGCTGTCGAACAGCCCTTCCGCGCCGGCCCGTCAGCCGGCTCGTCGTTCCGGTGAGCCACCGGACGTGGTCGCCGGAATCGGCCTCGACCGTGCCGGTCAGCGCTTCTTGACGGCCCTCAGCACCACGAACTTCGGGTTACCGGCGACGAGTTCGCTGTTGCCGAACAGGCGCCGCAGCTTCACGTGGTAGCCCAGGTGCCGGTTCCCGATCACCCACAGCTCACCGCCCGGGCGGAGTGCGCGCTCGGCCCCGCTGAACATGCGCCACGCCGTCGCGTCCGTGGTCGCCTGGTGGGAGTGGAACGGCGGGTTGTTCAGCACCAGGTCCACGCTGCCGGGCGCCACCCCGGCCAGCCCGTCCCCGACCCGGAACTCCGCGTGCCCCGGCACCCCGTTGGCCTTGTACGTCGCCTCCGCCGAGGCCACCGCCTGGAACGACTCGTCCACGAACAGCACCTCCGCCGCCGGATCGGCCAGCGCCACCGCCGTACCGACGACGCCGTTGCCGCAGCCGAGGTCCACCACGCGGCCCGCGCCCGGTCCGGGCAGGTGGTGCAGGAAGAAGCGGGTGCCGATGTCGAGGCGGTCGGCGCAGAAGACGCCCGCGTGATTGACGACCGTGCGTCCCGACACCGCGCCGATGCCCTCAGGCAGCGCGTAGCTGTACGGCCACGGATTCGCCGGGCGCTGCAGCGCCGGGTCCGGGGTGCAGAAGATCAGGCGCGCCTTCTGCTGGGCGAGCGAGGTCCGGGTCGGTCCGAGGATCCGCTCGAACAGGTCGAGCGTGGAGGTGTGGATCTCCTTCACCATGCCGGCGCCGACGACCACCGTGCCCGCGTGCACGGCGGGCGCGAGCCGCAGCAGCTGGTCCTCCAGCAGCGCCAGACTCTTCGGCACCCGCACCAGCAGCACGTCCACCCGCTCCGGCGGCGGGTCCTGGGTGGTCAGCAGCTGCACGGCACCCGGTTCGACCCCGGCCCGCGCCAGGTTCGCCCGGGTCGCCTCCTGACTCAGGAAGGAGTCCGTGATCTGCTTCGGCCCGTGTTCCGCCAGCGCCGTGACCAGCGCGCCCCAGCGGTCGCCGACCACCACGACCGTCCCCGTGAGCGGCACCCCCTCCTCGGCCAGATGGCGCAGCAGGTACGCGTCGGACGCGTCCCAGGCACGCAGCCGGTCGCGGGGATCCTCGGGGAAGCGGGCCAGCTCGACCTCGCCCCACGGTGTCGTCATACGGTCGCTCATCGTGCGTCCAGGCTAGCGGAGCCGCAGCTCAGGGACGGTACGGCAGGATGGGGTACATGGACGCGGAGCTGTTTCCCCGGGAGCGCGCCAAGGTCGTGCCGGGCGCCGTGCACGTCCCGGACTGGCTGGACGCCGACCGCCAGCGCCGCCTGCTCACCGCCTGCCGGGAGTGGGCGCTGCCCCCGGCCGGACTGCGCACGGTCCGCACCCCGGGCGGCGGCACGATGACCGCCCGTCAGGTCTGCCTGGGCTGGCACTGGTACCCGTACGCCTACGCGTGCGTGGCCGTCGACGGCGACGGTGCGCCCGTGAAAGCGTTCCCGGACTGGCTCGGGGAGCTGGCCCGCCGCGCGGTGGCCGACGCCCTCGGCCCGGCGGCGGTACCGACCGCGTCGTACGACATCGCGCTGATCAACTTCTACGACGGCGACGCCCGCATGGGTATGCACCGCGACGGCGACGAGCACGCGGACGCACCGGTGGTCTCGCTCAGCCTCGGCGACACCTGCGTGTTCCGCTTCGGCAACACCGAGACCCGGACCAGGCCGTACACCGACGTGGAGCTGCGCAGCGGGGACCTGTTCGTCTTCGGCGGGCCGTCCCGGCTCGCCTTCCACGGCGTGCCGCGCGTGCGACCGGGCACGGCACCGGCCTGGCTGGGCCTGTCCGGACGGCTCAACATCACCCTGCGCGTGAGCGGGCTGTAGCGGCGGCGCAGGCCACGACGGTTCCGGATCATGGGAGACTCGCCCTCATGAGCGGCAAGGCGGACCCCCGGACGGCGGGGGAGAGGACCACCTCGAGGGCGCGGCTGGATCGCGGGCGTGGGGCGCTCGGACCCGCGCTGGAGCTGGTGCACACCGGACGGGCGCCGACCCGGGCCGTGCTCACCGCCGAACTCGGCGTCACCCGGGCGACGGCCGGTGCGGTGGCCGCCGAACTGGAGGCGCTGGGCCTGATCCGGGTGGACGCAAGGCCGAGCGCGCCGGCCGGTGCCCAGGGGCGGCCCTCGCACCGGCTGGAGGTCGCGCAGGACGGTCCGGTGGTCCTGGCGGCACAGGTGCACGCCGACGGCTTCCGGGCCGCGCTGGTCGGGCTCGGCGGGCGGATCGTGGCGACCGCGCCCGGCTGCGAGACCGTCGACGCCGACCCGGCGCAGGTCCTCGGCTCGGTCGTCGAGGCGGGCGCCGAACTCCTGCGCGCCACCGGCCGCCGCTGTGTCGGCGCCGGGCTCGCCGTCCCCTCCGCCGTCGCCGAACCCGACGGCCTCGCCCTCAACCCCCTGCACCTGGCCTGGCCCGTCGGCGCCCCTGTCCGGCGGATCTTCGCGGAGTGCGTGCGCGCCGCCGGTATCACCGGCCCCGCGTTCGCTGCCAACGACGTCAACCTCGCCGCGCTCGCCGAACACCGGCACGGCGCCGGGCGGGGTGCCCGGGACCTGCTGTGCGTGGCCACCGGGCACCGGGGCGTCGGCGGCGCCCTGGTCCTCGACGGCCGTCTGCACACCGGCAGTTCGGGCCTCGCCCTGGAGGTCGGCCACCTCACGGTCAACCCGGAGGGCCGCCCCTGTCACTGCGGCAGCCGGGGCTGTCTGGACGTCGAGGCGGACCCGCTGGCCCTGCTCGTCGAGGCGGGCCGCGAGCCGGGACCCGAGGTGTCCCTGCTCCAGCAGGCCAACGACCTGCTGCGCACCCAGTACGACGACCCCGCCGTCCGCATGGCTGCGCAGGCACTGATCGACCGCCTGGGCCTCGGCCTCGCCGGCCTGGTCAACATCCTCAATCCGGACCGGATCATCCTCGGCGGGCTGCACCGCACGCTGCTGGACGCCGACCCCGGCCGGCTGCGCGCGGTCGTCGCCGACCGCAGCCTGTGGGGCCAGAGCGGCGGCGTCCCGATCCTGCCCTGCACGCTGGACCACAACAGCCTCGTCGGGGCGGCCGAACTGGCCTGGCAGCCGGTGCTGGACGACCCGCTGGGGGCGCTGCGGTGACGGTTCCCCCGACCGGCACGTGACCCTGTCGGTCCAGCTGGTCCGAGACCGTCGGCGAGCCGGTCGAGGTCGTCCGGCCCGAGAGCCTCGATCAACCGGTCACCGAGACCGCCGGCTCCCCGACGGCGGCCCTCAGCGGGCCGCGGTCACCGCCCTGAGCTGCTCCAGTGACTCCCGCATCACCTGCGCCATTGAGCGCTTCTCGGAGTCCGCGATCCAGCGTTCGAAGCCGACCTTGAAGACGGCCATCCCCGCCTCCGCCGTCAGGCTCGCGGCAGGCTCCGTGACCCCGCGCCGGCGCAGGGTGCCGGCGAGCGCGGCCGACATCGAGGCGAGCTTGATCAGCTCGCGCTCCTGGAGCTCCGCGTTCGCCACGATCACCGCCTGACGGGTCCGCGCGTGCTCGCGCCGGTCGACGAAGAACTCCGAGAGCGCGTCGAGGCCCACCGCGACCGCGTCGATCGGCGCCACGGACGCCGGGGCGCCGGCGACCGCCCGCACGAACAGCTCCTCCAGCTCGCTCGCGCCCGCGAACAGCACCTCGCGCTTGTCGGTGTAGTGCCGGAAGAACGTGCGCTCCGTGAGCCCGGCCCGCTTGGCGATCTCCGCCACGGTGGTCTGCTCGAACCCGCGCTCGCTGTACAGCTCCAACGCCGCTTTCGCCAGGCGCTCGCGTGCGTTCGGCTCCCATCTACCCATGCGCCGATCTTACGTGATGACAGAAGCTGACATCAGGTGTAGCGTCGATGACAGTTACTGACATCAACGTCTGGAGTGCTCCCATGCGCATCTTCGTGACCGGCGCGTCCGGCTGGATCGGCTCCGCACTCGTGCCCGAACTGATCGACGCGGGCCACCAGGTCCTCGGGCTCGCCCGCTCGGAGGTCTCCGCCGCCGCGCTCACCGAGGTCGGGGCGGAGGTCGTCCGCGGTACCGTCGACGACCTCGACACCCTGCGGGACGCGGCCACCGCATCGGACGGCGTGGTCCACCTCGCCTTCAAGCACGACATCGCCTTCTCGGGCGACTTCCAGGGCGCCGCGGAGGCCGACCGCCGCGCCGTCGACGCCCTCGGAGAAGCGCTCGACGGCACCGGCCGGCCGTTCGTCATCGCCTCCGGCGTGGCCGGGCTCGCCCCTGGGCGAACGGCGACCGAGCGGGACATGCCCACGATCGACGGGTCTCCCGTCTCGCTGCGCTCGGCCACCGCCCAGGCGGTCCTCGCGTTCGCCTCCCGCGGCGTGCGCTCGTCCGTGGTGCGGCTCTCCCCGACCTGCCACGGTGACGGGGACAACGGTTTCATGGCGACCCTGGTGGCCACCGCCCGCACCAAGGGCGTCTCCGGCTACCTCGGTGACGGCACCAACCACTGGCCGGCCGTCCACCGCCTGGACGCCGCCCGCCTGTTCCGGCTGGCGGTCGAGAACGCCCCCGCGGGATCGGTGCTGCACGGCGTCGCGGAGGACGGCGTCCGCATCCGTGACATCGCGGAGGTGATCGGCCGGCACCTCGACGTCCCGGTGACCTCTGTCGCCCCCGAGGCCGCGGCCGGGCACTTCGGCTTCCTGGCCGGCTTCCTGGGGCTGGACGCGCGGGTGTCGAGCGACCTGACCCGTGAACTCGTCGGCTGGGAGCCGATCCACCCCGGCCTCCTCGCCGACCTGGACAAGGGCCACTACTTCCACACCCCTGCCCCCACCGCCTGACGCGCGCCGCGCACGACCACCGGTCTCAGCGATCTCCGCGCGGACCGCCGTGCACGCCCACCGGTCTCAGCGGTTCCCACCACGGGACCGGCGGGCGTCGCGCTCGGCAGCGGCATGCCACCAGCCGGGCGGGGACGGTCCGGTGACCCTCGCGGCCGGCTGGTCGGGATGGAGCCCCAGCCGGCGCAGTGCGTCGGAGTCGACCTGGACGTCGAACCATCCGTGCCAGTGGCCGTCGGCGCCGACCCCGCAGGCGAGCCCCCAGCGAACCTCGTCCGGGGCGAACGGCATCCGGTCGATGCCCCGGTCGCGCAGTCAAGCGCGCACGGCAGCCATCGGCGGGCGACAGCCCGGCAGGTTCTCGTATGCCGCGACGCAGATCCAGTCGGCCCTCGGTGTCCGCATGGGGTCATGCTGCCGGACTCCGGTCAGGCGGTCCGGGCCGCCCGGCGGGGCCGAGCGACCAGTTCCCCGCCGCAGTTGGGGCAGACCTGCCCCAGCGTCTCGCCGCACGCCTCGCAGAAGGTGCACTCGTACGAGCAGATGCGGGCGGGACCGTCGGCCGGCAAGGGGGCGGCCGTACAGCGCTCGCAGCGGTCGCGCATCTCCAGGGCCATGGCGGTGTCGTCTCCTCGGGGTGGGGCGGGTGGCCGTCGCCTTCCATCCTCCCGTCGGCCGTGGAAGCCGCCAACGACCGCAAGAGCCGGGCAACCGCAGGATCGGGCCACCGCCCGCTCACTTCCAGTCGACCGCGAACGCCTGCCCGGGATGGACCCCGAGGACGCGGTCGACCAGCTGCGCGCCCAGCGCCTGTGTCAGCCGCGGCCGCACCCGGCGCAACAGGTACGGCATCCCGGGGCCGCCGTCGACCGACCGTGCCCCGGCGACCACCGTGTCGCCGCCGAGCAGCAGCCGGTCCGCGAACCCGGCGTCCGCCAGGGCCCGTAGCGCCTCCGGCATCCGCCAGTCCGTGGCGTGATGGGCATGGGACGGCCCGTCGAAGGCCAGCCAGCAGCCGGACTCGGCGGCCTGCCGCTGCACCACCGGGTCGGGGAATCGGTTCAGGTGGCCCAGGACGACCCGGTGCCCAGGCACCCCCAACTCGCCGCACAGCAGGTCGAGTACGTCCAGCGCGCCGGTGCCCAGCTCCAGGTGGACGGCGATGGGCGCGCCGGTGGCGTGGTGGGCCTCGGCCGCCGCCGCCATGGTCCAGCGGGCGTGCGCGTCGAGCGCGTGGAAGCCGCCCGCCACCTTGATCAGACCGGCCCGGACACCGGTGGTCCCGATGCCCTCGGTCAGTTCCGACACGAACACCTCGGCCAGCCGGCCGCGCAGCCCGTCCAGCGTCTGAGCCGCGTAGTGCGCGGCCTGGTGCAGTCCCGTGGCGCAGACCAGCCGTACACCGGTGGCCCGGGACAGCGCCGGCAGGTCCGCCGCCCGCCGCCCCATGCCGTACGGGGTCCACTGCACGACGGCCGCGCCGCCCGCCGCCCGGAAGGCGGTCAGCTCGGCCTGTGCCGCGTCGATGTCGTCCAGTTCCCGGCCGGGCAACTGCGGGCTGCGCAGGAAGAGATGGTCGTGCGCGTCGCACACGCCGAGTTCCCCGGGCCGGACGTCGCCGAGGACGGTACGGACGCGGCTCACCACTGCCGACCGCGGGGGAGCCGGTCCCGGCCGGGGGCGGACAGGTGCAGCACCTGGAAGAGGTCCCCGTCGGCCTCGGGCGTGTCGTGCTCCCAGAGGGAGAAGTGCACGACCTCCCACGCGCGCGTGTCCACGGCCGCGGCCGCCAGCACCGCACCGTCCGCCGCGGCCAGTCGTGTCGTCCCGGCCGCGGCGTCCGCCATGAACGCGGCCAACTCCATGCCGTCCGGCACCACTCGGCGCCGACGCAGGGCGAACGCGGGCAGGGACCCGGCCGCGGCGCCCTCCTCGAACGCCAGGCCCGTCCACTGCCGGACCGCCGGTCGCCCGAAGTCGTCGACAGGCCCCTGGAAGGCGCCTCCCCACAGGAACCTGTTCATGCCCTCCAGGGTGTTCCAGAGGTAGAACGGCCCGTACTGGTTCACCGGGGAGCCGTGCACCCCGCGCTCGCGCAGCAGGTACGTCTTGATGCCGAGGCCCTCCCAGCCGTCCAGCAGATGCCCGACGCGGGCTACGCGCGCGCGGATGACGCCCATGTCGTAGTCCGCGGGCAGGGTGAACTCGTACTGCATGGCGTGCATGTATCGATTCCCTTCTCAGGCGGGGTAGTCGTGCACGTGCTCGTGCCACTCGGTCGTCGTGCCGTCCTCCGCCGCCTCCACGACCGCCAGGTGGCTCATGAAGGTGCGCGGTCCGGCACCGTGCCAGTGCCACTCGCCCGGTTCGATCCACACCGTGTCGCCCGCGCGGATCTCCTCGACGTCACCGCCCTCGCGCCGCACGAGCCCTTCTCCCTCCAGGACGTGCAGCACCTGCCCGTGCGGATGCCGGTGCCAGGCCGTGTGGGCGCCGGGTGCGAAGTGGACGGCGAACATGCGCAGCCGGGACGGGGCGGCGGGCGCGGCGATCTCGTCCAGCCAGACCGTGCCGGTGAAGTTCTCCGCTGGGCCCTGCTGCGTGTCGGGGCGTCGTCTGGTGATGTGCACGTGCCTCAGTTCTCCTGTCCGGAAGTCCGGGGGGCGAGCAGGGAGAGCAGGCCGCGGACCCCGGCGTCGAAGGCCGCGGGGGAGCCGGAGGCGCGGGCGAGGACGTAGCCGCCCTGGACCGTGGCGAGCACGGCCGCGCCGATCTCCTCGCCGTCCAGCTCCGGCGCGAACTGCCCTTGCCGCTTGCCCTCGTCGACGATTTCGGCGATGCGCTCCCGGATGCACGCGATCGTCTCGTCCACCGGCGCCCGAAGCTCGTCGCTGGCGATCACGTCCGGGTCCATGGTCAGCCGGCCGACCGGGCAGCCGCGCAGCACGTCACGCTCGCGCAGCAGGTACGCCTCGATCCGTTCGTACGGCGTGCCCGGCCCGCCCAGGACGCGCTCGGCGGCGGCGCGCAGCTCCTCGGCGGTCCGCCGGATCGCCGCCAGGGCGAGATCCGGCTTGCCCTTGAAGTGGTGGTACATGCTGCCCTGGCCCGCGCCCGCGCGCTCCAGGATCGCCTTGGGGCTGGTGCCCACGTACCCGCGCTCCCACAGCAGCTCACGGGTGGACTCGATCAATCGTTCCGGGGTGCTCATGAACCCACTGTACATACTAGTAGTTACAACTCGCCAGTCCTGCGAGGAGCAGCCGCACCCCGTCCCCGTACTCCCCGGGAGGTACGCGCACTGCCGCCGGCCGCACGACGACCCGTACCCCCTGCCGGAGGGAGTCTCGGGACATCGCCCGAAGACCACGGCCGACGAGGAGTTGACCCGAGATGCAGACCCTGGCGACCTGGGACGGGGGACCCGGACCCTGGATCTTCCTCCCGCTGATCTGGGCGGCCGTCGTGATCGGCGCCGTCACCTTCCTGCGCCGCACCGCATGGCGCGGGCGCGGCGGCGTCCCCTGGCGGCCGCTGGACGCGGCACGCCCGGCGGGCGACTCGCCGCTCGCCGTCCTCGGCCGCCGCTTCGCCTCCGGGGAGATCGACGAGGACGAGTACTGGCGCCGCCTGTCCGTCCTGGAGGAGCAGTTCGGCCGCACCGGCAAGGGCGGTGGGGCATGACGGCGACGGCGCTGCGGGCCGCGGCCCGCGTGGTGGACGCGGTGAAGGTGTACGGCGCCGGGGACACCGCCGTACGCGCCCTGGACGGCGTCGACGTGGCCTTTCCCGCCGGACAGTTCACCGCGATCATGGGCCCGTCGGGCTCGGGCAAGTCCACCCTCATGCACTGCGCGGCCGGGCCTCGACACGCTCACCTCGGGCGCCGTCTGGATCGGCGACACCGAGCTGGGCGCGCTGGACGACCGCCGGCTGACCCTGCTGCGCCGCGCCCGGGTCGGCTTCGTCTTCCAGGCGTTCAACCTGGTGCCGACGCTGACCGTCGCGGAGAACATCACACTGCCGCTGGACCTGGCCGGCCGGAGCGGTGACCGCGAGTGGATCCACGCGCTCGTCGATGTCGTCGGGCTGCGCGACCGGCTGCATCACCGTCCCTCGGAGCTCTCCGGCGGCCAGCAGCAACGCGTGGCCGTGGCGCGGGCGTTCGCGGGCCGGCCCGACGTCGTGTTCGCCGACGAGCCGACCGGCAACCCCGACTCGCGTTCCGGTGCGGAGGTCCTCGGCCTGCTCGGCCGGGCGGTACGGCAGATGGACCGCACGGTCGTCATGGTCACGCACGACCCGGTGGCCGCCGCGCACGCCGACGAGGTGCTCTTCTTCGCCGACGGACGCCCGGTCGACCGGATACAGGCGCCGACCGCCGACAAGGTGCTGGACCGTACGAAGGCCTTCGAGGTGCGGGCATGAACGCATCGCTCCGGCTCGGCCTCACCTCGCTGCGCGCGCACCGGCGTCGGTGCGCCGGTACCTTCGTCGACGCTTCCTGGGCGTCGCCTTCCTGACCGGCACCCTCGTCATGGGCGACACGCTCCGGGCGAGCTTCGACAGCATGTTCGGCGAGGCCACCAGCGGCACCGACGCCGTCGTACGCGGCGCCGACGCCATCACCACGCCCAGCGAGGCGCAGGGCGCCCGGCGGCCCGTGCTCATCTCCCTGGACTCGGCCTCGGCGCCTTCCTCGGCTGGGTGCTGGTGACGGCGTCCGACGGCGCGAGCGACACCGCGTTCGCCTTCGCGCTCCCGCCGACGCGGCTCGCCGTGGTGGCGCTCGTCGGCCTCACGGCCGGCGCCCTCGCGGGCCTGCGCCCGGCCCGACGGGCGGCCCGCCTGGGCGTGTTGCGGGCGATCGCGACGGAGTGAGGGGTGAGGGCGGCCACGCATGGGTCAGGGGTCGGGCCGAGGTCCGGTGGGGCGCCTGACGCACAAGGGGATCGTGTCCCGCGCCACGATCGGGGCGGGTCGCGTCACGCACGACGATCGGGGCGGGTCGTGTCTCGCGCCACGATCGGGGCGGGTCGTGTCTCGCGCCACGATCGGGGCGGGTCGCGTCACGCACGACGATCGGGTCGGTCGCGTCACGCACGACGATCGGGGCGGGTCGTGTCTCGCGCCACGATCGGGGCGGGTCGTGTCTCGCGCCACGATCGGGTCGGTCGCGTCACGCGCGACGATCGGGTCGGTCGCGTCACGCGCGACGATCGGGGCGGGTCGTGTCTCGCGCCACGATCGGGGTGGGTCGTGTCACGCACGACGATCGGGTCGGTCGCGTCACGCGCGACGATCGGGTCGGGTCGTGTCTCGCGCCACGATCGGGGCGGGTCGCGTCACGAACGACGATCGGGTCGGGTCGCGTCACGCACGACGCACGACCGCGGACCGGGCCGCCGCCTGTCGAGCCGGGCGAGGGCACCGCCCGGTCAGCCGGGAACGGCCGACCGGGCGGGAGCCTTCCGTCCCGTCGCTGCGGGGGCGCCGGTCACGGCAGAAGCGGCAGCCGCGGCCGTGACCGGAACACCCGGGGCCACGGTCGCCGGGGTCGCGGCCGGAACTCCCGCGCCCACGCTCGCCGCAGTCGTGACGGGAGTCCCGGCGGCCACGCTCGCCGCGGTCACCAGCGGTGCGCTCGCGGGCGCCACCGCCCTGACGGGGGCGGGCTCCGGAGCCGACGGCACCTCGGCCGTACGGCGCCGGGCGCGGGCCGCGTGGGCGCGCACCGCCGCCGGGGCGGGCAGCGTGAACCACACGACCTTGCCGTTCTCGCCGTCCGGCCGCGCACCCCAGCTCTCGCTCACCGCGGCCACCATCGCCAGCCCCCGCCCACAGGTGGCCAGCGGGGTGGCGTCCGGCGCGTCCGCGCCGTCGGCCAGCACCGGAAGACGCGGATCGTGGTCGCGCACCGAGACCGTGAGCCGCTCCGGCAGCAACTCCAGCTCGACGGTGCACGACTTGTCGGGCCTGGCGTGCCGGTGGACGTTGCTCAACAGCTCCGTCACACCGAGCGCGGCCCGGTCTATCAACGGGTCCATATGCCAGTAGCGCAACTGCGCAGATACGATTCTGCGGACCTGGCCGATCCGCGACGGCAGGGCTTGGAGCTCCACCGTGCAGTGCCTGCTTGGGTGACTGATCACGGCTGCGACTCCCCGGTGTAGAGGTCCGGAAGGGACCGGAAGAACACGGAGAACAACGGATCCAGCAGGATGCCCCCGTCCATGCGGCCGCCTGCTGTCGTGGCCGGCGGGCTGGTTCGCAGCGTTATCGCCGGTAAACCCAGAGTGACGTGAGACCAGCGTGACGCAGCGGATGCCCTCCCGCAACTCGCCGCGCCCGCACGAACACCGTGCGCTGACGCCGGGTCCGGTCAGCCGCCGCGCCCGGCCGCCCGCCGCACGGCCTCGATGAACCGCCGGGCCGCGGGCGGCCCCGGCTCGCCCGGAGCGGGGTCGTCCTCGCCCAGCCGCAGCAGGTACCGGTTGCCGTTCAGATCGGCCAACGCCCGGTCCTCCGGCGCGAACCAGGGCTTGGACGCACGTACCGCCTGCACCGGCGCACTGTCGATCTCGCTGCCGTAGCTGGTGAGCAACTCCAGCCTGCCGTCGTTGATCCGGACCTGCCCGGCCCGGGTGAGCGAACGCATGCGCTTGCCGATCCGCACGCCCGTGGCCGTGAACTCCGGCTCCGCCATCCTTCGCCGCCCCCTTGCGCGTGTTCCCGTGCTCCCGTGTGCGCCCCCGTACGGGACGACCGTCCCGACACGCGTGCAGTCTGCCCCGATGTGGCGTGGAGCACCAGTACGCCCGGGGCGCATGCGACGGACTCCCGGAGCACTCGCGCCAATGCGCCCCCGGCACGCCTCGCACGCCTGTGCCCCAGGGTGTCTTTGGGTGGCTGAAAGATGCGTTTATGCAGGTGGGGAGCGGTGTGAAAGGCGCCTATGCTCGAAGTGCCGGCCGCGCGAGACGTCGTCGGCGCCCAGCCTAAGGAGTCCCGCCGTGAGCACCACCTCCCAGACCCGGACCGGCGCCACCCTCGACGTCGACCGCAGCGACGCCGCCTACCGCGACTGGCTGAAAGAAGCCGTGCGCAAGGTGCAGGCCGACGCGAACCGATCGGCGGACACCCACCTGCTGCGCTTCCCGCTCCCCGAGCCGTGGGGCATCGACCTCTACCTCAAGGACGAGTCGACCCATCCCACCGGCAGCCTCAAGCACCGCCTCGCCCGCTCCCTGTTCCTCTACGGTCTCTGCAATGGCTGGATCCGCCCGGGGCGCCCGGTGATCGAGGCGTCCAGCGGCTCGACGGCCGTGTCCGAGGCCTACTTCGCCAAGCTGATCGGCGTGCCCTTCATCGCGGTGATGCCGCGCACGACGAGCGCGGAGAAGTGCCGTCTGATCGAGTTCCACGGCGGCCGCTGCCACTTCGTGGACGACTCCCGGAAGATGTACGAGGAGTCCGCCCGCCTCGCGGTGGAGACCGGCGGCCACTACATGGACCAGTTCACCTACGCGGAGCGGGCCACCGACTGGCGCGGCAACAACAACATCGCCGAATCCATCTTCCGCCAGCTGGAGTTGGAGCGGTTCCCGGAGCCCACCTGGATCGTCGCCACGGCGGGCACCGGCGGCACCTCCGCGACGCTCGCCCGGTACGTCCACTACATGCAGTACGACACCCGGATCTGTGTGGCCGACCCGGAGAACTCCTGCTTCTTCGAGGGCTGGACCACCGGCGATCCGGACGTCACCTGCGACTGCGGCTCCCGGATCGAGGGCATCGGCCGGCCGCGCATGGAACCGAGCTTCGTGCCCGGCGCGATCGACCGGATGATGAAGGTCCCGGACGCCGCGAGCGTCGCCGCCGTACGCGCACTGGAGCGGGCCATCGGCCGCAAGGCCGGCGGGTCGACGGGGACCGGGCTGTGGAGCGCGCTGAAGATCGTCTCGGAGATGGTGGCCGAGGGTCGCCGGGGCAGCGTGGTCACGCTGCTGTGCGACCCGGGGGACCGGTACCTCGACAAGTACTACTCGGACGCGTGGCTCGAGGACCAGGGCCTCGACATCACGCCGTACGCGACGGCGATCGAGACCCTGCTGGCGACGGGTGTGTGGCCGGACCCGTCCTGACAGGCGCGCCTGGCCGGCTGCCCGGCGGGCCGCGAGGCGGGCCAGGGCCTCGTCGCCGATCATGCCGCGGTCGCTGGGCCCGGCGGGCGTGCGAAACTCCCCCCACTGATCATCAGCGATCCCTGGGGGGACCCGCCATGAACTCCACGCCCTCGACGTCCAGACGCCACCTGCTCACGAGCGCCGCCGGTCTCACCGGCGCCGCCCTCGCGACCACCGTCGCCACCGCGGGCGAGGCGGCCGCCGCGGACACCGGCGAGGGCTGGCTCAACGTCAAGGACCCGGCGTACGGAGCGCTCGGCGACGACCAGGCCGACGACGCCCCCGCCATCCAGAAGGCGATCGACGCGGCGGGGCAGGGCGGCACCGTCTACCTGCCGCCGGCGAAGTACCGCCTCGCCTCGCCGCTGCGGCTCGAGCAGGGCGTCACCCTGCGGGGCGACTGGAACCCGCACTTCCCGGTCCGCACCAACATGGTCGGCTCCTTTCTGCGTCCGGGCATCGGCAACTTCACCGGCGCGGCCCTGATCATCATCGACCCGGCCCCCGTTCAGGGCACCTACGAGAACTCCGCCTACGGCGGCGGCCCCCGCCTGTACGGCCTCGCCCTCGACGGACGCGACCAGAAGGACGCCACCGGCGCGGCCGTCGACGGCGTCCTGATCAACCCGGGCGTCAAGGACGTCGGCATGGACAAGGTGACCATCTGGCGGTTCACCGGCCACGGCGTCGACGCCCAGAACGCGGCCGCCTTCCAGTTCAACCAGGTCCACGCCGTCGACAACGACGGCCACGGCTTCACCTGGGGCGACTCGGCCGGCACCGGCGGCGGTCTCGTCGACGCCGACCTCTTCCAGTGCTACTCCCAGGGCAACAAGGGGCACGGATACGACATCCTCAACCCCAACGCCGTCACCATGGTCGACTGCCGCTCCGAGTGGAACGCCCAGCACGGCTACCACATCACCGGCATCAACTATGCGATGGTGATGGTCGGTTGCAACACCGACCGCAGCGGCCAGGACGGCTTCCACATCTCCACCTCCGCCGGCGGTCGCTTCCTCCAGTTGATCGGCTGCCTGGCCAAGCGGGACGGTAAGGCCGGCTCCGGCTGCTCCGGCTTCACCGTGACCGGGAACGCGGCGGAGGGAGTCGTCCTCACCGGCTGTTCCACCTCCACCGGCCGCAACGACGACAACACCGGCACCCTCTCACCGTCGTACGGCATCACCACCTCGGCGTTGAACAGCGCGAGCTGCGTCTCCGTCGTCGGCGGCGAGTACGTCGGCACGACGGCCCCCTTCAACGACGCGGGCGCCGCCGTCGTCCGCCACAGCGGTGTCACCGCGGGCACCCATGGCGACACCGGCATCACCTGGGACAAGGCCGACACCCACATGATCTCCGGCGCCGCCGGAACCAGTCGTGACCTGCAGTTCTGGTCACGCGGCAAGAACCGCCGCTGGACCCTGCGCACCACCGACACCGCCGAGTCCGGCACCGGCGACGGCTCCGACCTCGCCCTGATCCGCCACGGTGACGACGGCACCGCCCTCGACACCCCGCTCTCGATCCGCCGCGCCACGGGCCGCATCACCCTCGGCCAGGCCGGCACGACCCCCGGCGTGGTGGTCAACGCGACCGCCGGCCCCGGGGTGAACCTGATCCACACCCAGTCCGCCGGCCAGGGGTACGCCGTCACCGCCGCCGACACCGCCTCGCGGGCCATCCAGTCCCAGATCGCCGGCGACTCGGTCAATCGCTTCGTCATCGACGTCAACGGCACCCAGTCCTTCGGCCCCGGCGGCGCCGCCGGCCGTGACACCAGCTGGGCGCGCCTGGGCGCCGCCCAGATAGGCAGCACGGACTCGGACATCGTCGCGGGTCTGGCGGGCAAGGGCATCAAGGTCAAGGAGGGCACCAACGCGAAGATGGGCACCCTCACCCTGAACGGCGCCACGGCGGTCAAGGTGACCACCACGGCCGTCACGGCGTCGAGCCGCATCTTCCTGACGATCCAGTCCCCCGGCGGCACCCCGTCCGGCGTGGCCTACGTCGCGTCCCGCACCCCCGGCACGTCGTTCACGGTGAAGGGCATGGCCGGAGACACCTCGGTGGTGGCGTGGCTGATCGTGGAGCCGGCCTAGCCGGCGTCCGATCGCGGGTCGTCGTGTGTGACCGACCTGCGGCGAGGCCCCTGGGCCAGCCGCCGGTCCAGTTTCCCGACCGCGTCACGGAAGGAGCGGCCCACGCCCGGGCGGGCGAGCGTCCACACCAGGCGGAACGGGGCCGTGCCGTCGAGGGCGAAGGTCATCTGGACCCGGCTTCCGGTGCCGGCCGGGGACAGCCGCCACTCCTCGACCCAGGCACGGGCTCCCGGCATGTTCGTCACATCGACGCGGTAGGCGTAGACCTCCGGCGCCTCGGCGGCGATCACCGACTCCTCGAAGCGGACGCCGCCGCGCAGCCGGACCGCGCGGCCGTCACCGGCCGGCCGGACGGAGGACACCCCGGGGAACCACTCCGGCCAGCCGGTCAGGTCCTCGGCGAGCGACCGGAAGATCATGTCGGGGGCCGCCGCTGCCTCCCGGACGAAGACCAGCCGCACCGGCGCGGTTCGGACGAAGTCGAGGCCGGCCGGTCGCAGACGACGAGCCATGGTGCGAACCCCCTCGTGAGTCCCTTGCAGGGAACGGGCGTTGCACCGTCAGTTTAACTGGCACCCCGTCAGATGTCGTCGGCGTCCCCGTCGTCCCCGTCGTCCTCGTCCGGCTCGCCCGCCACGATCAGTCGCGGCAGATGCTCGGAGATCTCCGCGCGGGCCTCGGCCGGCAGCCCCGCGTCGGTGACCAGGGTGTCCACCTGCTCCAGCGTGGCGAACGAACTCAGACCCACCGTGCCCCACTTGGTGTGGTCGGCGACCACCACCACCCGGCGCGCGGAGTGCACCAGCCGCCGGTTCGTCTCGGCTTCCGCCAGATTCGGCGTGGACAGTCCCGCCTCCACCGATATGCCGTGCACCCCGAGGAACAGCAGATCGAAGTGGAGCGCCGCGATCGCCTGGTCCGCCACCGGTCCCACCAGTGAGTCCGACGGGGTGCGCACCCCACCGGTCAGCACCACCGTGGCCGCGCCCTGCCGCTGCCCGGAGGTGCGCTGTGCCGCGTGGAAGACGTCCGCGACCCGCACCGAGTTCGTCACCACGGTCAGATCGGGCACCTCCAGCAGGTGCTGCGCGAGCGCGTACGTCGTCGTACCGCCGGAGAGGGCGATCGCCGAGCCCGGGGTGACCAGCCGGGCGGCGGTGCGCGCGATGTCCTCCTTGGCCGTCAGCTCCAGACCCGACTTCGCCTCGAAGCCGGGCTCGTGGGTGCTGGCCTCGACCACCGGGACCGCGCCGCCGTGCACCTTCTCCAGGACCCCCTGGCGGGCGAGGGCATCCAGATCGCGGCGGACGGTCATGTCCGACACGCCGAGCTTGCGGGTCAGCTCGTTGACCCGCACACCGCCCCGGCGCCGGACCTCGTCCAGGATCAGGGCGCGGCGCTGCTCCGCGAGGAGGTTCTGATTCTCACTCACGTACGCTCCGGTCCTTTCGCCGCCAAACGTCCGACTCGTCCGGCGCACCGGTTCCGACCAGGATCTTCCGTCCGTCCGGCGGTGCGCGGGCGTCCCATCTTGTCACGGGTCGGCACCGCTTGCGCCACCACCTGACCCGACGCGCACATGTCACTCGGGTCACGGCCGTGGGGCGCCGCACCGGCCCGGTGGCGGCTCAGGGCAGCTCCGGCAGGTCCTCCGCGTAGAGCAGCGTCAGGTCGTCGGTGCTGGGGTCCTCGAGCTGGGCGACGCGGCTCGCGTGCCGTTCCACCATCGCCTCGAAGGTCTGCCGGGCCGTGCGGCCGTTGCCGAACGCCGGGCCCTTCGGGATCGCCGTGAAGTACTTCAGCAGCGCCTCGCCCGCGCCCGCCGCCAGCCGGTACTCGTGCTCGTCGGCCTGCTGCTCCACGATCCTCAGCAGCTCGTCCGGGCCGTAGTCGCCGAAGGTGATGGTGCGGGAGAAGCGGGAGGCGACGCCCGGGTTGACGGAGAGGAACCGCTCCATCTCCGCCGTGTAGCCGGCGACGATCACCACCACCGCGTCCCGGTGGTCCTCCATCAGCTTCACCAGCGTGTCGATGGCCTCCTTGCCGAAGTCCCGCCCGGCGTCCTCCGGGGACAGCGCGTACGCCTCGTCGATGAACAGCACTCCGCCGCGCGCCCTCTCGAACGCCTCCTGGGTGCGGATCGCCGTGGAGCCGATGTGCTCGCCGACCAGGTCGACCCGGGACACCTCCACCAGGTGGCCCTTCTCCAGCACGCCGAGCGAGGCGAGGATCTCGCCGTAGAGCCGGGCGACCGTGGTCTTGCCGGTGCCGGGGGAGCCGGTGAAGACCAGATGCCGCTTGACCGAGGCCGCCTTCAGGCCCGCCTGCTGCCGGCGCCGGCCCACCTCGATCATGTCGGTCAGCGCCCGCACCTCACGCTTGACGCTGTCCAGGCCGACCAGCGCGTCGAGTTCCCCGAGCACGTCCTTGGAGGTCCGCACCGGATGCTCCGGCTCCGCGGCGGCGACCAGCGGCTCCTGCTCCGTGGTGCGCTGCCCGGGGATCGACCCGAGCAGACCGGGGGAGTGCGCCGTGGTCTGCACGGCGGTCTCGGGGGGTGTCGGCGGCCGCAGGCTGCCGCTCTCGTCGCTGGTGCAGTCCTCCACGACCGGCCCGGACCCGGAACCGGCGTCCGGGCCCGCGTCGGCGAACTCGTAGCCCCCGCGCGCGCACCGCTCCGTGCGGCACTTGCGCAGCGTCGTACGACAGCCGTCGATCACATGGAAGCCGTAGCCGCCGCTGCCGCTGACCCGGCAGTTCAGGAAGCTGCCACGACCGCCCGCGGAGACGTAGAAGCCGGCCTCGGCGGGGGAGTCGACCGTGCAGCGCTCGATGGTCGGGTCCGCGCCCTTGGTGACGATCACCCCGGTCTGGGTGCCGTCCAGGGTGCAGTTGTTGAGTGTGCCGCCGCTGCCGTGGTCGCGGAACCAGGCTCCGGTCGCCGCCTCCCGGATCCGGCAGTCGTCCAGCTGCGCCGTCGCCCCGTCGCTCACCGAGACCGCGGTGTTGCGCACCTGCGTCAGGTCGCTGTCGACGACGTCGGCACGGGAACCCCGGTCGAGCACGAACAGCGCGTCCGGCACGTCGTGCACCCTGCAGGAGTCGAGCACCGCGGTGGCGCCGTCGCTCACCCACACCGCGGGGTAGTCACCGGTGCTGTCGAAGATCTCGCACTGGTTGGCGTCCACCCGGGTCCCCGGGTCCCACACCGACAGGCCGTTGCGTCCGAACCGGCGCACCGTCGTGCGGGTCAGTGTGAGCACCGAGCGGGAGCGCAGGTCCACCGCGTTCTCGGGGATGTCGTGGAGGTGGCAGTCGGCGAGCGTGAGCACCGCGTCGGTGTCCAGCGTGACGCCGTCGGCGGTCGTGCGGTGCACGTCGCAGTCGGTCAGGTGCGCGGTGGCCCGCTGGGTGACCTGCACTCCGGAGCCGCGGACCTCGTAGATCTCGCAACCCACGGCCTCCAGGGAGGAGTTCTCCCCGGTCGCGGTCAGCCCGGTCCCGGAGGCGTGGTGCACGCGGCAGCGCTCCAGGCGCGGGTGGGCGCCGCCGCGGACGGACACGCCCGCCTGCCCCGCCGCCACGACCTCGCACTCCTCGAACACCCCGCCCGCGCCGTCCAGTACGGCGATGCCGATGCCGGCCGGGTTGTCGACCGTGCAGCGGCGCACGGTCGGCCGCGCGCCGCCGCGCACCTCGATGCCGACGGCGGACCGGGTGACGATCCGCACGTCCAGCAGTTCTGGCGTACCCTCCTCGACCAGCAGTGCGGGCGCCGCCGCGTCCTGGCCCTCCACGTGCACGTCCTGCACCACGGCCGAGGCGCGTACGGTCAGCGGCACCCCGTCGACGGGCGCGATCCGCACCGAGCCCGGCGAGCCCTCGGGACCACGGAGGGTCACCGCCCGCTGGACGACGAGGTTCTCCCGGTAGGTGCCGGGGGCGACCGTGAGGACGTCGCCGTCGGCGGCGGCCTCCAGGGCGGCGGCGAGCGACGCGTACTCACCCGTGCGGCGCCGCCACCGCGATGTACCGGTGTGCGTCACCTGGACCGTGCCCTGTGCCATGGCGTTGCTGTGCCCCCACCTCGTCGTACGTCGGCTCGCTCCCGTCGGGACGGCGCCGGTGCCGGGACCGCGACCGGGCCGGCCCTCGGGCCGAGCTCGCTCGCACTCTCGAAAACTGCCTTCCGCCCCAGGGGTTCGCGCACCCGCGGGTCGTCGCCGAAAGCGCTTCGGCCGGTCCACCGTAGCGTGTACGTGCACGGTCGTCCGACCAGAGCCGGAAGGCCGTCAGCTGCCGGTGCCCGCCTTGCCCCAGTCCGGGCCCGCCCGGTCCCAGGCCTGGTCCCAACGCGCGTACCGACGGCGGACCATGCGCCACACGGTCAGCCGCCGCACTCCCTCGACCAGGCCCGCGGCCAGCAGGGCCGCGCCGATCCCGGCGAGCACCGCGTGGGTCGTCGCCGTGGCCGTGTCCAGCGGGCGGGGCGCTATTCGGCCGTCCGGATCCGTCCAGAGTGCGAAGTGGTCACCTGTGTTCGGGGACTTGAGGTCGGTCAGGGTCCGGCCGCGCCGCCGGGTGCCGTCCGGCGCGGTCCAGTCCGCGAGGACCCGCCTGCGGGCCTCCCGCGCGGCGGTGGTGTCGGGGTCGGTCTCCAGCGGGGCGTCCCCCAGGTCGCGTACCACGGTGGCCGTCACGAGGTGACGCGTGTGCTGCTGCTCCCGCACGGCGCGCTGCAGCGAGTCCTGGGCGACGGCACCGACCACGCAGCCGGTCACGGGCGCGGCCACGGCGATCAGCACCAGCGCCACCAGGGCCACCCACGCCTCGGCGAGATCCGTGGCGCGGCGCAACGGATTGCGGCGCCAGCGCCACAGACCCCTGAGTGCCCGCATGTCCCCCACCCCCTTCCGCTCCGCCATGTCCCCGGCACGGGCAGTCACCCACGGCCCGGGTCGGGAGAGAGCGCCGACACTTCCGCCACGGACGCGTTCGCACATGGCCTCTCACGAATTTCTCATGACCCCTCAACGACCGGGACCCGGCCCAGGGTTCCCGCCCCGTCCGGGCCGTCCGCCGGCCGGATGCGCCGGGCCGGACCGGTGGCGCTACGCCAGCACCCGCACGGGGTCGCCCACCCTGATCGTGCCGGGGGAGAGGGGCGCGACGTTCTGGCCGAAGATCAGCCTTCCGCCGATCCGGCGGTGGCGTGCCAGCGTGTACAGGGGCTCCCGGCCGCGCTCGGCGGTGTCCTGGTCGGTGGTCGTCACGACGCACCGCCCGCTCGACTTCACGACGCGGAACACCACCTCGCCGACGGAGATCCGCGACCAGTCGTCCTCGGCCCAGGGCCGCGTGCCCGCTACGACGACGTTGGGCCGGAAGCGGCTCATGGGCAGCGGGCCCTCATGGGGGTGCCGGCCTTCGGCTATCAGGGAGTTGAGCGCGTCCAGGGAGGCGGTCGTGGTGACCAGCAGGGGATAGCCGTCGGCGAAGCTCACCGTCTCGCCGGGCAGCGCGTACTCGGGATCGACCGGGCGGCGGGTGGCCGGGTCGTCCATGTGGACCAGACGGACGTCGGCTTCCGCATAGGCGCTGCACCAGGCGTGCGCGGCCGCCGCGGCCGGGACCGCCTCGACCTTCGTGCCGAACACGCTCACGGACACCGTCGGACCCGGATCCGGCACGCGGACCGTCAACGGTGCGTGACCGGGCGCGGACAGACGGATGCCGCCGCCGGCCAGAGGCTCGGCGGCGGCAAGCGCGAGGCGCGGCTGCTCCCGCTGGGTGACGACCTTTCCCCCGTCGTCGATCAGCGTCCAGCGTCGGTCGCCGGCCAGCCCCCAGGGCTCCACCACGGCCTCCCCGAGCGAAAGACTCCGGAACGCCTTGACCGGATGGACGTGGATCGACTGCACTTCGGCGTTTCCCATGACGCCATCGTGCCAGGTGCCACCGACAGCCGGGGTGTGCCGATCAGTAGCCGCGGTACTGCTGGTTGTTGTACGGATCCTGGTAGCCGGTCTGCGCGGGGCGCGGCGCGGCCGGACGCATGGCCTCGTACCCCGTGCCCATCGTCATCGGGCGCTGCTGCTGCGGGGCCTGCGGACCGGGATAACCCCGCGGGGCGCTCGCCTGCTGCGGGATGTACGCGGTGGGCGCCTGCTGCAGCGGGGCGGGCTGCGGAAACTGCGGATAGCCGTAGGCGGGCGCCTGAGGGGACGGGGCCGCCGGGAGGGCGGGCAGTGCCGACGGCAGGGCGGGCAGACTGCTGCCCGTGTCGTAGGCGGCGGGGACCCGGATCGGGGCGATCTGCGGGGTGCCCCGCTCGGCCACGAGGGAGTCGTAGATCGGGGTGTCCGGGAAGGAGGCGGAGTAGTAGCCGCCACCATAAGTGGAGCGGGGGGAGGTCATGGCACATAAGTTAAGCCCACGATGTGCTCGTTGGGGAGACCGATAAGAGGGTTGTTTTCCGTGTCGGTAGTGACCCGGGATCCCCAATCCGAGCGAACGCGGCAAAAAGGGGCGCCGATCAGCGTTTAGATCGTGTAAAGGCCAGTTCCCGCGGGGTTACCGCCGGTTGACCGGCGGTCTTCCGCACCGCTCCGGGAGTTCATCGTGCCGTTCCCCGCGTTGTGCGGGTAGGGATGATCCGGACGACCGGAGGACATCCGGAAGCCGACACGGGATGGGGGCGGACATGTCAATGTCGAAAGGATCGAACACGCCGGTGCCGACCACGGCACTGCGCGTTCAATTGGGCTGGCGCTCCGGACCCGGCGTGCCCGACGCGGACGCCTCCGCGCTGCTGCTCGCCACCGGAAAGGTCCGCTCCGACGGGGACTTCGTCTTCTACAACCAGCCCGCCCACCCGTCCGGCGCGGTGCGCCACGAGGGCAAGCGGACGGCCGGCGGACACGTCACGGACACCCTTGTCGTCGACCTCGCGCGCGTGGAGGGCGACATCGAGCGGATCGTGCTCGCCGCCTCCGCCGACGGCGGGACGTTCGGACAGGTTCCGGACCTCTACATCGAGGTGACCGACGCCGCGACCGGCCGCTCGGCCGCCCGCTTCGACAGCCCCGGCGCCACCGTCGAGACGGCCTTCCTGCTCGGCGAGTTCTACCGCCGCCAGGGCGGCTGGAAGTTCCGGGCCGTCGGCCAGGGCTACAGCAGCGGACTCGAAGGCCTGGCAACCGACTTCGGCATCACCGTCGACGAACCGCAGCGCCCCGCAGCGCCCGCCGCGGCGGCCCCGGCACCACCCCGGACGACGCCCGCCCCGCCCCGCCCGGCCATGGCGCGGCCTCTCGCGACGCCCCACGCGGCACCGCCCGTGACCGCGCCGCCCCCGCCCGCGGCCCCTCCGGCCCCCGCGCCCCAGCCGGTCCGGCTGTCCAAGGTGACCTTGACCAAGGCGGCCCCCTCCGTCTCGCTGGCCAAGCAGGGCGGCACCTCCGGTGCCCTGCGGGTGAACCTCAACTGGCAGATGCGCAGACACCTCGGCGGCCGGGGCAGCAGGTGGGGCGGCGGACAGGATCTCGACCTGGACCTGTGCGCCCTCTACGAACTCGCCGACGGCCGCAAGGGGGTCGTCCAGGCCCTGGGCAACGCCTTCGGATCGCTGGACCGGCCGCCGTACGTCCACCTCGACGGCGACGACCGCACCGGTGCCGTGGCCACCGGCGAGAACCTCACCGTCAACCTCGACCACACGCAGGACTTCCGGCGCATCCTCGTCTTCGTCACCATCTACGAGGGCGCCAGTTCCTTCGCCGATCTGCACGCCACCGTCACCCTCCACCCGCAGCACGGCGCGCCCATCGAGTTCTTCCTGGACGAGTGCACCGTGCCCTCCACGGTGTGCGCGCTCGCTCTCATCACCAACACCGGCGGCGACCTCCTCGTGCAGCGCGAGGCGCGGTACCTGGTGCCGCAGCGGGGCGTGAGCCCGCAGCGGACCATAGACCGCGCCTACGGCTGGGGCATGAACTGGACACCCGGCCGCAAGTGACCGTGCTCAGCCCTCGTCGGTGACCGTGCCGGGACGCGCGTAGGTACGGCCCTTCCACGCGGCCCCGCGTCCCCGGTAGTGCTGCACGGCCGAGTCGACCGTCATCAGGAGGTACAGGAACGCCGTGAACGGCAGCAGCGGAGCGAGCCACAGCGGCTGCCGGTAGTAGCGCAGCATCGGCAGGTAGGTGCCCGACATCACCGCCCACGCCGCCGCGCCGAGGAGGGCGGTCGCCGTACTGCCGGCTGCCGCTGCGGCGACCAGCGCGACGGGCGGCACCAGATACACCAGGGCGAGACCGGCGACCGTGCCGAGGAGCAGCAGCGGGTTGTGCCGCAGCTGGGCGTAGGCGCTGCGCGAGACCATCCGCCACAGGTCGTGCAGCCGCGGATACGGCCGCACGCTGTCCACCCGGTCGGCGAGCCCCAGCCAGACGTGCCCGCCGGCGCCCTTCACCGCGCGCGCGAGTGCCACGTCGTCGATGACCGCGTGCCGGATGGCGTCCGGGATCCGTGCCTGCTCCGCCATGCTCGTGCGCAGCAGGACGCAGCCGCCGGCGGCCGCCGCCGTGCGCGCGCCCTTCCGGCCGATCCGGCGGAAGGGATACAGCTGTGCGAAGAAGTAGACGAACGCCGGGACCACCAGCCGTTCCCACAGGCTCTCCACCCGCAGCCGCGCCATCTGTGACACGACGTCGAAGTCCCCGGTGCGGGCCGCAGCCACCAGTTCGCGCAGGCTGTCCGGCGCGTGCGCGATGTCCGCGTCCGTCAGCAGCAGGTACTCGGGGTCACGCGCGCGTGCCAGCCCGATGCCGTACCGCACCGCCCACAGCTTGCCCGTCCAGCCCGTCGGCGGCTCACCCGGCGAGTCCACCGTGAGCGGCAGCCCGCCGTGGCGCCGGGACAGCTCCCGGGCCAGCCGGCCGGTGCCGTCCGTGCTCCCGTCGTCCACCAGGAACACCTCCGCCCGCCCCGGATACTCCTGCGCCAGCAGGGACGGCAGGCTCGCGGGCAGCACCGCGGCCTCGTCCCGGGCCGGTACGACCACGCACACGGCCGGCCACTCCCTTGGTTCCCGGCGTGCCGGCAGCCGCACGTCCGTGCGCCAGAAGAAGCCCTGGCACAGCAGCAGCCAGCACCAGGCGGCCAGTGACACGACGGTGATCCACATCAGGGCGCTCACGGCCGCAGTCTGCACCACCGGAGCGGCCGGCAGTACCGCATCGTCTATCGTGGCCGGGTGAAGATCGCGCTCATGGACTCCGGAATCGGCCTGCTTCCCGCCGCTGCCGCGGTACGACGGCTGCGGCCCGACGCGGACCTGATCCTCTCCTGGGACCCGGACGGGATGCCCTGGGGACCGCGCACGCCGGAGGACATCACCGAGCGGGCCCTCGCCGTCGCGGGGGCCGCCGCCGCCCATGAGCCGGACGTCCTGATCGTCGCCTGCAACACCGCGTCCGTGCACTCCCTGCCGCAGATGCGGGCCCGGTTCGAACCGAACCTGCCGATCATCGGCACCGTCCCCGCGATCAAGCCGGCCGCCGCGGGCGGTGGGCACGTGGCGATCTGGGCGACCCCGGCCACCACGGGCAGCGCCTACCAGCGGGGGCTGATCGAGCAGTTCGCCGGCGGTGTCACCGTCACCGAGGTGGCGTGCCCGGGCCTCGCGGACGCGGTGCACCACGCGGACGAGGCGGCGATCGACACCGCGGTCGCCTCGGCCGCCGCCCGCACGCCGAAGGACGTGACCACGGTCGTCCTGGGCTGCACCAACTACGAGCTGGTCGCCGAGCGCATCCGTGCCGCCGTCCAGCAGCCGGGCCGTGCGCCGCTGATCCTGCACGGCTCCGCCGGAGCGGTGGCCGCGCAGGCCCTGCGCCGGATCGGGGCCGAGCCGCAGCCGGCGGCCGTCGCCGACACCACGCTCACCGTGCTGCTCAGCGGACGCGAGGCGACCCTCCCGGACACGGCGCTGGCCTACGCCGAGGGCCGCTTCCTCCAGACGGTCAGCCCCGTCCGCTGACGGGGCCGAACGCGACTCCGCCCGCGGGCGCACCGGCCCGACCGCCCGCCGTGCACCGCCCCGACCATCGGCTGACCGTCCGGGCGCCGACCGGTCAGCCCGGCCGCCGACCGCCGTGCCCCCCACCTGACCGCCCGCCCGTCCGGCGGTCGCCTGCACCGGCCGGTCCCGATGCGCGCCCCGGTCTGCTCCGCCTGGGCCAGTCACGCTGTGCCACGCCCTACCCGCCCAGCGAAACCTGAGTAACCTCATAAACATGAGGGACCATTCCCGCGCCGACGACGCCCCGCACCCCGACGTCTGGACGGGACGCGCCACCAACCGGGTCCAGTGGCTGCTCGCGCTGGTCGGGGCCGCCTGTATGGCGCTGGGCATCGAGCTGGCGGTGGACTCGGCCTGGACCTCCGGCGTCGCCGCGCTGGTGATGTCCGTCGTGGGCTGCATCGCCGCCGGACTGCTGGTCCTCTTCGGCACGCTCGCCTTCGTGCACGTCGACCTCAGATGCGACAAGGACTCCGTCGAGGTGCGCTGCGGCCACATCGGGCTGCCGCGCCGCCGCATCCCGCTCTCCCACGTGGCCGGTGCCGACTTCACCGCCCTCGTCACTCCCCGTCAATGGGGTGGCTGGGGCTACCGCTGGCGCCCCGAGAAAGGCACCGCGGTCGTCGTACGCCGTGGCGAGGGCATCGTGCTGCGCCTGTGGGACGGCCATACCTTCACCATCACCGTGGACAACGCGGAGTCGGCGGTCCGGGCGATCAGGGCGCGGCTGCGGGCGAACATCCCGGGCTCGACCCACTGAGCACTCCGCCGGTGCCGCGGTGAGCCGGTGCCGGGGCTTCGGGTGGCCGGACCGGTGCACCGGTCCGGTGGCGCAGCCGTCTCGTCCGTGCCCGGTGCGTGCTCCCCGTGGCGCTGCCACGTTCGGGCGGGGCCACGCGCGAGGCGCCTTGCGGCACCCGTCCCGGTCACAGCTCCGGGCTGCCGCCGACACCCGTCCACGGGCGGGCCGTCGCCCAGCCGGCGAGCAGTCCCGCGCCCGCCGTCACCGTCGTGAAGCTCAGCGCGTCGCCCACCGAGGCCAGCGCGGCCAACGCGGTCAGGGCCGCGCCCGCGGTGAGGGCGACCGGAGCCGGGCGGGGAGTGCGCCACAGCGCGTGCAGCACCCAGCAGAACGCGGCGACGAGCAGGACCACCCCGACCAGGCCCTGCTCCGCCGCCTGTTGCAGCAGGGCGGAGTGCGGTTTGCCGTCGGACACCGGCACCTGCGGTGCCGTACGGCTCAGCTCGCCGAACCGGCCCGGGCCGACCCCCAGACCGCTGTTCCGGCCGGCCAGCCGCAGCGCGTCCTGCCACAGCTGTACACGGTGCGGCCCGGACCGGCCGCCGAACACCCCGGCGAGCCCGTCGGGCAGGACGCCGGCGGCGACCGCCCAGGTCACGCCCGCCACCACGGCCGTCGCCCCGGCCAGGCCCGCGAGCCACACGCCCCGGCGGTGCACCGAGCCGGCGGCGAGCGAGCAGAGCAGGACGGCCGCGCCGGCCACGCAGCCCGCCGTCGACCCCAGCACGGCCCCGGTCAGCACGGTCCCGGCGGCCCCGGCCCGCAGGCCCAGCCGCAGCGCCGGTACGGGCGTCGCCCAGGCGGCACAGCACGCGGCGCCGGTGGCCAGGGCCAGCAGGGCGGCCGTCGCACCGGCGTGCCCGAGCGGGGCGGCGGCGTAACGGGGTCCTGGGGAGAGCTCGGGCAGTGTCACGGCGAGGACCAGCCCGACGACCGCACCGGCCGAGGGCGCGGCGACCGGCAGCAGTGCCCCGGAGACCCGGCCCGTGGCATGGCCGGCGGTCACCGCGAGCACGGCCAGCAGCACTCCCTCGGGCCGCCCGTCGTGGGCCGCCGCGGTGATCAGCGACCACCCGGCGCAGGCCCCGAGCAGGATCATGCCCGCCCCGTCGGAAACGTTTCTTCTGACAGCGTGCGCATCCACACGTGCACGACCGCCGATACCGCCGATACCGTCCGTGCCGTCCGCACCGGCCGCGGACCTCGTCCCCGTCGACCCCACCTGCTCGCCCCTCGTACCCGGTCCCCCGACCTGTGGCAGGCCAAGGCCGTGCGCCGGGTCCGGCCGCACTGCCGAGGCTGGGCACACCGTAACGGCCCACGACCCGTTCGGGGACGAGGTACGGCAAAAACAGCGTGCCGGGCATCGCCCGGCCCGACCGCATTGACCTGGGTTTCGCTGCGAGGTACGGACACCGACCGAGCTGTCGGCCGCGAGCTCGGCCGCCGTACACTCACCCGGGTGACCGTCACCGCAACCTCCGTCGACCAGCCGGATCAGCTCCAGCCGTCCCCCGCCTCCGGCGCGCGCGGCGGCCGGCTGCTGCGCCTGGTCCCGGCCGTCGCCTCCGCTCTCTGCGGAGTGCTGCTGTACGTCAGTTTTCCGCCCCGCACGCTGTGGTGGCTGGCGCTGCCCGCCTTCGCCGGCCTCGGCTGGGTGCTGCGCGGCCGCGGCTGGAAGGCGGCCCTCGGCCTCGGCTACCTCTTCGGGCTCGGCTTCCTGCTGCCGCTGCTGGTGTGGACCGGTGTGGAGGTGGGGCCGGGCCCCTGGCTGGCCCTGGTCGCCATCGAGGCGGTCTTCGTCGCCCTGGTCGGCGTCGGCGTCGCAGCGGTCTCCCGGTTGCCGGCCTGGCCGGTGTGGGCCGCCGCCCTCTGGATCGCGGGCGAGGCGGTACGCGCGCGCGTGCCCTTCCGCGGCTTCCCCTGGGGCAAGATCGCGTTCGGCCAGGCGGACGGCGTCTTCCTGCCGCTCGCCGCGGTGGGCGGCACACCTGTGCTCGGCTTCGGAGTGGTCCTGTGCGGCTTCGGGCTGTACGAAGCCGGCCGGCTGCTCGCCGAACGGCGCCGTACCCGGGTCCTGCGGCGGGGTGCGGCGGCCGCCGCGCTGCTGAGCGTGGCCGTCCCGGTGGCGGGCGCGGTCGCGGCCCGCTCGCTGGTCAGCGACAAGGCCGAGGACGGCACCGCGACCGTGGCGCTCATCCAGGGCAATGTTCCCCGCTCCGGTCTGGAGTTCAGCGCCCAGCGGCGGGCCGTGCTCGACCACCACGTGCGCGAGACGCTCCGACTCGCCGCCGACATCAAGGCGGGGAAGGCGCCCAAGCCCGACTACGTGCTGTGGCCGGAGAACTCCTCCGACATCGACCCCTTCACCGAGCCGGACGCGGCCGCCGTCATCGAGGGCGCCGCCAAGGCGGTCGGGGTGCCCATCTCGGTCGGCGCGGTCGTCGAGAAGGACGGGCGACTGCTCAACGAGCAGATCCTGTGGGACCCGGTCAAGGGACCGACGCAGACCTACGACAAGCGGCAGATCCAGCCGTTCGGCGAGTACCTGCCGCTGCGCGGGCTCGTCGGCGCGGTCAACAAGGACTGGACCGGCATGGTCCGCCAGGACTTCAGCCGTGGCGCCGAGCCGGGCGTCTTCGACATCGACCGTGCCAAGGTCGGCCTCGCCACCTGCTACGAGGCCGCGTTCGACTGGGCCGTACGGGACACCGTCACGCACGGCGCGGAGATGATCTCCGTGCCGAGCAACAACGCGACCTTCGACCGCAGCGAGATGACCTACCAGCAGCTCGCCATGTCCCGCATCCGCGCCGTCGAGCACAGCCGTACCGTGACCGTGCCGGTGACCAGCGGCGTCAGCGCCGTCATCATGCCGGACGGGAAGATCACCCAGAGGACCGGCATGTTCGTGCCCGCCTACCTCGTCCAGAAGGTGCCGCTGCGCACGTCCACGACCCCCGCCACCGAGCTGGGCATCCTGCCGGAGATCGCCCTGGTGCTGGTCGCGGCGGGCGGGATCGGCTGGGCGATCGGCTCCGGCCTGCGCGCCCGGCGCGCGACCGACGCCTAGTGGGGCCCACCGGCCCGTTAGGGTCGGCGCATGGCTACTCCCGAATTCATCCGCACGATCAGGGCCTCCGCGGGTCATCAGCTGCTGTGGCTGCCCGGGGTCAGCGCGGTCGTCCTCGACGACGAGGGCAGAGTGCTGCTCGGGCAGCGCTCCGACAACCGCAAATGGGCGGTGCTGTCCGGCATCCCCGACCCCGGCGAGCAGCCCGCGGCGGCGGCCGTGCGCGAGGTGTACGAGGAGACGGCCGTACGGTGCGTTCCCGAGCGGGTCGTCTCGGTGCGGGCCCTGGAGCAGGTGACCTTCGGCAACGGTGACGTCTGCCAGTTCATGGACATCACCTTCCGCTGCCGGGCCGTCGGCGGTGAGGCGAGGGTGAACGACGACGAGTCCCTGCAGGTCGGCTGGTTCGAGGTGGACGCGCTGCCGCCGATGGACGAACGCCAGATGTTCCGGATCAAGCAGGCCCTGTCCGATGAACCCACATGGTTCGAGCCCATGTCCTTTGGCTGAACTGTGGGGGGTGCCCACATGTGGGCACTGGGGAGCGCTGCTTAGGGTCGAGGCATGACCTCGTCCAGCACTCTGTCCGGTACGCCCGCTCCTCTCCTCGACCTCGGCGGCCGTACCGCTCTCGTCACCGGGGCCGCCAGCGGCATCGGCCGGGCCTGCGCGCTGCGCCTCGCCGCCGCCGGGGCCGCGGTGCGGGCCGTCGACCGGGACGCGGCCGGCCTGGCCGAGCTGGCCCAGCAGGCGGAGCGCGCCGGCGACCTGGCGGGCACCGTCGTACCGCACGTCCTGGACCTCACCGACCTGGACGCCGCCGAACGCGCCGCGGCCGACACCGACGTCCTGGTCAACAACGCCGGACTGCAACTCGTCCGCCCCCTGGAGGAGTTCCCGCCCGAGGTCTTCCACACGGTGCTGACCGTGATGCTGGAGGCACCGTTCCGGCTGATCCGCGGCGCGCTGCCGCACATGTACGCGCAACGCTGGGGCCGGATCGTCAATGTGTCCTCCGTCCATGGGCTGCGCGCCTCCGCCTTCAAATCCGCCTATGTGGCCGCCAAACATGGTCTGGAAGGCCTGTCCAAGACGGCCGCTCTGGAGGGCGCCGCCCATGGTGTGACCTCGAACTGTGTGAACCCCGCCTACGTGCGCACGCCCCTGGTGGAGAAGCAGATCGCCGACCAGGCACAGGCGCACGGCATCCCCGAGGAACGCGTCCTCTCCGAGGTCCTGCTCAAGGACAGTGCCGTCCAGCGGCTCATCGAACCGGAGGAGGTCGCCGAGGCGGTGGCCTACCTGTGCAGCCCGCACGCGTCCTTCGTCACCGGGACCTCACTGGTCCTCGACGGCGGGTGGACGGCCCACTGAACCGGCGGGCGGCCCCGGCCTCCGGAGTTGTCCACAGGCCTGCCGGGCCGGGCCGCCGATGCGGAATCCTGTGACCATGTCTCGCGATCACGTCCAGCAGGCCGGGCCACCCGGCACCGACGCCGCCGACCGGGCGGCCGACAGCAGCGCCGAGGCCCCGTACCTCGAGCTGCTCGCCCGCGACGCCTCCGTCGAGGCCTACGAGCAGCCGGTGCTGCTCGCCCGCGCCGAGGGCCGCCCGGCCGACCGGATCGCCGCGCTGGACCACGCCAGGCTGCTCGCCCTGCGCGTCCGCGCCGAGCTGGAGGGACGCAGGCGACGCGAGGCGGAGCTGTCCGCGCTCTTCGAGACCGCCCACGACCTGGCCGGCCTGCGCGACCTGGACGCCGTCCTGCAGGCCATCGTGCAGCGCGCCCGCTCCCTGCTGGGCACGGACGTCGCCTACCTCACCCTGCACGACCCGCCGCGCGGTGACACCTACATGCGGGTCACGGAGGGCTCCGTCTCCGCCCGCTTCCAGCAACTGCGCCTCGGGATGGGCGAGGGACTCGGCGGACTGGTCGCCCAGACGACACGGCCGTACGTCACGGACGACTACTTCAAGGACGCCCGCTTCCAGCACACGCTCACCATCGACGCCGGCGTCCGGGACGAGGGCCTCGTCGCCATCCTCGGTGTCCCCCTGATGCTCGGCCCGCACGTCATCGGGGTCCTTTTCGCCGCCGACCGCAGGGCCCGCGTCTTCGAACGCGCGCAGATCGCCCTGCTCGGCTCGTTCGCCGCGCTCGCCGCGGCCGCGATCGACACCGCCAACCTGCTCACCGAGACCCGCGCGGCCCTGGCCGGGCTCGAACACGCCAACGCGATCATCCGGGACGGCAGTGCCGTCATCGAGCGCGCCTCCGACGTCCACGACCGGCTCGCCGAACTCGTCCTGCGCGGCGGGGGAGTGCACGACGTGGCCGCCGCAGTCTCCGAAGTCCTCGAAGGCACCGTCGAGTTCACCGAGGCCGACACCGCACCGGCCGAGGCTCTGGAGGCGTCCCGCGCCGAGGCACACGCCGTACGGCACGGCAGCGACTGGATCGCCGCGGTGGCCGCCGGCGGGGAACTCCTCGGGGCGCTGGTCCTGCGCGGGCATCCCGGCCTCGACCCGGTCGACCAGCGCACCCTGGAGCGGGCTGCGATGGTCACCTCACTGCTCCTGCTCGCCCGTCGCTCCGCCGCCGAGGCGGAGCAGCGCGTGCGGGGCGAGCTGCTCGACGACCTCCTGGACGCCCGCGACCGGGACCCCCGTCTGCTCCGCGAACGCGCCGCGCGACTGCACGCCGACCTGGACGCCACCCAGGTCGTCCTGGCCGCACGCCTCGACGGCCCGGCGGCCGACGCCGACGAGGAGGCCGCGGCCCGCCGCCGGCTGTGGTCCGCCGCGTCCCACCTCGCCGCGACCCGGCACGGCCTGGCCGCAGCGCGCGACGGCGGCACCGTCCTGCTGCTGCCGCTCGCCGCCGGTGACACCGCCACCGACCTGGCCCGCCGCACCGCCCGCCACCTGGGCACGGCCGTCCACCAGCCCGTCACGGTGGGCGCCTCGGCCCCGGTCACCGGCCTCACCGCCCACCCCGAGACCGTCACCGCCGGCTACGCCGAGGGCCGCCGCTGTCTGGAGGCGCTGCACCTGCTGGGCCGCGCCGGGGACGGCGCGGCGGCCGAGGACTTCGGCTTCCTCGGCCTGCTCCTCGCCGGCGAACGGGACGTGGCCGGCTTCGTCGACCGGACCATCGGCCCGGTGGTGTCGTACGACGAGCGGCGCGGTACGGAACTGCTGCACACCCTCGACGCCTACTTCGCCTGCGGGATGAGCCCGGCCCGCACCAAGGACGCGCTGCACGTCCACGTCAACACGGTGGCCCAGCGGCTGGAGCGCGTGGGCCGTCTGCTCGGCCAGGACTGGCAGACCCCGGGCCGCGCCCTGGAGATCCAACTCGCCCTGCGACTGCATCGGTTGGCGACACCGGGACGCCACTGACCGGCCCCCGCACGGAGGCCGGTCGGCACAGCACGGACGTCCGGGTCAGACGGTCCGTGCCTGCGCGGCGGGACTCGTGGCGGAGGCCTCGCCGTCCTCGGCCTCGACCCGGGCGAGATCCCGGTGCCGCGTCTCGCGCGACACGGCCACCGCGACCAGGGTCAGTACGGCGGCGGCGATCACGTACAGGGCGATCGGGGTGGAGCTGTCGTAGCCGTCGAGCAGCGCGGTGGCGATGAGCGGCGCTGGCGCACCGGCCGCCACGGAGGCGAACTGGGCGCCTATGGACGCGCCCGAGTAGCGCATCCGGGTGGCGAACATCTCGGCGAAGAAGGCGGCCTGAGGTGCGTACATGGCGCCGTGCAGCACCAGACCCACGGTGACCGCCAGGATCAGGTAGCCGAAAGACCCGGTGTCCACGAGCGAGAAGAACGGGAACATCCACAGCCCGATCCCGGCCGCGCCGAACAGGTACACGGGCCGCCGCCCCACCCGGTCGGACAGCGCGCCCCAGGCCGGGATGACGGCGAAGTGCACGGCGGAGCCGATGAGCACGGCGTTGAGCGCGGTCTGCTTGGAGACGCCGGCCGAGGTGGTGGCGTAGACGAGGATGAAGGCGGTGATGACGTAGTAGCTGATGTTCTCCGCCATCCGGGCGCCCATCGCCACGAGCACGTCCCGCCAGTGATGGCGCAGCACGGAGACGAGCGGCAGCTTCTCCGCGTCATCCGCCCGCCGCGACTCGGCGCGCTCCGCCGCCTCCTTGAACAGGGGCGATTCGTCGACGGACAGCCGGATCCACAGACCGACCATGACGAGCACCCCGGAGAGCAGGAACGGAATCCGCCAGCCCCAGCTGCCGAAGGCGTCGTCGGAGAGGACGGCGGTCAGCAGGGACAGCACACCGGTCGCGAGCAACTGCCCCGCCGGCGCGCCGGTCTGCGGCCACGAGGCCCAGAAACCGCGCCGCCGCGCGTCCCCGTGCTCCGACACCAGCAGAACGGCACCGCCCCACTCGCCGCCGAGCGCGAACCCCTGGACGAGCCGCAGCGTGGTGAGCAGTACGGGCGCGGCCGTGCCGACGCTCGCGTGGGTCGGCAACAGCCCGATCGCGAAGGTCGCCCCGCCCATCAGCACCAGGCTCAGCACCAGCAGCTTCTTCCGCCCCAGCCGGTCACCGAAGTGCCCGAACACCAGGGCTCCCAGCGGCCGGGCCGCGAACCCGACGGCATACGTCAGGAACGACAGCAGTGTCCCGACGAGCGGGTCGGAGTCCGGAAAGAACAGCTTGTTGAACACCAGCGCGGCGGCGGAGCCGTACAGGAAGAAGTCGTACCACTCGATGGTGGTGCCGATGAGGCTGGCGGCGACGATGCGGGGGAGGCTGGACGGGGCTGGTGGAGCGGTCGCGGAGGACGACATCGGTACCACTTCCTGGCGTTCGACGGGGACGTTTGCGTGTCGCCACACCGTAGGAACGTGCAGGTCAGAGGCGTATGTGGTGGGACACCATAGTTCTGGGCGCGGGAGTGCGTCCGGACACCATGGAGGCGTTGCCGGGGTCTCGATGACGGCCACAATGAGGCGGTGAAGAGCGCTGTCCGAGTTGCGTTGTTCGGGCACGATTTGAAGGCGCCTGTGCTGACTCCCGTGCTGGTTTGGTGCTGGCTGAAGGCCCACGTCATCACCCCGGATGGCCGGCAGGGCGCGAGTTGTGGACCGCAGCGCACGCGAAGCCCGGGTACGAGAAGGGGCTGTCGCCCCGACGAAGTTGGGCCCCGCGACGTCCGTTGGAGCACCACGGTGCCCGCCTGTACGGCCTGACGCAGCGGGTGGGCCTCCCGTGCCGCCCTGCGGCCGTGGGCGCCGGACTTCGGTGACGGCTGAGGCCCCCACCGGGATGCCTCACCACCGCTTACGCGTCTGAGGGTTTACGCATGCCTTCGAGCAGCGTGGCAAGGTAGCGGCGTGCGGTGTCGATGCGGTCGTGGGGAGTGCCTCCGTGGACGTGCACGGCATGGGCGATGCCGCACATGAGCGGGACCAGGTCGGCGGCGGCGAGGTCGGAACGGACCATCCCGGCGTCGCGGGCGCGGGCAAGGAGTTCAGTGCCGGCCGACGCGAGCGAGGTCTTGAGTTCCGTGGTGTGTGGCAGGGTGTCCGAGGCCGCGGCGGCGACCGGCGCCAGGGCGACGTCGGTCACCTGTGCTTCGACGATCTGGGACAGGAAGTCCTCCAGTGCGCGTCCGGGGTCGGCGTCGGTCAGGGCCCGCTGGCCGTGCGCGACCAGGGCTTCCAGGCAGGGGGTGGCGACGGTCTCCAGCAGCGCCTCGGGGGTGGCGAAGTGCCTGTAGACGGTGGCGACGCCGACGCCCGCCCGGCGTGCGATGTCATTGAGCTGCAAGGGGGTGCCCTGGTCGACCAGGTCGCGGGCGACAGCGACGATCCGGTCCCAGTTACGGGCAGCGTCCTTGCGTAGCTGTGGCGTCGTCATGTGTCGGCAGTCCAGGTCGCTCGTCTGATGGCAGAGGTTCCGCTTTCGATCATATGCGTGACCCTCGGATGAGGCGCAGGTGCCGGGTGGGCGGTCCTGCCGGCCCGCCCACCCGGGATGTCAGGGCCGGTCCTGAGCTCGACCGAGGAAGCCGGTGATGAGCTCGAGCCACTGGTTCGGCTGTTCCAGGAAGGGCAGGTGGCCGGTGGCCAGTTCGGTGGTCCGGGCCCCGGGGATGGCCGCGGCCAGTTCGTGCTGGAGGGGTGCCGGTATCAGATTGTCTCTGGTGGTCACCACAACGAGGGTCGGGACGGCGATTGCGGCGAGGTCGGCGCGCACATCGGCGCGGCGGACCAGGTCCACTTGGACGCCGGTGCCGGCCGGGACGGCAGAGGCGGTCTGCTCGGCGGCAGCGCGCACCTGGGTCGGGGTGAGGGAGTTCAGCGCCGGCGTGCTGAGGGCCAGGTGGGTCATGTACTGGGCGAGCAGGAGGTGGTGTCCGGATTCGTAGAGCTGGTGCCAGATCGCGGCGGTCAGGTCGGTGCGGGTGTCCAGACTCGCGAAGGTGGCGCTCAGCACCAGTGCGGTGACACGCTCCGGGTGACGGACGGCGGCTCGGATCGCGACCGGGCCGCCGAGTGAGTATCCGCAGATCGCGAACGTGCCGAGTCCTTCGGCGTCCGCTGCGGCGACCAGTTGGTCCGCCAGGTCGTCCAGCTCCAGCGGCTCGTGTGTGTCGGGGGTCTGCCCGGAGCCGGGGTAGTCGATCCCAACGACGGTGTGCTCGGCGGCAAGTCCTCCGATGATCGGTCCGTAGTTCGCCTCGACGCTGCCGCCCGCTCCGTGGGCGAGGAGAAGGCCAGGGCCGGAGCCGTGGACGGTGCGGGCATAGGGGGTCGGCATTGTGACGGTCATGATCCTCTTCCTCATGTGACGAACCTTGCGAACGGGCAGGGGCACGAGGTGTGGTCCGGGGACGTTTCCCCAGGGGGTGGAGGGAGCGAGTCCGCGTCGACTCCGGTCGCGTGCTCACGCTCCGCTGACGGGGGCCTCCAGAGGAGCGTGAGATTCGCTGAGCCGGAGTACAGCCTGGGCGAGGCGGCGGTCGGTCGCGGCACGGAACGGGGCGACCGGCTCGGCCCGGGCACCGATGACGATGCCACTGCGACCGGCCAGAGCCTCGTCGGTGGCGGCGACGATCGAGGGCCTGGCCGCCACGGACGCCGGACCGGACGTGGAGCGTTCGAACCTGCGACGGACCAGCGGCCACAACAGCCTCAGGGCGGGCGAGACGATTTTCGGGTCGGTCAGCGTTCCGTTGGTCATCTCGGTCGCGGCGCCTCCAGGGTCGGCGGCGAAGACGGAGACACCGGTGCCCTCCAGCCGTGCGGCCAAGTCCAGGGTGTAGGCCAGGTTGGCGAGCTTGGCGCGTCCGTACCAGTGGAAGCCGTAGTAGCTGCCGGGCGGCTCGACGCCGTCGAACACCGGCTTGGCCACAGCGACGGCGCCCGAGGTCACGTTCACGATTCTGCTCGGCGCCCCGGCTGTCAGTGTGGGCAGCAGCAGTTCGGTCAGCAGGTAGGGCGAGAGGTGGTTGACGACGAACGACGCCTCGATGCCGCCCAGGTCCTGCCGCTGCGCGAACATCGCGCCGACGTTGTTGACCAGCACCGCGAGCGGTTCGCCCGAGGCGGTGTGGTCGGCGGCGATCGTGTCGGCGAGTGCGCGGACCTGATCGAGCGAGGCAAGGTCGGCGGACAGGTAGCGACTGGGGTGCCTGGGGTTCGTCGCCTGAATCTGCTTGACCGCCCTGGCTCCCCGTTCGGCGTCGCGTCCGACCACGGTGACCGCGAACCCCTCGGCGGCGAGCCCCAGCGCCGTCTCCAGGCCGATGCCGCCCGTTCCGGCAGTGATCACAGCTGTCCTCGACATGAAGCCTCCACTCGACAAGCAATCGGATGAACTATCCGGTTGGTCGCGACGGTAGCATGCATTCGGATGGACTATCCGGTTAATGTTCTTCGGATGGGTGGCGGGGGGGTGGTGACGTGTGGTGATCCCTGCGGTAGGGCGGTGTTACGTGGTACGCGCAGGGTGGTGACCGCGGAGCGGCGGCGGTATCGGGAGCGGATCCGGTACGAGGCGTGCGAGCGGTTCGGCCGCGGCGAGAGAATCGCGGTGATCGCGAAGGACCTGCGCGTGAGCGGGCGGTCGGTGGATCGCCGGCGCCGTGCCTGGCGGAGTGGGGGACAGTCGCGCTCGCCTGCGCGGGTCCTCCGGGGGCCTTGACCAGCTCAAGACGGCACGGCGCAGCGCGCTCCTCGGCGACCGGAAGCGGCTGTCGGCACGGCGTCAGCCCCGAGGGCTGGTCGTGTCGCGGAGCATGGTGAGGACAGGGGCGTACATGCGCGTCTTGATGGTTCCGAGGCTGTCGCCGGCCTTGTTCGCGTGCGCCTGGGCGAGTTCGAGGGCGGCGGTGCGCAGGGCGCCTTCGTCCACCGCCTGATCGACGATCCCGGCGGCGGCGGCTTCCCGGCCGCCGAAACGACGGGCGGAGACCATGGCATGGTGGGCCGTTTGCGGGGTCAGCCGGGACTGGATGAGGGCGGACATGCCTGGGGTGAAGGGGATGTTGATGTCTGCCTCGGGCAGGCACCAGAAGCCTCGGTCGGCGCGCATGAGACGGAAGTCGTGGGCGAGGGAGAACATCGCTCCGGCGGCGAACGTGTGTCCCTGCAGCGCGGCGACGGTGATCAGCGGGAGGGACAGCAACCTTGCGAACAGAGCGTGGACGGAGTTGACGTAGTCCGGGTGCTCGTCGCTGTGTGCTGCGAGCCATTCGAGATCGAGACCGTTGGAGTAGAACTTCCCGGTCGCAGCGGTCACCAGGGCGCGGGGGCCTTCCGACTTCTCCACCTCGTCCAGGGCCGCGTTGGCCGAGGCGATCCAGTCGGGGTGGAAGCGGTTCTCGCCGTCACCGAGGTCGAGAACGAAGACGGCGTCCTGGCGGTCGAGCGTGGGCATGGTGGCTCCTTGGAGATGTTTCGGTGGTGCAGGGCACATGGCCGTGTGGGGGGCGCGGTCTGCCGGCCGTAGACCGGGGCTGCGGGCTGTCGCGTTCCGGTGGACCGGACGGGTCGGCGCTCCAGGAACGAGGTGATGCCTCTGGCGTGCGTATCTCCGCCGCCGCAACGAATGTCAGCTGGGAAGGGCTCGCCGGGCCCGGTGGTGCAGGGTGGCTGCGGCCAGCAGGCCGAGTGCGGCGGTCGCACCGGCGAGGAGGATCCCGGTGAGGGCCGGCCCTGCGGGAGGTGCGGACGCGTGTATCCAGCGGATGGCGAAATTGGTGCTTGCCGCTATGGGGAAGCTGAAGATCCACAGGCCCGGATGGAACGCGGGCTGGCGTAGCTCGGGAAGGAGGAAGGCGACGAGAAGGACGGTGAAGAGCAGGGTGCCGGCGAAGCCGTAGCCGACGGCGTCGAAGACGCCCTTGTGGGCGGCGGTCCAGGCGATTCCGCCGGTGGCCGGTGGAATGGTCAGGACGGTGAGGGCCGGGCGGGCGGGTCCGGGCAGGGGAGCGTTGGTGACGAGGCTGCCGAGGATGACGGCGCCGAAGGCGAGCCAGTACAGCAGCCCCACCGCGAAGGTCGCATCGGCGACCCCGGGCAGCCTCAGCGTGGAGGCAACGGCACTCGCCACGAACGGTGCGGAGGAGATCGGCAGCAGGTAGCCAGGATGCAGGATGGTTGAACTCAGGGCGCCGGTGAGCCAGTGGGCCAGGAGGCGTGCGGCGATGAGGGCGGCCATGGTGACGAAGACGGCGTAGGCCCAGCGTGGGCCTGTGATCCCGAACCGCGAGAAGTGGCCTGCGATCAGCATGCCGATGATGGGCACGTACCCGAGGGTGAAGCCCTGGCCGGGATGGCGCAGGTCGTGGCGCAGGCTGCGCCATCGGGCCCCGTCATGGCGCAGGTACTGGGCCAGCAGCACCAGCCAGATGAGACCGCTGACGGTGAACAGCGCGTCGCTGACCTGCAGAGCGGGCGGAAAGGTCGTCGCCGCCGCCTGCCAGGCTCCGCCGAGGCCGGCCGTGCCGAGGGAGACGGACAGCAGCCCGATCCGTGCGGCGCGGGTCGCGTGGCGACCGTTGACGTCGGAGGCGGTGTCGGTGGCTGGACGCGCCCGCCCGCTTCCGGGCGGTGCCGTGCTGGTGTGCTCTCTGGTGTGGTCTGTCGTGTCGACCATGTCGATCATGGGGAAACCTCGAGGGGAGAATGCCAAGGGCGCGGGCTGTGACTCGCCCGGCCGGGGGATGCAGGTCGCGGCGTGGTCAGGCTCAGGCAGTCATGTCCAGGACGACGCGGAAGCGTGCCTTGCCCGAGAGCATCCGCTCGTAGGCGTCCATGGCGTGGGTGAAGGGCATGGTCTCGGTGGAGGGGCGGATGCCGTGGGCGAGGCTGAAGGCGAGGTTGTCCTCGTTCTGGATCGATGATCCGGTCAGGCTGCCGACGATGCGGCGGGTGCCGAAGATCAGGTCGGCCGTGGCGACCGTCAGCGGGTCGGGGGCGGCGCCGACCACGACCAGACTGCCGCCCGGGGTCAGTCCGCGGACCAGTGGGTTCATGGACGTACCGCTGGATGCCGTGGCGACGATGAGCGATGCGCCGCCCAGGTCGGCCAGCGCCGTGCCGGGGTCGGTGCCGGCGCTGTCGATGTACTCGTGGGCGCCCAGCTCCCTTGCCAGCTTCTCCTTCTCCTGGCCGCGGGCGATGGCGGCCACCCGGTATCCGAGGCCGCGTGCGTACTGCAGGGCGAGGTGGCCCAGCCCGCCGATTCCCTGCACGGCGACCAGGGCGCCCGCGCGAGTGGGGGCCTGCTGGAGCGCGGTGAGGGTGGTCAGTCCGGCACACAGCAGCGGGGCCGCCTCGATGGCCGGCATGCCGTCGGGGATGCGCACCAGTCCGCTCGCGCGGGCGTAGGTCACCTCCGCGTATCCACCGTCGATGGTGGTGCCGGTCTGCGCCTGGTTGAGGCAGTTGACGAAGTCGCCGCGGCGGCACGGTTCGCACTCCCAGCAGTGCCCGTTCAGGAAGCCGACGCCGACGCGATCGCCGGGCCGCCAGGCAGTGACGCCCGCGCCCACGGCATCGATCACACCGACGATCTCGTGGCCGGGAACGACAGGGAGTGACGGGTCGGGGCGCAGCCCCTCCACGGCCAGCACGTCGGTGTGGCAGACACCGCACGCCTCCACCCTGAGCCGGACGTGGCCGGGCTCCGGGTCGACCGGCTCGCGCTCGACGAGCCGGAGCCGGTGGATGCCGGTGGCCTCGAATGCTCGGTACGTGGACATGCCGCTTCTCCTCGGTGCCGCCTCTGCCGACACGGGGAGGGCCGAGGGCTTGGGGGTGGGGTCTGGATTCAATATGACCGGTCACTTTAAATCTAGTCAAGCAGGTCCGAGGGCCGAACCGTGGGCCACGTGCCGTTGTGGGCGGCGCTGCTTCCCCGAGGACCTGGGTTTGACCCGAGGCAAGGCGACCGGACATATTGACCCCGAGGTGGTGGTGGGAATGGCACGCGCGTCCAAGCGCGAGGAGATCGCGCAGGCAGCCCTGGAGCAGTTCCGGACACGGGGCTTCAATGCCACGGGCATCAGCGACATCACCTCGGCGGCGGGGGCTCCCAAGGGCTCGTTCTACAACCACTTCGCCAGCAAGGAAGAGAGCGCCCTCGAGGCACTGAGCCGCTACGCCGCCGGATTGCGGTTCGACATGCTCGAGACCCCGGGACGCCCTGCGCTGGAGCGGCTTCGGGCGCACTTCGAGTTCCTGGGCGCGGACACGGTCGACAGCGGCTTCGCCCGTGGCTGCTTGGTGGGCAACCTCGGCGCCGAGGTGGCGGACCACTCCGAGGAGATCCGCTCCGCCGTCCAGGGCGGCTTCCAGCGGTGGGCCACGCGCATCCGGCAGGTGCTCACCGAAGCGAAGGAAGCAGGTGAGCTGGACGCCGCTCTCGATGTCGAGGGCGCCGCGCTGTTCATCCTCAGCGCCTGGGAGGGCACGCTGATCGCGGCCCGGGCGGACAAGTCCTCCGCTCCCTTGGACGCCTTCTTCCGCATGGTCTTCGACGTCCTCCTACGTTGATCGCGGCCTGGCCGCTGAAGACTCGTAGGCGTCGCCACCCACACCAAGTGCTGCGCCGACCTGCTGAGGCAGGCGCGGGAAAGCCAGAGCGCCTCCGTGCACGACTCCTCGTCGGAGGGGCTCTATGGGTGCTGTGGGGCGAGGGCTTGCTCGGTCCAGACCGTCTTCCCGTCGTTGGTGTAGCGGATACCCCAGTTCTGCGCGAGCTGGGCGCAGATGAACAGGCCGCGGCCACCTTCGTCGACCGTTCGTGCGTGGCGCAGCCGCGGAGCGGAGATGCCGGAGTCGTGGACCTCGCAGGTGAGCTTTCGGTCGTTGATGAGGCGCAGGTGTACGGGCGGCGCGCCGTACCGCAGGGCGTTGGTGACCAGCTCGCTGACGACCTCCTGCGTGTCGTAGGCAGTGTCCTCGTCCACGCCCCAGTCGGCGAGTTGGCGCCGGGCGTGGCGCCGCGCGATGGCGGGGGCGATGGGCTCTTCGTCCAACGGCCATGTGGCGACGCAGTCGGCGGGGAAGGGGTGGGTGCGGGCGAGGAGAAGGATGGCGTCGCCGGGAAGAGTATCGATCCGGAGCCGGTACAGGATCTCGTCGCACAGATCCTGAAGGGGGCGGTCGATATCGCCGAGCAAGCGTTGGAGCGGCAGCGTGTTGCTTTCGCCGCACCCAGGCCGTGCCGCCTCCAGGAGCGAGGCCGTGTAGAGGGCGAGGACGTCTCCATCGGCCAAAGTGACGGTGGTGGTGGCGTACGGGGGTCCTCCTCCGCCGCCGAGGGCACCACCGGCGGCCAGCTCGACCACTCGGGTGCTGGAACCGGGGCCGGCGACGACGGGCGGCGGGTGTCCGGCGGAGGCGATGGTGCACGTATGAGTGAACGGGTCGTAGAGCGCGCACAGGCACGTCGCGCTGAGGGGCTGGCTGCGCAGGGGGTCGCCGAGTGGCAGCGCCCTCCGCTCCCACGCGAGACGGGCCATGGTGTCGTCGAGCCGGGCGAGGAGCTCGTCGGGTTCCAGGTCCAGTCCGGCGAGCGACTGCATGGCGGTCCGCAGCTGACCCATGGTGACAGCGGTGTGGATGCCATGGCCGGCGACTTCCCCGACGACCAGGGCCGTACGGGCACCGGGCAGGGCGCAGGCGTTGAACCAGCCCCCCGCGCCCCGGTCGTCAGCCACGTACAGGTCGGCGGTCTCGATTGCGGTCTGCGACGGCGGAGCCGGGGGCAGCAGATGGCGCTGCAGTGCCGCGGCGATGGTGTGCTCGCGGGTGTAGCGGCGGGCGTTGTCGATACCCAGGGCGGTGTGCGTGGCCAGTTCGAGTGTGAGGGCGAGTTCCTTCTCGTCGAATCCGCCGGCTCGCTGGGTGCGGTAGAGACTCAGCAGCCCGAGGACCCTTCCGCGCAGCGTCAGCGGTGCGATGAGCAGGGCGCGTGCGCCGGATGCGCGGATCGCTTCGGCCCGCGCCGGGTCGGCCGCCAGCCAGGGCGTGTCGGGGCCGAGGGCAATCGTGCGGGGCTTGAGGTCGGCCAGCGCCTGCGCGTATGGGGTCGGGAACGGCAGCGCGCGGACATCTCCCACCGGATGCGCACGGGCCTGCTGATCACCGCCGCTGTTCCCGACGGCGGCCCGACGCAGCGGCACATCCCGTCCCAGAGGGCTGAGCGGTGGTTCCTCTCCCCGCACCACAGGCTCCACCACTTCCACCACGGCGATATCGGCGAACCCGGGGACCAGCGCGTGAACCAACTCCTGGCAGGTGGCCACCACCTCCAGGGTTTGTCCCACCCGCTCCCGGACCGCATACAGCGCCTGGACTCCGCGGCGTGCCTTCTCCTGACCTGTCACGTCATGGGCCACGACCACCGCCCCCGCTGCATCGCGCAGGGGAAGCACCGAGACGGCGTGCGTGTGCTGGGGCTCGTTCTTCGGGCCCGTCCGCATGACGTGGTCCGTCGCCGGCGTACCGTCCGCCATGGCCTGGCGCAGCATGTTCTCCAGTTCGCCGGGGGATGAAAGGGGCCACGCATCGGTGAGGGGGCGTCCTTGGATCTGCCGTGCGCTCGCGCCGGACAGGGCCTGCGCGGCCGCGTTGGCCGACACCACGTGCAGCTCCTCGTCCACCACGAACAGCGCCCCTGCCGTGTGGGCGGACAGCGCATCGAGTACCGCGGTCTCGATGCCGGGCACCATCCCGTTCGCAGGTGGGAGGAAGATCCCCCACGCCACCGAACCGTCGTCCCGCAGCACCGGCCGCACACGCAGGCCACCGCCGGCGGCGCCCTCTGCGACAGCACGCAGGTCGTCATGCCTGCGGCGTTCCACGGCACCACCGCCTGGAACGGGAACAGGGCTGACCAGGTCGGTTGCCGGCCGCCCGACCACGTCGCCCGCCGAGCGCCCCAACAACTCCTCCGCCCGGTGGCTCCACTGCACGACCACGCCTTGGCCGTCCACGACCATCAGCGGCGTCTCACCGGCCACGGCAACCACCTCCACCTCCCAGCTTGCCCGTCGGCCAGGGGCTGCGCCGCCGCAGATCGGCACCCAGCTGCGGTTCTGCACGAAGCGCGGTACGAGGCAGCCCTTACGACCTCCGCCGGCGGATCACGCCGAACCCCCGCGCCAACGCCGAGGACGCGGGGTTGACCGGAGGTAATAGCGGTCCCCGTCGGTTTCGACTGTGGCTTACAGGGTCCCCAGGGTCAGCGCGCCCAGGTGCGCGATGCCTACGAACCAGTGAACGATGAGAGGGTCGCCAGGCTGATCAGGGCCACCGGATCGCCTGGCTGCGGATGTGTCGTCGGCATCGGACCGCCGTCGCGGACCCTCCCGGCGGTGGCCCCGGAACCGGCACGACAGAGCAGGAGACCGACATGAACACGTTGCTGGCCGAGGTCCTCGATGCTCATGGTGGCCTCGACCGCTGGAACGCATTCACCACAGTCCGCGCCACCATCGTCAGCGGTGGCGACATGTTCGTCATGAAGGGGATGCCGCAGGACCCCAGCCCCCGGGAGATGACCGTCTGGCTGCACGAGCAGCACGCCTCTGTGATGCCGTTCGGCGCCTCCGACCAGAAGACCGACTTCACGGCCGACCGAGTCAGCATCGAAAAGCTCGACGGCCGAGTCGTGGCCGAACGCGACCAACCGCGGAAGTCGTTCACAGGGCACGACCTCAGCACGCCCTGGGACCCACTGGACCGCGCCTACTTCAACGGATACGCGCTGTGGACGTACCTCACCACGCCCTTCCTGCTGGCGATGCCCGGCTTCACCATCACCGACATCGAACCGTGGCGGGAAGGAGAAGAACTCTGGCGCGGCCTGCGTGCCACCTTCCCGCCCCACATCGCCAGCCACAGCACCCGACAGGACTTCTACTTCGGGCCCGACCACCTCCTGCGTCGGCATGACTATCACGTCGACATCGCGGGCGGGTTCGCTGCGGCGCAGTACGTCTACGACACCGTTGAAGCGGACGGGATCCGCCTGCCCAGCAGACGCCGGGCCTACCGAAGCGATGCGGACAACCGCCCGATCGTGGAGCAGATTATGGTGTCCATCGACGTCAGCAACGCCCGGTTCACCTGATAGCCGTTCAGACGCCAAGGTCTGCCAGCCAGCGCAACGCGCTGAGACTCGGCAGGACCGTGTCGCTCGGCCGGCAGGTCGAAGGCCCGGGTTCGTTCGGCGAGGATGCCGGCGCCCTGCTGGACGACGCCGAGATCTCGCATGCGCTGGCTGGGCCGCACGTCAGTCGCCTGAACTCCCTTGATCTGATTCGGGTTCGGGCCGTGCCTGGAATCGCTGTTCCAGACGGTACCGAGCGTGCGAGGTGGGTGTGGTCGTGATCCACGTGAAGTGCCGTGACCCGGCGTCGTCGCTGCGGACCGGCGGGATGCGCAAGACGACCTTCCAAGACGGGCGGGACGAAGACGACAGGTAGGAAGCGGTCCTGCCGGGGCTGGCAGTGGTGTAGCTGCGGCGGGGCCTGCGCGCGCCTCTGTCTGGTGCCACTGCCGCAGCGAATCCGAGCAAGGTCGGCGCAGTCCTCATGGGCGGGGCAGGTCGGCGAGCGCTGTACGTCGCGCTCGCCTCCCGGCTGTCGGACGCGGCTCAGCCCAGGTAGAAGTCCCTGCGGGCGGCCACGAACGCCTCGATCGTCTGGGCGGTGGTGCCCGTCACGCGCTCGACGTCGTCGGCCGTGCGGTCGTAACGGTTGTCCCGGTGCAGCCGGGCCATGGTGGCGACGTGCTGTTCGAGGTGCGGCGGCATCCCCAGCTTCGGGAGCTGGGCCTCCCACCTCTCCGGGGGCACGTCCACGTAGGTCACCGGTCGTCCCAGCGCCCGCGAGAATTCCGCGGCCAGCTCCGTCATGTTGACCGAGCGCGGCCCGGTCAGCTCGTAGACCTGCCCGATGTGCGGAGCCGGATCGTGGAGCACGGTGGCGATGACCCGGGCGACGTCGTCCACCGCGACCGGCGAGGTGCGTCCGGTGCCGAACGGCAGCACAATGGTGCCGTTCTCCTGGATCGACCGCGCCGCCATCATGGTGAACAGGGGAGTGTCCAGGAATGCCGTCGGCCGTATGTGCACCACGGGCAGCCCCGACCAGTTGAAGACCTGCTCCGCCAGCCAGTGCAGCCGCTGCTGGTGCGACTCCTCGGTGCTGGTGGCGGTCATCTGCGACACCGTCATCTGCGACAGGTCGACCAAGGCCTCCAGCTTCCCGTACTCCTTCGCAACAGAGGCCACCACGGTCGCCGCCAGCAGATGGTCCGGCGACACGCGCATCGCGAAGTACATTCGCGTCACGCCCTGCAGAGCGGCCGCCACCGTCTCGGGCCGGGTCAGGTCACCGATGACCACCTCCGCACCGAGCTTGCGCAGCTCAGCCGAGCGTTCGTCCTCGCGACGGACCATGAAACGCACCGGCACGTCCTGAGTACGCAGTCGCTCGAAGACCGAACGGCCCACGCCGCTGGCACCAGGGATGAGAACAAGGTTGTCGGCAATCATCAGTCGATCTCCTTCGGAGGAACGAAACAAATGGGTTGAACGTCTTCAGAGCGTCAGTTGAGCCGTCGGCAAACCGCCGAGCGCGGCGATGCCACTGCCGATCCGGGTGGTGCTTGCGCGGGGTCTCCGCTGCTGTCGCTGGTTCTGCGATCGCCGGGCGGAGGAGGCCGGCGCCACCGACATCGGCAGGGGTCTGTCGGGGATGGTGCTCTGGCCGACGCCAGCGCTACCGGCGATGTCCATGGCCTGTCACGGCGTCCTCCTCGAGCACCCGCAGCGCGGCTCGTTGACGGCGAGGTTCGCGGCGGCAGTGCGGGAACGTCCCCGCCAGAGGGGCGCCTCTGGTGTCTCGCGGGGGATGGTTCGTGATCACTCGTGGGGCTCAGACGGTCTGGCGCTGGGACTTGTCACTGCCCGCGGCCACGGCTGCGTCCTTGCCCGGCAGGAAGAGCAGTACGACGACCGCGCCGACCAGGGCGACGGCCGCCGATCCTATGGCGGTGATGTGCATGGCGTGGAGGAAGGCGTCGTGCGCGGGCCGCACCAGCGCCCTGCCGGCTGGTCCCAGCTGCTCCGCGAAGGTAAGGGTCGCCTGGACGGATTCACCCGCGGCGTGCCGGTCGGAGACGGGCAGGATGCCCAGGTGGGCGCCGATGCCGTTGCGGTAGGTGGTGGACAGCAGTGACCCCAGTACGGCGACCCCCATGGCCCCGCCGACCTGCCGGAAGGTGTTGTTGACCGCGGATCCGGAGCCGGCCTTCTCCCGCGGCAGCGACGACATGATCATGACGGTGGCGGGCGGCATCACATGGGCCATCCCCGTGCCCATCAGGAAGAACAGCACCTCCAGCAGCCAGATGGGGGTGTTCTGACCGAGCAGCAGGAAGCCGGCGAAGGCCACTGCGGTCAGGACGAGGCCGGCGGCGCAGACCGCACGGGCACCGAAGCGATTGACGACCAGCCGGGCCCGCGGGGCGAAGAACATCTGGGCGGCGGCCAGCGGCAGCACGAGCAGACCGGACTGCAGGACGCTGTAGCCCCGAACGCTCTGGTTGTAGAACACGGAGAAGAACGTGACGCCCATGAGGGCGAAGAAGACCAGGCCGATGGCGGCGACGGAAGCGGAGAACCGCCGGTTGCGGAAGTAGGTGACGTCGAGGGCCGGATGGTCGCTGCGGGCCTCGTACATCACGAAACCGGTGAGGACCGCCAGGCCGCCCAGGATCGTCGCCCATGCCTCGGGCCGGGTGAAGTCACCCAGTTGGCCGCCCTTGATGATGCCGTAGACCAGCACCGCCAGACCGACGGTCGACAGCAGTACGCCGACCGGGTCGAGCCTGCCGGGCCTGGGGTCCCTGGAGTCGGGGACGATCGCCACCATCGCGGCCATCGCGGCGAGCACGATCGGCACGTTGACCAGGAAGACCGAGCCCCACCAGAAGCGCTCCAGCAGAACGCCGCCGGCGATGGGGCCGGCGGCTATGGCGAAACCGACCACACCGGTCCATATGCCGATGGCCTTGGGCTGCTCCTCGGGCTCGAAGACGTTCATGATGATGGCGAGGGTGGCGGGCAGGATGAAGGCACCGCCGAAGCCCATCACGGCGCGGAAGGTGATGAGCTGCCCGGAGGAGTCCGAGAGCGCGGACAGCACGGACCCCGCGCCGAACACGGCCATGCCGAAGAGCAGCACCTTCTTGCGGCCGAGCCGGTCACCGAGCAGGCCCGCGGTGAAGAGCAGTCCGGCGAAGACCAGCGTGTAGGAGTTGACCGCCCACTCCAGCTGGCTCTGGGTGGAGCCGAGTCCGGTGGGAGCGGGCTGCGCGATGGTCTTCATCGCCACGTTGAGGATCGAGTTGTCCAGCATCACCACCAGGAGGCTGAACGCGAGCACGGCCAGAATGGCCCAGCGCCGGCGGTGGACCGCCTCAGAAACACCTCGTCGCCGGGCAGGCGGCACGTAGGGCGTGGACTCGGGCGTCGAGGACTCGGTGGGTGGTGCTGCCACAGGGGTCTCCAGTGCTGTCGAAGGTTCCGGGATTGCCTGGCGGAGGCCGTCGGCCTCAAGAGGCGGGAGGCGGCGCAAGGCCCTGCCTGACCTGCCGGGCGATCGCACTCGAATAGATGTCGCACACAATCTAAACTGGGGCTAGGATAGATGACAAGTGGCATCTATCTGAGGAGAGTGATTCCGTGGGCCGCGTGTCCCGGGCGCAAGCACAGGAGAACCGACAGCGCGTCGTAGCCACCGCCTCCCGGATGTTCCGCGAGAAGGGCACCGCAGTCAGCGTCGCCGATCTGATGAAGGCCGTCGGGCTCACCCATGGCGGGTTCTACAAGCAGTTCGGCTCCAAGGAGGACCTGGTCGACGAGGCGATCGCCCATGCCTTCGCCGAGCAGGCGGCACACTCGGCGGTGGCGTTCGAGGAACATGCCGGGGAGCACGAGGCCGCCCGCCGGACGCTGATCGAGGACTACCTCTCGGTCTGGCACCGTGATCATCCCGCGGACGGCTGCCCCGTCTCCGGATTCGCCACTGACCTGGGGCGCGAGACCGAACAGACTGCTCGCGCCCGCCACACCTACATCAACGGGGTACGGAACCGCGCCGCTCGGCTGGCCACCGGCGACGACGACGGCATGGCCCAGCTCTGCACCATGGTCGGTGCCCTCGTCCTCGCCCGCGCCACCCGGGGCAACCCGATCTCCGAAGAACTGCTGCAGGCCGCGCGCACGGCTCTCACCAAGAGCGGCACCGGGAAGACCGAACCGCGGCCGCGCACGGACTGACCCGGGGGCCGGCCGATCGTGGCAGCAGGTTCGTCATGGACGTCTACGCTCATCCTCAACGCCACCGCCACCGCGGTGCTGCCTGCACTGCCGTTGCCAGAAACGCCAGAGGTTGTCCCGTACGGGGCAACCTCTAGCCTCGGGCTGTCGCGAGGCAGGGCGTCCAGTGATTGATCATAAACGCCCGAAGAGTGCTCCTGACCTGCAACGATGGTACTTGTCCAGGGTGTCCGAGTCGTCGCATGGAAGAAGCGCTCTCCAGGTGAAGCCTGCGCCTGCGGCTGTTCTCCCTCGCTGCCCAGTTGGTCACCACCGGACGCCGCCGCATCCTCCGGCTCGCGAAGCACTGGCCCTGGACCAAACTGATCACCGACGCCGTGGCACGACTCGGGGAGCATCCGTCGTGCACCAGGTGGACGCCCTGATCGGCCGGCCGGCGCTGTGCCGCATCCGAACGAAGTGGCCTGCGGCCGCGGGCCGAAGAGCCTGGGAGGCGGATGTGGCTTGCGGACGGGTTCTCGCCCGCCGGGCCGCGCTTTAGACTCCGACCGCTCCGAAATCTGACGATCTTTTGGAGGGTGCGCAGGATGAACCGAGCTCTCATGACCGCATTGGCGGTAGCAGCGTTGATCGCGTCAGGGGGCGGCACCACCGCCTCCGCTTCCGATGCCCCGCCGCGCACCACGCACGGTCCGTGCCAGTACACCCAGACCCCGGACGAGCCGGCGGCGCGGCCGGTTCCCCTGCCGCCCGACCCGCGACGCACCCCCAGCCACGGCACGGTCGGTATGGCTGTCCCGACCAGCCAGGGCCCGCTCCCGCTGCGTCTGGACCGGGCGAAGGCGCCGTGCACGGTCCAGAGCTTCGCGCACCTGGCGCTGCACCGGTTCTACGACCGTACGGTGTGCCATCGGCTGACGGCGTACCCGACGCTGAAGGTCCTGCAGTGCGGCGACCCGACCGGCACCGGCGAGGGTGGCCCGGGGTACGCGTACAAGGACGAGCTGCCGGTGGACCTGCCGCCGGCACCGAGCGATCCGACCGGTGTCCGTCGCCTCTACGGGCGCGGTTTGCTGGCGATGGCCAACGCCGGGCCGAACACGAACGGTTCGCAGTTCTTCGTCGTCTACGGCGACTCCGCGCTGCGACCGAACTACACGGTGTTCGGCACGGTCGGTGCCGCGGGCCTGAAGACGCTCGACAAGATCGCTGCCGGTGGAATCGAGCCAACTGCGCAGGACCCGGCGCCCGTCGACGGCACGCCCGCGCTGCGGACCGAGCTGCTCAGCGTCCGGCCGTCCTGCCGCCCCTGAGGAACTGCGGTGCGGTCACCGTGGGGCCGGCTGCGTTTCCTGGTCTCCCGGTGATGTGAGGCAGCCGTTGCCGACGTCCGTCCAGATGACGTCGCCGATGCGGTCGTAGAGGGTGACCAGAGCAGCGGGGAGGAGGTTCATATGTAGGCCGGGCCGCCGCCGTTCGAGCCGATGACCACTTGCCCTCCCAGGATCTTCGTGGAGCGACTTCCGGGAGCGGAGTATGGTGCGGGCCCTACGCAGCCAAGGTCTGGTTCACGTGGCCGGCGCGGTGGCGCCCGCTGCAGCCCCAGCGTCGAGGGTGTTCTTCCAAGCGGGCGGCCGTCGGCTTTGTGGCCTGGGAGCTGCACCGCAAGGACGCCTCGCTCCTTGACGTGCGCCCGTTTCGTGAGCCGGTCTGGCCGGCGGCTTCGTCTTGCTCGGCGCCCTGCGGTCCGCCGGATACCGCACCGCCATCGACGACAAGCTTGACAGCCTCCCTCAGGGGACCGCGGACACCGCCCGCGAGGGCATCGCCAACGCCGGTCCGGGCAGCCCCGCTGGCTCCGCCACGACAGCCGGCGGAGCGTCCTGGCGCGGTCCACCGGTCGGCGGTGATTGATCGGCAGCCGGGCGGTGGGGCACGGGACGCTCTGGTCGTGTGCGTTCCCGGCTCTCGTCGCGCAGGAGGTCGGCGCGTGCGGCATCCAACGCGTCCAGCACCGCCTGGAAGGACTTCCTGGTCTCTTGCGCGAGGTCAGGGTCTGAGCCGGGAGCCCGAGGCAGGGTTGGCGTCGTTGCGACCCACCGAGTCCTCCCGGGGCTGTTCTGGTCCTGACGGGCCACTTCTTCGTCGGCGGCGGCCAGGTGCCACGCGCCAGGAGCTAGGTGGCGGGTGCCAGGTGCCGGGTGCCGGTCGCTTTCCCTTCGTCTTCTCATGGAGGCGATACGCAGGCCGCGCTGCTTTGTCTTCACTTCGCGGCCGGTACGTAACCCACGCCTCATCCGAGGTGGCGCCGCCTCAGGGCATCGCGGGAGCGAAGAGAACGCGCACGGGGGAAGCCGCCCGAACCGTGGGAAGCGAGTGGCACTCGGCCCGGATCGAGCCGCGACCGCCCGGTCATCAACGTCCCTGCCTGCAGAGTTACATACCCCACTTTCCGGCCTTCGGGTGAGCGCTCGTGGGATGCGGCCCGTTGACCCAGGTAACCGGTGACCCACCTGTAGAACGGGGAGTGAGGTTCGCACATGTCAAAGGTCGGCCCGGAACCAACCACGCGGCGTTTGCCCGTCGCCGACTGCTGCCCGGATCGGGTGCGCCTTCGCTCCCGTCGACTCAAGGACTGAGAACGGTCGCTTCATGGACTACTGCATCCCGTGCAGCCGCACGCTCAACGGGGCCGTGACCTGCCCGGAGTGCGGGGCATACGACCCCGGTATGGCACAGGTGAGCGATCCGGGAGACGATGCTTCGACCGTCGAGACCGCGATGCCGGAGCTCCGCTCGAGCGAGGAGCCGAGTTCCTCCGGGGCGCCCCTTCCCGGGTCACCGACTGCTCTGCAGGATCTGCCGGCCGACCGGCACGACCGTCCGGGGCGGCTGAGGAAGTATGCCGTCCGGTCTCTTGCCGCGGCCGCCTTCACCCTCCTCGGTGGCCTGGCCACCGCATCGGTCCTCCCTCGGTCGACGGCCCCACGTGCAGCCTCGGTCCCGGAACAACCGCCGGCACTCGCAGAGCCCGGGGCCCGCGTTCCCGATGCACAGGCCTCGCCGGGACGTGTGACCACGCACCCGGCCCGAAAAGGCGTCCAGGACCGAAACAGTGACGGGATCCGGCGTCCTGGGCCGACGGTGTCTCGCAGCACGTCACCGGTCCCTCGGCCTCCCGTCACCTCCACCAGTGCGCCGCCACCCGTGAAGGCGACACCGACCCCGCGAGCCTCCGGCGGCCGCGGCCCCACCTCGCCCCCGCGGACGGCGACCCCTTCCGCCAGTCCCTCCGGCAGTCCTTCCGGCAGCGTCAGCGCCTCTCCCACCAGTAGCGGCTCACCGAGCAGCGGAGGGGAAGCCGGAGGCTGAGACACGGACGGGGCTCCCCGCCGCGGCAACCTCCACTGGTCAGGGCACGGCATCCGTCTGATCGGCAGCGGGTCGGCAGCACCGACGGTGGCCGCGACCACGGATCGCGTCAGCCGATCTTGAGAAGGCCGGCTTCCACCACGGCCCGGCCGAAGGGGCTCGCGGGTTCGGCGAGACGCTCACAGCCGGCGTCGCCCAGGGCGGCGTAGGCCGCAAGGGCCAGACGGTCGGTGCGGTCCTCGATGTGCCGGCGCGGCAGGGCGCCTTCCGAGCTGACGGAGTCGCCGTCGAGGAGGCCCCGCTCGCGCAGAGGGCGTCGGTCCACTCGTCCTTCCGCCAACCGCGGCTCGCCTTGAGGAAGTCGACGGGAAGCTCACCGGTGGCGGCGTGCAGGATCAGGGCCTCCAGCCCCCCGACGCCCTCGCTGAGCAGGCACGCGACATGGCCGTCACCGCGGAACTCGCGCAGCAGCGTCTGGGCGTGCCACAGCTGCAGCACCGGCTCCTTCGGCCAGGGCAGTGCGGCAGGTGCGGCGAACAGCGGGCGGCCCTCCGCGTGTTCGCCCACCGGGCACCGCTGACCCCGGCGCCGTCCTCACCCTCGCGCCGGCAGTTCGTCGGCGGCACGCACCAGGAGGGCGTCGGCCGGCGGCGATCGGGCGTCCGGTCCCGCGCCGCCTGTGCCGATGCGGTCATTCGGCCGCGGCGAGCAACCGTGCCTCGCTCTCCTCGTACAGCCGCCGGCTCTCGAGGCTGCCGGCGGCACGGCGCCGGTGCTCCAGACGGCTGCCCAGCCAGCCCGCCAGATAGCCGAACGGGACGGAGACCAGCCCCGCGGACTGCATGGGAAACCAGCCGAAGTCCGCGTTCGGGAAGACCGCGGACGGCGTGCCCGAGACGGCCTTGGAGAAGACCATCAGCACCAGTGCGCAGGCCGCACCGCCGTAGAGGCTCGCGAGCAGGCCCGTGCGCGTGAAGCCTCGCCAGAACAGGGAGTAGGTGAGCGCGGGGGCCACGGCCGACGCCCCGATGCAGATCGCCAGCGTGGTCAGTACGCCGACGTCCCAGTCCTCGACCAGGGTGGCAAGCGCGACGGCGACGGTTCCCACGGCCACGCTCGTCCACGCCGCCACCGTCATCTCCGTACGCGGCGTCGCCCGCCCCCGACGCACGGCGTGGGCGAACAGGTCGTGGGCGAGCGACGAGGCCGCGGCCAGGGTCATTCCGGCGACCGAGGACAGCAGAGTGATGAACACCGTGCCTGCCATGGCCGCGTAGAGAACCGTGGTGCCCACGGAGCCGGCGCCGTCGCCGAGAGCCTGGGACAGCATCAGCACCGACGTCCTTCCGTGGGGGTCGGCCGCGGTGATGTACCGCGATCCCACCAGCGCCGCCGCGCCCGTGCCCATGATGATCACGAGCAGGCAGAACGTGGTGACCGTGCCGACCGCCCATGACATGGAGCGGCGCACGGCCGGCGCGTCCCGGGCGGAGTACAGACGCATCGTGATGTGGGGCAGGCAGGCGGCGCCGAGGATCACGGTGATCTGGAGACCGGCGAAGTCCAGCCGGTCGACGGCCGAGGTGCCCAGCTGCAGGCCCTGCTGGAAGAAGGCGGGGCCCGCGCCGCTGCCGCGCCGGGCGGCCTGCAGCACCGCGTCGGGGCTCCAGTCGAAGCGGTTCATGACCAGGACGGCGACGGTGGCGCTGGTGCCGAGCAGGAGCACGATCTTGATCATCTGGATGAGTGCGGTTCCTCGCATACCGCCGAGCGCCGCATAGATGATCATCAGGCTGCCGACGAGGACGATGCACGTCGTCCTGGCGCCGGCCACGTGCGGGATGCCCAGGATGAAGGTGAGCAGTGACCCGGCTCCGGAGAGTTGGACGACCAGGAAAGGGAGGGTCGCGCTCAGCGTCACCGCACAGGAGGCCACACGGGTCGCGCGCCCCGGCATGGTGCGGGCCAGGACGTCGCCCATGGTGAAACTGCCGGCGTTGCGCAACGGTTCGGCCAGCAGGAACATCAGCAGCACCAGCGAGAGGGCGGTGCTGACCGCCAGGACGTAACCGTCGTATCCGGCGAGCGCGATGATGCCGGTGGTGCTCAGCACCGTGGCCGCCGAGATGTAGTCGCCCGCGATCGCCAGGCCGTTCTTGAGGGGCGTGAGCGAGAGGTAGCCGGTGTAGAAGTTCGTCAGGTCGTCGCGGTCCGGTCCCGCCATCACGCACATCAGCAGGGTGAAGGTCACCAGGGCGGTGAACAGGACCAGGACGACGGTCTGCGTCCCTGTGCCGAAGTCGTTCATCTCGCCACCCCGGCTTCCCGGTCCTGCCGCCCGGCCGCCCGCTCCCGCACGGCCCGCGCCAGCGGGTCGACGGAGCGCTGCGCGCTGCGTCCGTACCAGAGGACCGCCGCGAAGGTGACGACGAGCTGGAGGACCCCCAGGGCCATGCCCAGGCTCAGGTCACCAGTGATCTTGGACCCCATCAGGCCCCTCGCACAGCAGGACAGCACGACATACACCACGAAGGAGCCGAGCGCGGTGAGCGTGGAGACGCGGCGGAGCACGCGATAGGCCGAGCGCAGGGCGGCGAGGTCGCCACCGTGCCGATCGGTCTCGGGCGCGGACGGCCGGTGCCGGGGTGTCTGCCCGTACGGGTCGTACGAAAAGGCGTTGTACCCGTACGGGTCGTCCTGTGGCACGCCGTGTCCGTACGGCGCCTGCCGCTCGTGCGACGCGCGCCGAGGGACATGGGCATGCGGCTCGGCCTGCGGCTGCGGCCATCCCGACAGTGCCGATGGCGGGTCGGGGTACGGGTGGTCGTCGGGAAGTGTCATCGCAGGGCCTTCCGGGGCGGCTCGGATGCGTGGGAGGTCGGCGGTGAAGATCGGTTGTGACGGCGGACGATACCGACTGGTTGGAATGCCGTTAAGCCTGCCGAGCGTCACGTTTCGAGCTCGATGTGGTGTCCGGCCGACAGTGATCGCTCGGCGGACGGCGACCCCGCCCCCGGGACCGTAGTGCCGTGGGCGCGTGGACGCCCTGTGGGGTGCGTCACGCCCCCGGATCAGCGGGCGGGGTCGAGAAGGATCTTGCGGACACCGGCGGCGCGGCTGCTGAACAGTTCGTAGGCCGCGGGGCCTTCGGAGAGGGCGACGTGGTGGGAGACCACGGCCTCCGGTGTGATCCGGCCGGCCTGGGCGAGGGGGATCAGGGCAGGCAGCTCGTAATGGATCGAGCAGAGCCCGATGGCGAACTCCAGCTCCTTGATCTGGGCCAGTCCCATGTGGAAGGGGAAGGCCTTGCTCTGACTGACACCGACGACGCTGACCCGTCCGGCCTGCCGGACGGCCTTGAGGGCCAGCCCGATGGTGGCGTCCGAACCCACGGCCTCCACCACGGCGTCCGGACCGCGTCCTCGCGTCATCTCCCGTACGGCCGTTCGCGCGTCCTCGCCCTCGACAGGCTCGACGCCCAGGGTCTCGGCGAAGGCCCGGCGCTCCGGGACCAGGTCCACGCCCAGCACGCGGGCGGCACCCATCATGAAGGCGGACTGCGCGGCCATGAGGCCGACCGGGCCGAGACCGATGACAAGAACCGTTTCGCCGGGCTGGATGCGGGCTCGGCGGCAGCCGTACCAGGCCGTGGGGGCGTTGTCCGTCAGGACGATGGCCGCCTCGTCCGAGACGCCGTCGGGCAGGTGCACCAGGTTGACGTCGGCATGGGGCACGGCCAGGAACTGGGCCTGACTTCCCGGAAGGTGCGGGCTCACTCCGTAACAGAGGTCCGTCGGCGCCTGGGCTCGCTCGCACCTGGCGGTGAGTCCCTTCGCGCAGGTTCCGCACAGTGTGCAGCCGACCGAGGCGGGAACCAGCACCCGGTCGCCCGGCTTGAAGCGGCTGACCCGGCCGCCGGTGTCGGCGACCACGCCGACGCACTCGTGCCCCGGGGTGTAACCGGTCTCCGGGCTGAACCCGTTGCCGCCGTAGATGTGCAGGTCGCTTCCGCAGATTCCGGCCGTGGTGACCTGGACGACCGCGTCGGTGGGGCTGGTGACGGCCGGGTCGGGGACATCCTCGAAGCGGATGTCGTGGGGGCCGTGGTAGGTCAGTGCCTTCACTGGATTGACTCCCGCAGCGCGCCAAGGCGCCTTCATCAGTTATTAATGCACGTGTATTACTTCGGCGGGGCGGAGGCTAGCATGGGCATCCGTGACAGCGCATGAGACGCAGGCCACGTCGGCTCGGAGCCGGAAGGCGGGTGAGACGCGCGCCGCCCTCGTGCGTGCCGCCGAGCAGTTGTTCGCGGCGAAGGGCGTCGACGGTGCGTCGCTCAACGAGATCAAGCGGGCAGCCGGCCAGCGCAACGCGACGGCCCTGCAGTACCACTTCGGCGACCGGGCGGGCCTGCTGCGCGCCGTACTCGACAAGCACCTGCCGGCAGTGGACGCCCGCCGGGAGGTACTGCTGCAGCAGTACGAGGACAGCGGCGCCGTGGATCTCCGGTCTCTCGCCGCCGCACTGGTGCTGCCGGCCGCCGCGAAGCTCGCCGATCCCGACGGAGGTCGCGAGTTCCTGCAGATCGTGGCCGAACTGCTCAACCGTCCCGAGCCCCTGGTCGAGGCGGTCGTGACGGAGGGGTCGAGCATCTATCCCTGGCGGCGCCTGGTGGAGCCGCTGCTGGCACCCGAGTCCACCGCGGTGTTCCACACCCGCTTCACCGCCATGCGCTTCTGTCACGCCGAACTCGCCGCCCGGGCCGCCGGACACCCTCGCAGGGACGACCGGTTGTTCACCAGTCGTCTGGTCGACCTCGTCACGGCATTGCTGGCCACACCGGTGTCCGCACAGACCGAGCGACTGCTGCGGGACAGGGGCGGCAAGGGCCGGTCCGAGCGGAAGACCCCGACGCGCTGACCGGTCGGGCCTTGCGGCCGAGGCGGACGACATCGGGTGCGGCGCGTGGTGAACATCACACCCCCTGGCATACCTACTGGTCGGTACCCTGCGGCGAAGCCCTGAACGACAGGAGACGCGATGTCCGTGACCAACCGACAGATCCGTCTGGCAGCCCGCCCTGTGGGCCAGGTGAAGCCCGAGGACTGGGAGCACTGCTCCGGACCCGTCGAAGAGCCGGGCCCCGGCCGATTCGCCGGCCGGACGCGCGTCATCTCCCTGGACCCGGCCATGCGGGGCTGGCTGGACGACCGCCCTTCCTACCTGCCGCCGGTGGGTATCGGTGAGGTGATGCGCGCCGGATCGGTCATCGAGGTCACCGCGTCCGAACATCCCGATTTCCAGCCGGGTGACCACGTCGTCGGCACCTTCGGTGTCCAGGGGTACGTGGTCTCCGACGGCCGGGGCGCCATGAAGGTCGACACCTCGCTCGCCCCGCCCTCCACGTACCTGGGAGCCCTGGGCATGCCCGGCATGACCGCTTACTTCGGTCTGCTGGAGGTCGGCGCCCTCAAGGACGGCGAGACCGTCGTGGTGTCGGGAGCGGCGGGCGCGGTCGGCACCATCGCGGGACAGATCGCGAAGGCCAAGGGATGCCGGGTCGTGGGCATCGCAGGAGGGCCGGAGAAGTGCGCCTTGCTCACCGGCGAACTCGGATTCGACGCGGCGATCGACTACCGGGCCGACGACGTCAAAAAGGCGCTGCGCGAGCACGCCCCCGACGGCATCGACGTCTACTTCGACAACGTCGGAGGGGACATCCTCGACACCGCCCTGACCCGGCTGGCGATGCACGCACGCGTCGTGATCTGCGGTGCGATCAGCCAGTACAACAACGCCACTCCGGTCCAGGGCCCCTCCAACTACCTTTCCCTGCTGGTGCGCCGTGCCCGCATGGAGGGCTTCGTCGTCTTCGACCACGCCAAGCGCTACGCCGAGGCGGCTCGAGACATCTCCGCCTGGATCGGCGCCGGCCGCATCAAGGTCAAGGAACACGTGGTGCGGGGCAGCGTGGACGACTTCCCGGAGACGTTGCAGATGCTCTTCCGCGGGGAGAACGTCGGCAAGCTCGTCCTGGAACTGGCGTGACCGCCGTCGCGAGCGGCACCGCCGCTCCGCGTCTCACCGCGAGGGACGTGTCCTGAGGCGCCGGACCCCACCGGACAGGCCGGCCGGTGGACGCGACAGCACCCAGCCGGTGGCCTGTGCGGCGGCCACCCGGCCGGGTGCTGCCTCGGGTCGGCCCAGGAACTGACGGAGCACACCGGTCGACTCACCTGGGGCCGCGGCGCCCCCTAGGGGTGTTCACGGAGCTGGAGGAGACCGGCGAGCGAGAAGCAGAGGGCGCCGGCGAGCGTGCCCCAGTTGGCGAGTCCGGTGTCGACCATGCCACCGGTGGCGGGGCGGGTGAAGGCGGCGAGCGCCGAAACCATGAACAGGACGGAGCCGATCTGGTTCACGGCGACGATCCACCAGCCCAGGCTGCGTGACCGGACGCACGGCCGACCGTGGCAGATCTCGACGAAGCCCAGGTGCCCGGAGACCAGGAACAGCAGACAGCCGATCACGTCGGGCGTCCAGATCAGGCGGTCGACCTGCTGGACGCTCAGGCCTTTCAGGAACGAGTCCAGCAGGTTGACGGCGAAGACGAGCGTGCCCGCGAAGAGGGCGAACGTGCCCAGCCAGTCCACGCGCGTCGGTTCGTAGCTCCACCACCGCCAGCGGCGGGTGACCAGCCGGCCTTCGCCTCCGGCGACGTGTCGCGGCGCGTTGATCACCTGGAGCAGCGAGACGTAGCCGCCGGTGTTGAAGAACAGGCCGCCGACGAAGTAGATCGAGGCGGACTCGGTGGCGTCGCCGGAGCCGTACTGGGCCACGGCCGCTCCGGCCGCGAACAGGAACCCGCCGATGACGAAGGCGAGCGCGGCGACGGCGTTGAGTCTGCGCAACCTGGCCACGGCCACGGCGTCCGCACGGGTGTGCCGGCTGGTCGCCGCACCGGGCGGTCGGACGGCGAGCACCCCGCGTCGCCGTGCAAGGCGTGACTCCCAGACCGCGGTGCCACCGGCGGGAGGGTGCCAGGTGAGCCTCGTGGTGAACGGTCCCGCACCCTCGGCGCGCTGCTCGGGCTGCCCCACGGGCCGAGGTTAGACCGCGTGCGGGACGCAGTGGCCCGCGAAACGCTGCCCCGTTCGATCGATGGTGGTCGGCCGCCCATAAACGATAGAAAGGGGATATGAGTGAGGTTTCGGGTCAGACTGGGCGTGATGTGTCTCGTGCGTCCAGGAGGACTCGTCGGCCCGACCTGCCCCGCCCGGGGAGCGAGGTGCGGCGGACCGGCTCACTGCTGAGCGTGCACAGCCTGGCCGGGCAGGTCTTCCTGCTGCAGCTGGCGGTCGTGCTGCTGCTCGTCGCGGCCACCCTGGTGGCCCTCGTCGTACAGGCGCGAGGCGACGTCATGGCGGACGCCCGCCGGCGGACGCTCGCCACCGCGCAGACCTTCGCGAACGCCCCGGGGACCGTGGCGGCGCTGCACAGCGCGCACCCGACCGCGGTGCTGCAGCCGCACGCCGAGGCGGCCCGGAAGGCCGCAGGCGTCGACGCCATCATCGTGTACGGGCTGGACGGCATCACCCTCACCCACAGCGACCCGCGTCAGATCGGCAAACACGTCATCGGTCCTTACGCGGCGGCGGCGAGCGGCAGACCGTTCACGAGTACCTTCGAGGGGTCCCTGGGACTCTCCGTGATCTCGGCGGTCCCCGTCAGGGATCCCGACGGTTCGGTCGTCGCCGTCGTCTCCGTACCCGTCACCGTCGAGACCGTGCAGCACAGGGTGAACCGGCAGCTGCCGGTCCTCTTCGGTGGCGCCGCCGCCGCCCTCGGCGTCGCGGCAGGCGGCTCGGGCCTGGTCAGCAGGCGGTTGCGGCGCCAGACCCGTGGCCTCGGGGCGGCCGAGATGACCCGTATGTACGAGCACCACGACGCGGTGCTGCACGCGGTACGGGAAGGAGTGCTGATCGTCGGTGGTGAGGGCCGGCTGCTGCTGGCCAACGACGAGGCACGGCGGCTGCTGGACCTGCCGACGGACGCGGAGCGGCGACACATCACCGATCTGGGGCTGGAGGAGGACCTCGCCGGGCTGCTGGCCTCCGACCGCCAGGCCACCGACGAGGTGTACCTGGCGGCAGGCCGGCTGCTCGCGGTCAACAAGCGGCTCACCGCACCGCACGGACCGGTGGGAAGTGTGGTGACGCTCCGCGACAGCACCGAGCTCCGGGCCCTCACCGGCCGGGCCGACGTGGCGCGTGAACGGCTGAGGCTCCTCTACGACGCCGGTCTGCAGATCGGCACCACGCTGGAGGTGAAGCGCACGGCCGAGGAACTGGCCGAGGTGGCGGTGCCCCGGTTCGCGGACATCGTCACCGTCGAACTGCTCGAGCCGGTCCTGCGCGGCGAGGAGTCCCCCGGTACGACCGCCGGGACCACCGAGTTGCGCCGCATTGCCGTCGCCGGCCCGGACGCGGACGATCTTCTGCACCCCGTCGGGGAGCTGATCCGGTTCGTCCCGGCCCACCCCGTTTCCGTGACGATGACCGAGGGCCGGCCGGTCCTGGTCGGGGACCTGAGCGCCTCCGACGGCTGGCGGGCCCAGCACCCCGAACAGACACGGCGCATCCTCGACCACGGCATCCACTCCCTGCTCGTGGTTCCGTTGCGCGCCCGCGGCGTGGTGCTGGGAGTGGTGGACTTCTGGCGCGCGAAGGACTCCGCGCCGTTCGAGGAAGAGGACATGTCCTTCGCCGAGGAGCTCGCCTCCCGGGCAGCGGTGTGCATCGACAACGCCCGCCGCTACACCCGCGAACACACCATGGCCGTCACCCTGCAGCACAGCCTGCTGCCCCGCGGGGTGCCCGAGCAGTCCGCTCTCGACGTGGCCTACCGCTACCTGCCGGCCGAGGCCGGGGTGGGCGGGGACTGGTTCGACGTGATCCCGCTGTCCGGCACCCGGGTGGCGCTGGTCGTGGGCGATGTCGTCGGTCACGGTCTGCACGCCGCGGCGACCATGGGCCGGCTGCGCACCGCCGTACACAACTTCGCCGTCCTGGACATGCCCGTGGACGAGCTGCTGGACCGGCTGGACGAGCTGGTGGCCCAGATCGACGCCGAGGAGGCCGCAGCCGCCGAGGACGGGCACGGGATGATCACCGGCGCGACCTGTCAGTACGCCGTCTACGACCCCACCTCCGGGCAACTGGTGCTCGCCACCGCCGGCCATCCGGGGCCGGCGGTGGTCCGGCCCGACGGGACCGTCGACTTCCCCCGGCTGCCCGTCTCCCCGCCGCTGGGTCTCGGTGCCGGCCTGCCGGTCGAGACGGCCGAGCTCACCGTGCCCGAGGGTTCCCGGCTGGTGCTCTACACCGACGGACTGATCGAGGACCGCACCCGGGACATCGACGCCGGCCTGGAGGCCCTGCGTGATGCTCTTTCCGGGCCCGAGCGAACACCGGAGGCCACCTGCGCGGCGGTCATGGAGGCCATGCTGTCCGACCGGCCCGGGGACGACATCGCCCTCCTGGTGGCCCGCACGCGCCGGCTCGGGCCGGCGCAGACCGCCGCGTGGGACGTGCCCCGTGACCCGGCGGCGGTGGCCCCGGTCCGCGCGGCCTGCGCCCGCCGGCTGACGGAGTGGGGCCTGGAGCAGCAGATGACCTTCACCGCCGAACTCATCCTCAGCGAGCTGATCACCAACGCCATCCGCTACGGCGCCGAGCCCATCGCCGTACGGCTGCTCCGCACGGCCCCGACCAGCGGCCCCGCCGCGGGCGCCCTGATCTTCGAGGTCTCGGACGGCAGCAGCACATCGCCCCGCCTGCGCCGGGCGGAAGTCACCGACGAGGGGGGTCGCGGACTCCTGCTGGTCGCCCGGTTCGCCGAACGCTGGGGGACCCGCTACACCCCCACCGGCAAGGTCATCTGGGCGGAACAGTCCCTCGGCACCGGCGCCACGCCGGAGAAGGAGGGACTCGACGAGATCCTGCTCGGCCCATGGGACGACACGGAACTGTGAATGACGCGCACACCCCCTTCCGCTACGGAAAGGCGGTGGTCGCGGGCCCGTCGGCGCCGTACCGGCGCCCAGGAGGCCGGGTACCCTGACCTCGACGGCGCTCTGTACCCAGCACACGTCCTCCGGTGACACCCTCATCCCCGCCCTGGAGCAGTCGTGACCACACCCCGTGCCCGAGCAGCGGCCGTCCTCGGCTGCTCCGCTCTCGCGGCACTGGGACTGGGCGCGGGACTGAGCGCATGCGGGAACCCACCGCCCGCCGCACTCGTGAAGCCGGCGGTGGCCACCTCCGCCGAGAACGTGGGCGGCATGCGCGCGCTGATCGCCGCGGCGAAGCGGGAGGGCACGCTCAGAGCGATGGCGCTGCCGCGTGACTGGGCCGACTACGGCGGATTGATCGACGGCTTCCAGAAGAAGTACGGGATCAAGGTCACCGTCGAGAATCCGCTGGCCCACAGCGAGGACGAGATCGACGCCCTGCGGAAACGGGGCAAGGGGCCGACGGCTCCCGACGTGATCGACGTGGGCGACACGTTCGCGAGGAGCGCGGCGGCGCAGAATCTGCTCGCCCCGTACAAGGTCGCCGCCTATGACTCGATCCCCGCCAATCAGAAGGATCCCGACGCCCGCTGGACCAACAACTACGGGGGCTACATCTCCATCGGCTGCGACGCCAACCGGGTCGCCCCCTGCCCGAAGACCTTCACCGACCTGCTGAAGCCCACCTACAGAGGCAAGGTCGCACTGGAGGGCGACCCGCGCCGATCCGCCACCGCCTTCGCCGGCGTCTACGCGGCCGCGCTGGCGAACGGCGGGTCGTTCGCGGACGTCCAGCCCGGCCTCGACTTCTTCGCCCAGCTCCAGCGGAAGGGGAACCTCAACCCGCTCAGTTCCGACCTGGCGACGGTCGAGGACGGCCGGACCCCCATCAGCATCAACTGGGACTACATCAACCTGCACTACGCCGACCAACTCCGCGACAAGGGCGTGAACTGGCAGGTCGCGATCCCCTTCGACGGCAGCTTCGCCCAGTACTTCGCACTGGCGGTCAACAAGAACGCCCCGCATCCGGCGGCTGCCCGGCTGTGGCAGGAGTACCTCTTCAGTCCACAGGGCCAGAACCTTCGGCTGCGCTCCTACGCCCGCCCGGTGCTCATGGACGTCATGAGGCAGGACGGCACTCTCGACAAGGCCGCCGCGGCGCGATTGCCGACGGTCGAGGGAACGCCGCAGTTCCCGACGGACGCGCAACTGGAGAAGGCGAAGGTGACGGTCGCCGAGGGCTGGGGAAAGGTCCTCTCCGGCTGATTGTCCCCGTCAGGAAGAGCGGCCCGTCTTCGAGTAGGCGTCGTGCCAGGCGGCCTTCGCTCCGGAGTCACCGATCCGGTAGACGTCCACGACCGCCCCCACCGCGACGGCCAGCGAGAGCACGCCGACGACGATCCGCACCGGCAGGGCGGTCCAGCGCGTTCCGCCGTTCCGCCCGGACTCCGCCGAAGCGCGCCGCCCCGCCCACCAGACGGCCGCCGCCAGCACGAACAGGCCCATGGCCCACGGCAGCAGCCCGTCACCCAACTCGGTGTGCCGACGCACGAGGGCGTCGTCGTCGACGTGCCGCTCCAGCCATTCGCCGGCGTGCGTGGTCAGCGGCACGCTCGCCAGGGCCAGGAGGGCGAGCACCGGCAGCAGAACGCCGAGCCGCCGGGCGGCGCGCGGCCACAGCGCGGCTGTCACCAGGGCCAGCGCGGTGAGAGGTATCAGCACGACGACCACATGGACGAACAGCACATGGGCGGGCAGACCGTTGATCAGAGTCATTCAGAGGCTCCTCGGAGGTGGGCGCGCCAGCGTGGCACAGCCACCTCTCAGTTGCCTCTCAGTGGATCAACGGCTCAGGCCCGTCCGCCGCGCCAGCGAACGGCGACGGCACCGGCGAAGTCGCCCGCGTGGGCGAACCCGCCGAGCACCACCAGGTCGCCGTCCGCCACCTGCCCGGAGCTGATCCCCTGGTCCAGGGTGATCGGGATCGCCGCTCCGAACAGATTCCCGTACTCGTCGAACGTGTGCAGGTGCCGTTCGGCCGGCAATTGCAGCGCCTCGCGCCAGTTCCGCAGGAAGGTGCGGTTCGGCTGGTTGGTGACGAGGACGTCGATGTCGGTGCCGGCCACGCCGAGCCGGCGGCACAGCTCCGTGACCACCTCGGGGACGAGGCGGTTCCCGCGTGCCAGGACCTTCGCGACACTGGCGTCGGTGAACCCGATCCGCAGCTGGGACTCTCCCGGCTCCCAGTACTTGCGACCGTCGTCGACCGCCACGGTCATGTCGCCGGCGTACGCGCCGATGTGCCGGGTCTCCACGTCGAGGACCGGTGACTGTGCCGACGTCGTCAGGTACCCCACCCCGCATCCGTCGCCCGGGATCGCCGCCTGGGCGAGTCTGCGCACCTCGGACTGGGTGAACCACTGGCCCGCAGCGCTCTGCGCGTTGCATATCAGCGCGGTCTTCGCGTCGGTGGAGGTGAGGATCTGCCGGGCCAGCTTCATCATGTACACGAAGGACGCGCAGCCCGCGTTGGCCACGTCGACCAGCCACTCCGGGTTCAGGCCCAGCCGACGCGCCACCTCGGTCCCGGCGCCCACGAACGGCAGGTCCGGCAACTGGCTGTGCACCAGCAGCACGTCGACCCCCCGGATCTCGGCCGCGCCGTGCCGTTCGATCAGGGGCTGTACGGCGCGCTCGACCATGTCCGCGTTGGTCTCGTCCCTGGCCACGTGGTGCCGTGACGGCGGAACCTTGAACATGGGGTGGTCGCGGAGCTTGTCCTCGGCTCCGGGGAAGTCCGTGTAGAACTCCGCGGGGACCGGCTCGCCGGGCAGGTAGCTCGCGACGTCGGTGAGGCTGACCGTCGTCATCGTGTCACCGTCCGCGCCGGAGCCGCGACCGGAAGGCCGCGCCGGTGACGGTGTTCCAGGATGGCCTTGAGGTTGCGCATCTCCACGGTGTGGCCGGCGTAGAAGAGGTCCCAGTAGTCGCCCACCCAGGGCCGGTCCGGGCGCGGGGCCAGAGCGGGATGCGGGTTGTCGTCGTAGTAGGGGTGCCGGCAGTTGGTCCAGGTGATCACCGAACCCGGCCTGTCGAGTACCAGCCGGGCCGGAACGACACGCATGAGGTAGATCATCCACAGCTTCTCGCCCTGGTCCCAGGAACAGTGGTAGTCCACGGTCATGGCCTCGGGGTTCGCGAGCACCTTGCAGTAGATCCTGGTGTCGTCCTCCAGCCGGTCGTGACCGACCCACAGCCCCGGTGTGCCGGAGGGGGCGAAGTCCCGCAGGCTGCAGGTCCATTCCTCCAGGTGGTGCCCCTGGCGCAGGTAGTCGTAGACCTGCTCCGGAGGGCAGTCGACGTACTCGTGGATGGTGCAGTACTGCCCGTAGACCTGGTGGTGCGGGTAGACCGCGTGGGTGAGCTCCATGCAGTGGGCGGTCAGTTCCTCCTTGCCGGCGTTCTCGATCCGGATCAGACCGGGAATGTCAGCCGACGCGGACGGCTCCTCGCTCATCTGAACTCTCCTTGGTTCTGCTGGCTTCGGTGAAGGACTGGAAGGGAAGGAACGGGGGGATCTCCCGTGGGTCACAGGCCACCGCGACGAACGCCGGGCCGCCGCCCGCGTTGCTGCGCAGCAGCGCCGTGCGCAGGTCCGCCGCGTCGGTGACTCCCGTGGCCTCCAACGACGGGAAGGCGGCGGCCACTCCGGCGGCGAGGTCGGTCCGTGCGAACAGGTCGTCGCTGCGGACGCCGCCCTGGAGGAACTCCTCCCGCAGCGCGCACATGGCGTGGGCGTTGTTGTTGAAGATCACGAACGTCACGGGGGCGTCGTACTCCACGGCGGTGTGCACCTCCATGCCGTGCATGAAGAAGGACCCGTCGCCGGCGAGGACGTACGTGCGCCGGCCGGTGGCGAGCGCGGCGCCGATGCCGGCGCCGAAGGTGTAGCCCATGCCACCCATGCCGACCGCCACCACGAAGCGGCCGTGGCGCGGCGCCGGGAGGAGGTGGATCGCGCCGGCCCCCGCGTTGCCGGCGTCCACGAAGACGTGTGCGTCCTCAGGGAGTGCCGCCTCGACCGCGGCGACCGCCCGGGCATGGGAGACGGTCCGCTCCGGGGCCTGCGGGAGCGGACCCGGCACGGGCCTGGGGACGGGACCGGCGTGCGGCGGGCAGGGGCGCGGGTGCGACGGCAGCCGGGCGGTCACCGCGCGCAGCGCGTCCCGCAGGTTCCCCTGGAGTGCGGTGCCCGCCACGAACGGCGGTTCCGGGCCGAGGCTCACGACGTCGGTGGCGGCCAGGGCCCGGTCGAGGCCGCCACGTGCCAGGAGCGGCAGCCGGGTCCCGGCCAGCAGACACACGTCGGCCCGGCGCAGACAGTCCTCGACGTTGGCGTGACCCATCACCCCGGCCACGCCCGCGAAGTGCGGATCACGGTTGTCGAAGACGTCTTTGGCGTCGGGGGTGACCGCCACCCACGCCCCGAGGCGCCGGGCCAGTTCGGCCAGTTCCCCACGCGCGTCGGCGGCGGCGACGTCCTCGCCGGCGACGACGAGGACGCGACCGGCGTTGCGCAGGGCGTCCGACACGGCGCCGACGGCGGCCGCGTCGAGTCGCGCCGCGGACGCCGTCGCGGGGCCGCCCGGCGCCGGGGCCGGACCGCGGGCGGGCACCTGGATCCGCGCCTGCTGTACGTCCTTGGGGAGCAACAGAACGGCCGGACCGCGTGGATCGGCCTGTGCCGCCGCGACGGCACGCGGCAGCAACTGCGTGAGCGAGTCCGGGTCGTCGACCCGGGCGCAGAACCGGGAGACGGGAGCGAAGACCTCCCGTGCGTCGAAGGAGCCGGCCTTGCCGCTGGTGTCCTGGAACGCCCCGCGCCCTTCCTCGCCGGTCGGTGGCTGGCCCACCAGCGCCAGCACCGGCACCCGGGAGGCGTACGCCTCCGCCAGACCCGGCAGCAGATTCATCGCCCCACCGCCCGAGGTGGCGGCAACGACGCCCAGGCGCCTGCTGGTACGGGCGTATCCGTCGGCCATGGTGACGGCGGAGAACTCGTGTTTGGCGACGACACCGCGGACGGCGCCGCCGCGGTGCACTGCGTCGTACAGGTCCTCGATGTTCGCGCCGCCGACGCCGAACATGTGGGTGACGCCGGCCCTGGCGAGCTCCCCGGCCAGATGGTCGACCAGGCGTATCGTCTCTGTCTCGGGTAAGTCCGAGGTGGTGGTCATGCGGGGCTCCCCTGCCGCTCGTGGCGGCGGTCGATGAGGCCTGACGGTGAGATCACCTGGAAGCGGAGCCGGTATTCCCTGGGGGTGAGCCCCAGAGTGCGTCCGAAGGAACGGAAGAACGTCTCGGTGGTGGCGAATCCGCAGCGGCCGGCTATCTGGCTGATCGTCAGGCCTGTGGTCTCCAGCAGTTCGCGGGCGCGGGCGATGCGCGTCCGCTCGACGTACTGGCCGGGTGTCGTGCCCACCTCGCGCCGGAAGACCCGGGCGAAGTTGCGCTGACTCATGTTGGCCTGCCGGGCGATCTCGGCGACGGGCAGCGGGCTGCCCAGGTTCTGCAGGATCCACTCCTGTGCCGCCCGGATCGGCGGGTGGTCGGCCAACTGGGCGTCCAGGACGGCGCTGTACTGGGACTGGCCTCCGTGCCGCTTGAGGAACAGCACCAGGAACCGTGCCGTCTCCAGGGCGAGCGCCGATCCGTGATCGTCCTCCACCAGGGCCAGCGCCATGTCGATGCCCGTGGACACCCCCGCGGACGTCACGAAGGGGCCGTCCCAGACGAAGATCGGCTCGCCGTCCACGGTCACATCCGGATAGCGGCACGCCATCGCCTCGCTGTACGCCCAGTGTGTGGTGGCGCGCCTGCCGTCGAGGAGGCCGGCCTCCGCCAGCAGGAAGGAACCGCCGCAGACCGAGGCGACTCTGCGCGACCGGGCGGCTGCCCCGCCGATCCAGGACACGAGCGCATGGTCCCGGAGCGCGCTGTGGAGACTCCACCCGCCCGGTACGAGGAGCGTGTCGATCGGGCCCAGTCCCGCCTCCAGGGGCGAGGCCTCCACCACCACCCCCGAACTCGTGCGCACCAGTGGCGCGTCGGCGGAGACGAATTCGGTCCGGTAGGGGGTGCCCGCGGCTCCCAGCAGCCGGTTCGCGGTATCGAACACTTCAATCGGCCCGGTGATGTCCAGGGCCATCGCGCCCGCGTACACCACCACAACAACCCGTCGTTCCAACACGGTCACAGCCTGTATCGGCTGACGTACTGGCTGCAATGACAGATTACTGACGGATCCGGCCAGGAAGCGGCGGCGCATCGGAACGCAGGCCCCTGGCCAGGCAGTTCGCGCGGCGCTCGGGCGGTGGGAGGTGAGGCAGCTCACAAGGGCGGCTCCGGGCACCGCTGTGCGTGATTCCGTCGGCACGGCGACAGGTCGGTGGCCGTATCTGATCGGTGGGCGCGCAGCCCGGCGGAGCGCCCTCATCTGCCGACCGCGCTGCTCGTTGCTCTTGCGTTGCCCATGCCAAGGCTCTATAACGTGTCCAGCAGGTATCGGCGGGGATGGCCGGAAATGGCAGTTGCCGCCGACCAGGGGGATCCTCGGCTCCGCCGCGATCGGCATCAGTGCCCGCAGACCGACGGAGACCGAACCATGACCGACGACGCCTATCGCGCTGCCCTGACCCGCCTGGCCGTCGACCCGGCCTTCCGCGTCGAACTCGACGGCGACACCGGTGAGGTGGCGCGAAGACTCGGCCTGTCGCCCGCGCAGGTCGCCGAACTCCGCTCCCTCCGCGTCGAGTCCGGCACCGCCGGGGGGCCGGCCGCTCTCGATCCACGGCTGTCCAAGTCGTCCCTGTTCTTCGGAAGCGCGGCGCATGCGCTGGCGCACCACGACGTGACGGCCGGCCACACGGTTCCCGCGGGAGATGTCTCCGGGGCGACGCACGACGTCTCCACGCCCGACGACAGCGCCACATCCCACGCCGTCCCGGCGGACCAGGTCGCCGGCTACCACGACGCCGGCGGCCCGGCCGTCCCCGACCACTTCGACATGGCGGCGCCCGGTTCCCACAGTCTGCTCGGCGGCCCGTTGCTCGACCGGTCTCCCGCCGAGGTGGCGGGCGGACCGGGCGATTTCGGCGGGTTCGGCGATTTCGGCGGGTTCGGCGACGAGGGCGCGGGTGCGGATCTCGGCGGCCCGGGTGACCTCGGTGGGCAGCTCGGCACGGGTGCCGAGGGAGGCTTCGGCGGCTTCGGCGACTTCGGCGGCCTCGGCGGAGGTGCCGATGGTGGCTTCGGCGGTGCCGACGGGGGTCTCGGTGACGGCGGTCCGGGCGCCGGTGGTTTCGGTGACGGCGGTGTCGGTTCCGGTGGCTTCGGCGACCTCGGTGGGCACGGCGGCTTCGGTGGTGCAGGTGGGGACGGCGGCTTCGGCGGTGCAGGTGGGGACGGCGGCTTCGGCGGTACAGGTGGGGATGGCGGCTTCGGCGGCGTAGGCGGGGACGGCGGCGGGGACGCCGGTCACTTCGGTCACGGCGGCATCTACGACCGCGATGGCGACGGCGGCGGTGACAGCGGTGGCGGCGGTGAGGGTGGTGGCGATCCTGAGAACACCGACCGTCCGAGTGGCGGTGGTGGCCACGGTGGTGGTGAGGGTGGTGGCGGCGGTGAGGGTGGTGGCGATCCTGAGAACACCGACCGTCCGAGTGGCGGTGGTGGCCACGGTGGTGGTGAGGGTGGTGGCGGCGGTGA